>JAJXZP010000170.1 GCA_021779995.1 bacterium | reverse complement strand
GCCGCGGCCCTGGGCGCGGCGGGCCTGGCGGCCGGGCTCTGGCCGCGCGCGGGCACGGCGGCCGCGCTCGTCCTCCTGGCCGCGGCGACGCTCCTCCTGCGCACCCTGGCTTCGCCCTACTCGCCCTACGCGGAGGGGAGCGAGATCGCGCGGCTCCTGCCCCTCTCGGTCGAGACCGGCCGGGCCGCTCCGGTCTATAGGGCCGAGCTCCGCCTCCCCGGGCGGGGAGCCGCCCCCGCCGGCCTCGTCGAGCTCCCGCTGCCCGAGGTCTCCATCGTCGCCGAGACCCTCGACCTGCGCGGCCCGCTGGCCTTCCTCGCGCAATTCCCGGCCGGCGGCTCCATCGACCTGCGCCTCTACCGCGTCCTGGGCCTCTGTGGCGGCGCGGCGGCCCCCTATCTGCTGCCGCGGCCCCGCGGTCTCGCGGGGGCTCTGGTTTCGCGCATCGCGCCCCTGGGGGCCGGCCTCGGCTTCGTCCCCGGCGCGCCCCCGGCGAGGGCCTACGCCGCGGCCGGACTCCTCGTCCGCTCGCGCGCCGCGAGCGCCGCGCCGGAGCTGCAGCCCTTCCAGAGCGTCGTCTACACTCTCGGCGGAGACGGCATCCCTCGCATCACGCCTTCCCCGCCCGGCGGCCCGCTCCCGGTCGGCCCCTGAGCTCCGCGCGACCGTTTCGGCGAGAGCTTGAATAGCCCCCCGCTCCGGTGCTAGGCTCGGTGCATCACATGACACACCTATTCGTGCAATTCCTGATCGTCTTGGCGGTATCCATCATCGCGGGGGTAGTCGGGTCCCTCCTGGGACTGGGCGGCGGCATCATCGTCATCCCCGCGCTCACCCTCTTCCTGCACGTCGATTTCCGCATCGCGGCGGGCGCCTCGATCGTCTCGATCATCGCCACCTCGAGCGGCTCGGCGGCCACCTATGTCAAGGACCGCCTGTCCAACATCCGCGTCGGCATGTTTCTCGAGATCCTCACCAGCATCGGCGCGGTCTGCGGGGCCTTCCTCGCCGGGGTCGTCAAGGGCTCGGCGCTCTACGTGGTCTTCGCCCTCGTGCTGCTGTACTCGCTCTACCCGATGGGCAGGAAGATCGCCCTGGAGCTGGGCTGGCGCCTCCATCCCTACGGCAAGGATCAGGCCGAGGGCATTCCGCCCGATCCCCTGGCGGCCAAGCTCGGCTTCTCCAGCACCTACTACGATCCGGCGGTGAAGCGCGAAATCAGCTACGACCTTCACCACGTGCCGGCCGGCGCGGGAATCATGTATTTCGCCGGGCTCGCATCGGGGCTGTTGGGCATCGGCTCGGGCGTCTTCAAGGTCGTGGCCCTGGACACGGCCATGGGCATGCCCATGAAGGCCTCGACGGCGACAAGCAACTTCATGATCGGCGTTACGGCGGCGGCCAGCGCCGGCATCTACTTCCTGCGCGGCGACATCGATCCCCTTATCGCCGCCCCGGTGGCGCTCGGCGTGCTGGCCGGCTCGCTCGTGGGGACCCGCCTCCTGGCCCGCCTCGCCGGCGCGAGCATCCGCATCATCTTCTTCGCGGTCCTCGCGATCATCGCCGTCCAGATGCTCCTGCGCGGTTTCAACATCTCGCTGTGAAAGGAACGTCCATGAAGAAAGAGACGCGAGAGACGGAAGACGACCGCGCGAGGGCCGCCCTGGCCGATGAGGACCCCGCCCGCGCCACCGAGCTCATGGTCAGCGTCGTGCTCCGTTCGGGCGTCCTCATCAGCGCGGGCGTCATCGTCATCGGCCTCATCCTGCTGGTCCTGCGCGGCGCGGGCGGCCTAGGCGGCGGCATCGCCTCGGCCCTGGCCTTCCCGCACACCTTCGCCTCGGTCTTCTCCGGCGTCGCCAGGCTCGACCCCCTCGCGGTCATATCCCTCGGGCTCATGCTCATCATCCTGACGCCCGTCTCGCGCGTGGCCGTCTCGATCGTCGCCTTCGCCATGGAGCGCGACTGGCGCTACGTGGCGATCACCGCCGTGGTCCTGGCCGTCCTCATCGTGAGCTTCGCCCTGGGCAAGGGCGGTTCGTGACCCGATCACGGGGGCTCCGCTCCTCGCCCTGCTCTGTCCCTCGCCCTGCTCCGTGCGCGCCGCCGGAGGCTCCTAGCGGGAGCCGCCCAGGGCGACGGCCTCGATCTCGACGAGGCCGCCCTTGGGCAGGGCCGCGACCTGGACCGTCGACCTGGCGGGATAGGCTCCCGAGAAGAAGGAGCCGTAGACCTCGTTGACCGCGGCGAAGTCGCCCATGCTCGCGAGGAAGATGGTCGTCTTCACGACGCGGTCGAGGCCCGAGCCCGCGGCCCCGAGCACGGCCGCCAGGTTGCGCATGGCGCGCTCGGCCTGGGCCGCCACGCCGGCGACGAGCTCGCCGCTCGCCGGGTCGAGGCCGAGCTGCCCCGAGCAGAACACGAGATCGCCGATCGATACCGCCTGGGAATAGGGGCCGAGGGCCTTGGGCGCCTCGGCGCTCGTCACCGCCGTCTGTCGCATAACTTCTGCCTCCGTCGTCGGATGTTCGCGTACCCCGCCCCGAGCGGCGCGGGGTGGCCGCGGCAATCGAATCGGACAAAGTATCCCGGCGCGCGCCGAGCCCTGTCAAGCCGGATCGCTCTTCCGGGGCGGGGGCGCCGCGCCGGCCCTTGTGCCTCGGGGCGGCGCCGGACTAGTATCGCTCCATGAAAGCCGAGCGCCGGAACGCGGCGGGGGTCTCCGAGCACCGTCTCGATCGCGAGGCGGGGCGTCTCGTCTATCCCGTGGTCTCGCGCCGATCGGGCGGCCTCTCGGTGGGCGTCAACCTCTTCCCCGACCTCAAGACCTGCAACTTCGACTGCCCCTACTGCGAAGTCTTCCCCTTCCCCGAGGCCCGGCCCTTCTCGCTCGCCCGGTTCGAGTCCGAGCTCGGCGAGTTCCTGGACGAAGGCTGGGCGGCCTCCTGGGCGCCCGAGACCGTCCGCGACATCTGCATCTCGGGCAACGGCGAGCCCAGCCTCTCGCCGCTTCTCGAAGAGGCTGCCGCCCTCTGCGCCGCGGCCCGGAGCGTCCGGCCGGAGCTGCTCGGCGGAGCCAGGCTGGTCCTCATCACCAATTCGACCGGCTTCCTCTCCGAGCGGGGCCGCGGCGTCCTGGGCCGCGTTCAGGACCTGGGCTTCGAGCTCTGGGCCAAGCTCGACGGCGGCGACCAGGCGGCCTTCGAGCGCCTGTCCCGCTCCCGCTACGCCTTGGGCGACATCGTCGAGGGGCTGCGGATCTACGCCGCGGAGCGGCCCCTCGTCGTGCAGACCATGCTCTGCGAGGTGGAGGGCGTCTCGCCCGGCGACGGGGAGATGGCCGCCTACGCCCGGACCGTGGCGGAGCTGCTCCGCTCGGGCGCGCGCCTTTCCTCGATCCAGCTCTACACCCTCGCGCGGCCGGCCTCGGGTGGCGCGTGCCGCGCCCTGGGCGACGCCGAGATGCTCCGCCTGGCGGAGGTCCTTAGCCTCGCGCTTGCGTCCGCTCCCGCTGAGGGGGCGCCCCCCCCGATCGAGCTCTTCGGCTCCCGCGGAAATATCGGCTCCGAAGGGGCGCCCGGTTTCGGCCGCGCCGCCAGCTCCGGCTCCGGCCGCGCCGCCGGCGGCCGAGGCGGACCCGCGGCCGCTTCGGAATCCGCGTGATCGACCTGCACAGCCATTCCACGGCCAGCGACGGGAGCTACGCCCCCGCCGAGCTCGTCGCGCTCGCCGCCGAGATCGGCCTGTCCGCGCTCGCCCTCACCGATCACGACACGGTCGCCGGCATTCCCGCGGCCGAGGCCGCGGCCCGCGAGCGCGGCCTCAGGCTCGTCCGCGGGGTGGAGCTCGAGATAGCCTTCGAGCCCGGCGAGTTCCATCTCCTGGGGCTCGGCCTGGAGCGGCTCGACGGCGAGCTCGGCGCGGCCCTCGTCGGCCTGGGCCGCGCGCGCGAGGATCGCAACGAGCGCATCCTGTCGCGCCTGAGCGACGCGGGCATCAGCGTCGACATGGACGAGTTGCGCGAACTCGCCGGGGGCGGCAGGATCGGCCGCCCCCACATCGCGGGGATGCTCGTGCGGAGCAAGGCCGTCCGGACGCGCCAGGAAGCCTTCGACCGCTACCTCGGCAAGGGCCGGCCCTTCTACGTGGCCAAGGATTGCCTCGAGCTCGGCGAAGCCATGCGCATGATCCGCGAGGCGAGGGGGAGGGTCATCGTGGCGCATCCCCTCTCGCTCTTCGTCTCCTGGGGGCGCCTGGCCTCGATCATGGACGAGTGGAAGGAGCTCGGGATCGACGGCATCGAGGCCTACCATCCCGCCGCCAAGATCGGCCAGTGCCGGCGGCTCGAGCGCATGGGCCGCGAGCGCGGCTTCAGGATCAGCGCCGGCTCGGACTTCCACGGCGCCATCCGCCCCGACCGCAAGCTCGGCCGCACCGCCGGCAACCTGCAAATTCAGGACTCCTACCTCGAGGAGCTGGGCCTGGCGCGGTAGTCCGGTCTCGCCGCCACGCCGGAGCCGGCGAAGCGCGGCTACCTCGGTGCTCCGTCCCCCGTATCTTCCTCCCTGCCCTCGCCGTCCGCGACGCCGTAGACCTCGTGGTAGAGTCCGACGCTCGTGAAGAAGAGGATGAGGATGAGCGGGCCCAGGACGACGCCGTTGAACCCGAAGACCTCGATGCCGCCCAGGATCGAGAAGAGGATGAGCAAGGGGTGCATCTCCAGCCGGTCCTTCAAGAGGAGGGGCCTGAGCACCGAATCGGTGACGGTCACGATCGCGATGCCGACGCCGAGGAGGAGGAGGGCCGGAGCGAGGCCCGACGAGAAGGCCTTGATCGCGACGATGGGCAGGAGGGCCAAAGCCGGTCCGGCCACGGGGACGAAGGTGGACAGGGCCGTGATGACGCCGAACAGCAGCGCGGCCTTGATGCTGAACAGGGTGTACACGATGGACATCGCCGTGGCGATGATGGCCATCACGAGCACGTAGCCTCGGGCCAGGTCCTTGGCGCTCGACTGGAGCTTGGTGATGAAGAGGACCGTGTAGGCCCGCTCGATGGGTATGGCGCCGACGACGATCCGCATGAGCTGCCGGCCGTCCATGAGGAGAAAGTAGAGGGTTATGGCGAGGAAGATGATGCCGAGCAGGGTCGAGAAGGTCTTCTGCAGGAAGACCCCCGACAGTCCCAGGAGCTTGTTCCCGGAGCCGTAGAGCAGCTCGGATATCTCCTGCCCCAGCTTGACGTGCGACAGATCGACGAGGCCGTCGGTGAGGTTGAAGACGAAGCCGCCCACGGGGCTCATGGGGGAGAGGTCGAGCATCGAGGGGTTGGCGAGCAGGTCCACGCGGATGGTCCGGCTGAGTTCGATGATCTGGTGGGCCAGGCTGATCGCCAGGTAGGTGAGGGGAAGGAGGACCGCCAGGACCCCGCAGATCGCGAGGAGGAAGGACACGAGGCGCCGCGCGCCGGCCCTGGTGCCCCGCTCGCCGAGGTGTCGCAGGATGAACGACTGCAGCGGCGAGAGCAGCGCGTAGAGTATGCCCGACCAGATGAATATGGTCATGAAGGGGTAGAAGAGCCTGAGCACCAGCACGAGGAGCAGCAGGAAGAGTCCGATGAAGATGTATCTCCTCATCCTCGTTCCATCCATACGAATTACCTCTTTCCGCCCCGGCATTCGAGGCAGCCGAGCACATGGACATGTCTGCGGCCGGGCCGCTCGAAGTATCTCGCGAAAACCCAGGCCTCGGGGGCGAGCTCGCGCCCGCATACGGGGCAGGTCCTCGGCGTGCCGGCCTGCGGCGGCCAGCAGTGCGGGCAGCCGAAGATCCGCATGAGCCGGTCCTTCTCGCCCGGGCCCTTCGCGGGGCTCAGGTCCGACTTGATCCGCTCGCCGCTTCCGAGCGCTTTCCGGCAGAGCGGGCAGGCTCCGGCCCCCGTCTCGCGTCGCCGCTGGTTTGAGAGCGGCGCGGCGCGGCGCGGTTCCGAGCCGCGTGCCGTAGGCCCGGGCCCCCGTCGAGCGCCGGTCCTCCGCGGCGCCGCGGTCCGTCTGTCCCGCAGGACGGCCAAGGCCGCGGCGAGCAAGGCGGCGGCGACGAGCACCGCGATCGCGAAATCCATCGAAGGAGTATAGCCGTCCCGCCTGCTCTCGGGTAGGAGGTCGTTGACCCTCCCTTGCCGGCGCTCCATACTGACTTCCATGGGAAGACTCTGCCTCGTCGCGACCCCGATCGGAAATCTGGGCGACATCACGCTCCGCGCCCTCGAGACGCTGCGCCAGGCCGACGCGGTGGCCTGCGAGGACACGCGCCACACGCTCAAGCTCCTCACGCACTTCGAGATCCGCAAACCCCTGGTCTCCTGCCACGCGAACGACGAGGAGCGGGGAGCGGCGCGCGTGCTGGCCCTCCTCGCCGAGGGCAAGACGGTGGCCTACTGCTCGGACGCCGGCACGCCCGGCCTTTCCGACCCGGGTTCGCTCCTGGCGCGGCGCGCCCGCGAGGCCGGGCACGAGGTGACGCCCCTGCCGGGGCCGAGCGCCTTCGCCGCCCTCGTGAGCGCCGCCGGGATAGGCGGCCGCTCCTTCCTGTTCGACGGCTTCCCCTCGCCCAAGAGCGGGCGCAGGCGCTCCCGGGTGGCCGAATTGATGGCGAGGGAGGAGTCCTTCGTGCTGTACGAGTCGCCGCATCGCATTGATAAGCTCTTGGCCGATATCGCCGGGATCGATCCGGGCCGGAGGGTCTGCGTCGGGCGGGAAATCAGCAAGTTGCACGAGGAATTCGTGGTCGGCACGGCCGCCGAGCTGCTCTCGCGCTTTTCCGGCGAGGCCGAGCGCCGCGGAGAGTTCTCGGTGCTTGTCGCGGCGGCCGAATTGGCGTAAACTATTCTTGGATCGTCGCCGATAATTCTGGTGAAAGGCAGGGGAGCGAGATGACCATAGATCGCCTTAACTCCATGGATCCCATTCGAGACCCCATGAAGCCCTCCCAGGGGGGAAGAGCGGACCGGGCCGGAAAGGGCGACTCCATCTCGATTTCCCACGATGCGTCCTTCAAGGCGGATCTTTTCCGCGCCTCCGAGATCGCCAAGGGTGCGCCGGACGTGCGGGCCGACCGGGTGGCCGAGCTCAAGGCCAAGATAGACCAGCCCGGCTACCTGGACGATGCGGTCCTCTCCCTCACGGCGGACAAGATCCTGGATCAGCTGTTCGGCAAGGTCTGACCGAAGGCCGCGGCAGCCGGCCGCGCAGGCGTGCATGCAGGGGCGGGAGCTGGACTTCCGCCTTTTTTGATTTTGAGGCTGTCCGCCGGCGAGCGGTGAAACGCTTCGAGCGCTTCGATGGCCTGCCGGATGACCCGGGCCCGGGCGCGTTCCGGCCGGCGGGCCGCCCAAACGTGGAGGATCGATCGTGCCCGATTTCTACTTCCACATCGACCCGGCCGTGTGGTTCGGCTCCGACGCCCTCCTGCGGCTGCCCTTGCTCGCGGCCGACTTGGCCGGCTCGGGCCGCTCCCGCGCCCTCCTCGTCGCCGATCCCCTCCTGTACGAATCCAAGGCCATAGATCGGATCCGCGGTCTGCTGGAAGAGCGCGAGATCCAGGTGCTCGTGTTCGACGAGATTCCCGAGCGGGCCACGAGCCGGACCGCCGAGGACGCCCTCCGGCTCGCGAGGGGGGCTCGAGCCCCCCTCGTCATCGGAATCGGCGGCATCAAGACGCTCATGATCGCCCGCTGCACGGCCGCCCTCGCCGCCTCCGACCTGGACCTGGACGCCTTCCTGGACGGCGCGAAGATCGCCTCCGCGCCGCTGCCTCTCATCGAGATCCCCACCTCGCTCCGGCACGGCTTCATGACCGAGAACTGCATAGTCCTTCCCGACGGTCGCGACCGCCGCATCCGGATGCGGCGCGCGCCCTCAGCCTCGCCCGAGGCGGTCCTTATCGATCCGGTGCTTTCGGCCACCCTCTCCCCCAAGGTCCGGGCCTCCTGCGCGATTGACGGCCTCCTGGGCGCCGTCGAGGCCTACGTCTCCACGAAGTCCTCCTTTATGAGCGATCTTCTGCTCGAAAAGGCCGTCGTCTCCCTGGCCGGAGGGCTCGACGCCCTCATAGCCCGGCCGGACGACCCGGCCGCGCGTTTCGAGACCTGGAAGGGCTCGCTTCTCGCCTCGCTGGGCATAGGAATGAGCGCCCCCGGCCTGGGCACGGCGGTCGCCTTGGCCATAAACGCCCGCTGGCCGGTGCCGAAGGCGAGCCTCGCCGCGATCGTCCTGCCCTATTCCATGGAATCCGCCATGAAAAGCCGGCTCGAAAAGATAGCCAAGCTCGCTACGCTTTTCGGCGAGGATGTGTCCCAGCTGAGCGACGCCGATGCCGCCGCGAAGGTGGTCGAGTGGCTCCGGACCCGGCTCGGGCAGCTCAAAATTCCCTCGAGGCTCAAGGATTTCGACCTCTCCCTGGACCGCATGGTCGACGCGGCCCGCGACGCCCGCGACCTCGATTTCATGAATTACCTGCCGCGGGCGGTGTCGGTGGACGACGTCTTCGATTTCATGAAGACGGCCTTCTAAAGCCCTTCGCCTCCGCGGCCTGCCATGATTCCCGTCGAAAAGCTCGCCAAACTCTCGCCGCGGCACCGGATGCGCAAGGCCGCCCTGGTCCTGGGCGAGCTGGAGCGAAGTCTCCTGCGGGGAGGGGCGGACCTCGAGGCCGCCGCCGACTACGCGCGTCGGCTCGGCGCCCTCGTCGGCGAGGATGTAGCCCACGAACGCGGCTTCGCCGCCATTATGCCCGACAGCGGCGTCGACTTGCCGCGTGGAACCGCGCCGCTCGCTGCGG
>JAJXZP010000180.1 GCA_021779995.1 bacterium | reverse complement strand
GGCCGCGTTGACGTGGGCGCCGCGAGAATGGCCGCGGGGAGTGCGAGCGGAGCCCGGGCGGGAGCGGCCCAGGCGCGGAGCGCGGCCTGGAAGGCCAAGGCGGTCGCGGCCTGGCTCGTCGGCGTCGTCATCTACCACGTGACCAATCCCGCGACCCTGGCCTCGTTCCTGCCGTCCTGGGCGAAAATCGTGCCGCAGAATCTCACGCTCATCGGCGGCTCCATCCCGAGCTTCGTCCTGCCCTTCGCCATTTACGTCGTTCTCGGACTGTTCTCGCATCGCTCACAGGAGGTTTGACATGAGTTTCGATTATTCCGACTTCGGGGCCGCCGCGGCCGAACTGCTCGAGCGCGTGCGCGTGCGCTCTCCCCTCATCCACCACATCACCAACTTCGTCGTCATGAACGACACGGCCAACGCCACCCTCGCCCTCGGCGCCCTGCCGGTCATGGCCCACGCCAAGGAGGAGGTCGCCGAGATGGTCGGCGCCGCCGGCGCCCTGGTGCTCAACCCCGGCACCCTCGAGCCCGACTGGGTCGAGGCCATGCTCATCGCCGGCCGCCGCGCGAACGAGCTCGGCATTCCCATCGTCTACGACCCCGTCGGCGTGGGCGCGACCGCCTACCGCATCGAGACGGCCAAGCGCTTCCTCCGCGAGCTCAAGATCTCGGTGGTGCGCGGCAACTCGGGCGAGGTCGGCTCGCTCGCCGGGGCGGGCGGCCTCGTCAAGGGCGTCGAATCCGTCGAGGGCGTCGCCGACCCCGTAGCCGTGGCCCGCTCCTTCGCCGGCCGCATCGGCGCCACCGTGGCGATCACGGGCAAGCGCGACATCCTCTCCGACGGCGCGCAGGTCGCGGGCGTCGACAACGGCCACGAGATGATGAAACTCGTCACCGGCACGGGCTGCATGTCGACCACGGTCGTGGCGGTGTTCTGCGCCGTCGAGAGCGACCGCCTCGCGGCGGCCACGGCGGCCCTGACCTGCTACGGCATCGCGGGCCAGGAGGCCGCGCGCGTCTCCCGCGGACCCGGCTCGTTCCGGGCCGCCCTCCTCGACGCCCTGTACGCCCTCACGCCCAAGCAGGTCGAGGCCGCGGCGAAGGTCGCGAGGCTCTAGCCGATGGCGGACTACTCGCTCTACCTGGTGACGGACTCGGCTCTGTCGCGCGGCCGGAGCGCCCTGGAGATCGTCGACGCGGCCATCTCGGGCGGCGTGACGATGGTGCAATACCGCGAGAAGGGCGCGACCACCCGCGCCATGCTGGAGGAGGCTGCGGCCCTCGCCGCGCTCTGCCGCTCGCGAGGCGTCCCCTTCATCGTCAACGACCGCGCCGACCTGGCCCTCGCCGTCGACGCGGACGGACTCCACGTGGGCCAGGACGACTTGCCCGCCCCGGCCGCGCGGCGCATCATCGGGAAGGGCAGGCTCCTGGGCGTGTCGGCCGGCAACTTCGAGGAGGCGCGCCGCGCGGCAGCCGAGGGCGCCGACTACATCGGGGCGAGCCCGGTCTTCTCGACTCCGACCAAGCCGGACGCCCCCCCGCCCATGGGGCTGGACGGCCTCGCCGCCCTCGCTCGCGGCATCGGCATCCCGGTGGTCGCGATAGGCGGCATCAACGCGCGGAACGCGGCGGCCGTCCTCGGCGCGGGGGCGGCGGGTCTCGCGGTGGTGTCGGCCATCGTGTCGGCCGACGACGCGGAGGCCGCCGCGCGCGGGCTGCGTGCGATCATCGACGGCGCGAAAGGCGGGAGAGCATGACCATAGACGAGCTGGGGGAGTTCGGCCTCATCGAGAGGATCCGCCGCGCCCTGCCCGAGCCGGGCAGGGGCGTGATCGTCGGCATCGGCGACGACGTGGCGGTGCTGGCCGCCGAGGGCGGCAAGGTCTGGCTCGCTACCTGCGATGTCCAGGTCGAGGGCATACACTTCCTGCGCGAGGCCATCTCGGCGCGCGACCTCGGCCGCAAGGCTCTCGCGATCAACCTGAGCGACGTCGCCTCGGCGGGCGGCAGGCCGCGCTTCGCCCTCGTCTCGCTCGGCCTGCCGCGGGGCCTTCCGGCCGAGTTCGTCGACGGCCTGTACGCGGGCCTGCGCGAGGAGGCCGAGCGAGCCGGCGTCGACATCGTCGGCGGCAACATCACGGGCACCCGCGCCGGGGTCTTCGTCGACATCTTCATGCTGGGCGAGGCCGACCGCGCCGAGGTGAAGCTGCGCTCGGGCGCCAGGCCCGGCGACGCGATCCTCGTCACCGGCTCGCTCGGGGACGCGGCCGCGGGCGTGGCCCTGCTGCTCGAGCCGGAGCTCTCGGCCGAGGCGGACTACGCCGCGCTCGCCCGCGCGCGCCGCGACACGCCCACGGCCCGGCTCCGCGAGGGCGCCCTCCTGGGCGCCTCTCCCCTGGTCGGCGCGATGACCGACATCAGCGACGGCCTCGCGGGCGACCTCGGACACATCTGCGAGAAGAGCGGCGTCGGGGCGAGGGTCCTGGCCTCGGCCCTGCCCGTCTCGCCCGGGAACCGCGCCCTGGCCCGCGCCGCCCGCGGCGACGAGTGGCACTTCGCCCTGCACGGCGGCGAGGACTACGAGCTCCTGTTCACCGCCCCGGCCGGCTCGGCCGAGGCGCTCGCCCGGCTGATCCGCGACGAGACGGGCACCCCCGTCTCGATCATCGGCGAGGTGCTCCCCGCCGTGGCGGCCCCGGGCGCTCCCAGGATCGAATTGCGGCTCCCCGACGGACGGACCGTGCCACTCGAGCCCTCGGGCTGGGACCACCTCAAGGCCGACAGGAAAGGAGGCGCGGCATGAAGCGCGCGTTGACGATAGCGGGCTCGGACTCAGGCGGCGGAGCCGGCATCCAGGCCGACCTCAAGACCTTCGCCGCCCACGGCGTCTTCGGCGCGAGCGTCATCACCGCCCTCACCGCCCAGAACACCCTCGGCGTCCAGGGCGTATTCGAAATCCCCCCGGATTTCGTCGGCCTGCAGATCGACTCGGTGGCGAGCGACATCGGCGCCGACGCCGTCAAGATCGGCATGCTCTCGAACGCGGCCATCATCGAGGTCGTGGCCGCCAAGCTCGCCCAGCACGAGCTGGGACCCGTGGTCCTGGACCCCGTCATGGTGGCCAAGGGCGGAGATCCCCTCCTGCGCGCGGACGCCAAGGAGGCCCTCGTCCGCATCCTCCTGCCCGCGGCCGCCATCGTGACGCCGAACATCCCCGAGGCCGAGGCGATCTGCGGCTTCGCCATCGAGGGACTCGAGGGCATGCGCCGCGCGGCCCGCGCCATCCTGGAGCTCGGCCCCAAGGCCGTCGTCGTCAAGGGCGGCCACCTCTCGGCCGGCCAGGACTGCGTGGACATCTTCTTCGACGGCCGCGACTTCGCCGAGCTCCCCTCCGAACGCATCGCCTCGAAGAACACCCACGGCACCGGCTGCAGCTTCTCCTCGGCCATCGCCGCCGCGCTCGCCCTCGGCCTGCCTTTGGAAGAGGCGGTGCGCTCGGCCAAGGCCTACATCACGCGCATCATCGCGGCCTCGGTCGACCTGGGCATCGGCCGCGGCCACGGCCCCATGAACCACATGGCGCGTTAGGCGGGCGAGCGCCGGACGGCGAGTGCCGGACGGCGAGCGCCGGACGGCGAGCGCGCTAGGCGGGCGAGCGCGCGTCATGCAAGCATGCGCGTTAGGCGAGCGAGCGCCGGTCGCGACCGGCGGCGCGCCGGTTGGCGCGAAACGGAGATTCGGGTAAAGTGGCGACCATGAAGAAGACACTCTTTCTCCTCGGCCTGGCGGGCATCCTCCTGGCCTCCTGCGCCACCGTACAGCAGAACATCGACGCGAGAACCTACCTCGCCAAGTGCCGCTACGAGTACGCCGGCCTCAAGGTGACGGGCGTCACCTTCTCCTCGGGCACCCTCATCGACACGGTCGACTTCGACGTGATGGTGAAGATCACCGACACCACCGACCGCGACGTGGCGCTCGACCACGCCGAGCTCGCCTTCTTCCTCGACGGCAACCACGTCCTGGATACCGCCCACAAGCGCTTCGTCCGCATCGCCAGCGGCGCCTCGGCCGTCGAGCCGGTGTCGGTGGGCATCCCCTTCGCCGGGGTCCTCAAGAGCCTTGGACACCGTCCGGAGAAGCTCGGCATCAAGGCCAAGCTCTGGGTGACCCTCCTCATCGGCAAGGACACCTGGGAGACGCCCATCGTGATTCCCGTGGAGGTCGAGCTCCCCATCCCCTACGACCAGATCGACGCCTTCGTGGCCCAGAGGCAGAAGCAGCTCGAGGCCGAGGCCGCCGCCAAGGCCGCCGAGGCCGCCAAGAACGCGCTGCCGCAGGTCCAGGCTCCCTCCGTGTCGGTACCGCAGATCCAGGTCCCCTCGGCGCCCAGGTTTCCCTGAGCCGAGGCTGCGCGGAGCCTATTCCAGCGGCTCCGTGCAGACCGCGCTGCCGTAGGCCAGGACCTCCGTCACGCCGTCCATGACCTCCGTGGCGTCGTAGCGGAAGGCCACCACCGCGTCCGCGCCCAGCTCGGCCGCATGGTCGAGCATGAGGGCGAAGGCGTCCTGGCGCGTCTTCTCGCAGAGCTCGGTGAGGATCGTGATGTTGCCGCCCACGAGCGTCTGAAACGCGGCCCCGAGGTTGCCCAAGAGGCTTCTCGAACGCACGACGATGCCTCGGACGATTCCCAGATTCCTGACGATGCGCCGCCCCGGCAGCTCGGGGGCTGTGGTCACCCGTGCATGGTCGATTCTCTCGGTCATCGGATTCTCCTTCACTGTCCAGCGCGCGGTCATGACATGATGCGATTGTGGACTTCCTTGAGAAGCTTTTCGCGCTCGGCGACCGCGGCGGCCAGCTCGTTCTGCATCTTCGCGAGTTCAGTTATGTCGGTCATGATGTAGCCGAGCATCCGCTCGCCGCCGGTCAGGTCGATGGGAAACTTCAAGATCCTGAACCGTCGCGATATGCCGAAATTGTCCGGCATGGTCACGAAGACTTCGATCGATTCGCCCTGCAGAGCCCGACGGTCCTCGTCATCGATCTCGGCCGCCATAGGATCCCCGAGGTAAATTTCCGCGGCCCGCCCTCCCTCGTGGAGGCTGGTGCCGTAGAAATTCTTGAGATAGCGATTGACATAGATATAGCGGAGAGAGCTGTCCTTGATGATGATCCCCGCGGGGATGTGATCCATGAAACTGGAGAACAGCCGGAAAAGCGCTTCCTTGTCCAGACCCGACAGGGCGCCGAGATCCAATCCGGCGGGCGTGGCATCGCTCAGGCTCGAAGAGAAGAGTCCAGACATGTAGCGACCTCGTTTTTCAAAACCTCGTTTTTGCTAATGCCCCGGGCCAAGCGAGGCACCGATGGCGGACGCGAACGCTTCGTCTATCTCCGAACTGAAGCTTTGCGCCGGTCGAGGCTGCTAGTCGTGGTCGTGGCCGCCCTGGACGATCGGGTTGGCCTGGGCGTTCGACCAGAAGTAGCCCATGGGATCGACGTAGGCCGAGCCGATGATCACCTCGTAATGGACGTGCGGGCCGGTGGCCACGCCCGTCATGCCGATGAGGCCGATGACCTGCCCCTGCTTGACCTTCTGGCCGGTGTACACGAGGATGCGCTCCATGTGCCCGTAGCGGGTGTAGTAGCCGTTGGCGTGCTTCATGTAGACGCATCTGCCGTAGCCGCCGTCGACGCCGGCGAATTCCACGGTGCCGTCGGCGGTGGCGACGATGGGATCGCCGGTGCGGTAGGTCGAGCAGTCGATGCCCGTATGGAAGTACATCTCGCCGGTGAAGGGGTTGGGTTCGGGACCGAAGGGGAAGGAAATGTGCCCCATGCCCCCCTCGATGGGCCAGATGGCGGGCACGGTCGGCTTGATCTGGTCCATTTCCGCGATGGCGTTGCCGTATTCCTCGATGGGCACCGTGGCCGCGTCGAGGGTGGCCCGCGCCTCCTCCAGCTCCTGAAGGGGAGATACGCGCTGGCTCGAAAAAAGCGCCTTCTTGGCGAAGGGGAAGCCCGCGGCTCCGGCGAGAGAGGCCGTGCTGCCGCGGCCGACCGACGAGAGCTCGGTGACGAGGGTCGACTTGAAGGCGCCGAAGGCCTTGGTGAACAGGCCCATCTGATCCTGGAGTTGGTCGTGCTCGGACTTGGCCGCCGTATACGCCGCCGAAGAGCCGGAGAGTATCCCCTCTTCGCCTCTCACGCCTATAAGGAGCAGGACTCCCCCGACCAGTACGCCCACGGTGAGGAAGCAGCCCGCCACCAAGCCGGCCAGGGGGATATGGAGACCGCGCGCAGGCGCCTCGGTGTGGGGGACCACGAGAATGGTGATTTCCTGGCCGGCCGCCTTCACGAAACGGAGCCAGGCGGCGCGCAGGCCGCGCACAAGGCCCAGGAAACGTGCGGTGAGCCGTTTCCAGGCTTCGTTCTCGAGTTTCTTGTAGCTTCGAAGTAACGAAGACATGCCCTACCCTCGCGCGAATTCCAGGATGAGAACGGCCGATGCGCCCACCCGCGAGCTTGCTAAAGAAACTCGCCGCCGGGCCGGCCCTGAAATGCCACCCATCGAAAGAACCTCGGCATAAACCCGAGGTTACTTTAATCTTCCCCGGCGCCGAACTCGCCCGGGCGCCCGGGATCCTGCGGATCCGAGGCTGTCCAAAAGCCGATGGAACGAAGACAGCTTCCCTTATTTTCTACGCAAGCGCGCGAAATGTCTAGCCGTTCCCCGAGCGCCCGATGGAGGACCCATTCCACCCGATCATAGCCTACGGATCGGGAGTCGGATACTCTTTCTTTATGGAATTTTCTCGTTGGACTAGGTTCTACCCATATTCAATCGAATGACACTGGCCCTATAAAGCTAGGGTATGGACCACTCGCCCCCGCATCTTGAAACAATCCCGCCGGTACGGGCTTTTGCCCTGTAGCGACAGGCCGGCGCAATTTCGTACGAAGGCGGAAACTTGGATGGCTTCATTACCGTATCGCTCCTCCACGACAAGCCGGGTTCCGGCCGTCTGCCTGCCTGCGCGGAACCGGCGACGCCGGCGAATGGCGACGATGGAATCGACGCGGGGAATTTTCGCCGCGATCACCCTTGCGCTCCTCTGGGGAGGAGCGAGCGCCGGGGCTCAGAGCCGGACCGCCCCGGGAGCGCCGAACCCGACGGGATCGGCCCAGGCCGAAAGCGTTTCGACCGGACCGTACGTGCTCCGAAGCGTGGACTTCCATATCGTGGGGCGGACCAAGGATTTCGTCCTCATGAACCTGATCGATCCATACCAGAAACTCGTGGGATCGAGCTTCCCCGACCGGGCGAGCTTGGACGCGTACGTGGCCGACAAGGTCCGGATCCTGACAAGTCAGCGCGTCCTGGCCTCGGTGACGCCGAGCTACGAAGTCAAACCGGCCTCGGGCGGAGGCTTCGACGTGGCGCTCCGCTTCGACGTCGTCGACAGCTGGAACATCATCGCCTTGCCGTACGGCAAGTACGACTCGAACAATGGCCTTTTGCTCAGTCTGCGCGGACGGGACTATGATTTCCTGGGATCCGCGCAACCGCTCGAACTCAACCTCAACTATCAGCGAAGCCCCGGCGGCGTCAGTTCCTACGGGACCCAGTTCAATTTCACGGCGCCCTTCCAGGCGGCCGGGGCGGTCTGGGATCTGGGCTTCGCCGAAAGTGGACAGTTTTGGACCGACGGGACCGCGAGCTCCATCACCTCGACCTCGATCACCTACAACCTACCCGGGCTCGGGTTGCCCGCTTCGATAACGGCGGCTCAGGGCTTTTCGTACGATGCCATGGCTCCCGATCCGGACCCGGATCCCTGGTACCTCGACGAATCGCTCGCGGCGACCGCGACAGTTCCGATCACGGGCAGCCTCGGAACCTGGAGGGGAGTGGACCTGGGCCCTCTCACGTACATCCCCGCGGTCGAGCAGGATTATGCGTGGCGCCCGGGGTCGACGATCACGTACTACGGCGACGGCACGCCCCCGGGCGCCTTCGACCCGACCATGGCCCAGGCCCTGCAGAACTCGCCTCAGTATTACGGGCGAGGCGGGGCCCTGACGATCGTCTCGAACGCTCTGGCTTTCGGTCGGGTCGACTGGGTGGGCAACCTGCGCGAGGGGCTGTCGCTGTCGATCGCGGGACGGGCCGCCTACAACGCGCAATGGAACGATCTCATCGGCGACCTCACCCTGCAAGGAGAGCTCTTCGCCCAATGGGAACGGCGCCTGGGCCTCGGCGTGAGGCTGCTCGGCATGGACCGCTTCAGCGGACATTTCTCGGGAACGCAGAATGACAGCATGACCATGCTCGGACAATACCTGCGCGGCATCATCGACAAGCGCATCTCGGGGGTCCAGGCGGCGATCCTGAATCTCGATCTGCCCATCAAGCTCTTCGACTTTCCGAGTCACGCATTCATACAGACTCGGGCCCTGGATTTCGAGATGCAGGCCCAGCCCTTCCTCGACCTGGCCCTCGCCCGTCCGGACTATTCGTCGAGCTTTTCGAACGCCTGGCTCTGGTATTCGGGAGGTCTCGAACTGCTCTTCTATCCCCAGGGTCTGCGGAGCTTCATCGTCAGACTGAGCGCCGGCTGGGATCTGAAGAATGTCTTCGCGACCCGCTCCTTGACCGCCCAGACTCCCGACGGGTCGAGCCCCTACGAGCTCTTCATCGGCCTGGACCTGTTTTTCTGAGAAAAGCCCCGGCCGGCCGGGGCGCGGGGAATCCCAGGCGCATCGAGCGACCGCGGGCCGGGCCAGGCGATCCAGGGCCGCCGCGACGCCCTGAACGTTCCAGCGGCCCGTCGGATTCGGCGTCGTCCT
>JAJXZP010000099.1 GCA_021779995.1 bacterium | reverse complement strand
CCCCGCGCAGGGCCGCCTCGGCCGCGGCGCGCTCCGCGCGAGCCTCGGCGGTCTTCGCGGCCGCCGCCCCTCCGTCGAACAGGTCGACGGAGGCCGACAGCCCCAGACTGAGGTCCCAGGTCCAGGAATTGGTCCAGGTCGACCGGGGACCCGAGGCGTCGAGGCTGGCGAAAAATGCGAGGTCGGGAAGAAAGAGAGAGGAGCCGCGTTCGAAATCGATCCTTCGCGATGCCTCCCTGAGCCGCAGACCGGCATTCGTCAAATCGGTGGAAGAGGCGAGGGCGGCCCCTTCCACGGCGGCGTCGGTCAGGGCGACCGGGGCTGGGCGGTACTCGGATACGGCTTCGATTTTCGTTCCCGGAGGCAGGCCCGCGATGGCGGCGAAACTCTCCTGCGCGCTCGCGGCGCCCTCCCGCGCGTCGACTATCCGCGCATCCAGGTCGGCGAGATCCGCGCGGGCCGAGAGCAGCCGCTCGCGCGTACCGAGTCCCTCGTCGAGCGAGGCTTGGCGATCGGCCACGATCGAGGCCGCGAGCGTGCGGAGCTCGGCGAGGATGACTCCGCTCTCCTCGGCCAGCTTGACCGCGTAATAGGCGCGGTTCGCCTCGCGCGCGGCGTCGAGCCGGGCGCCCTCGCGAGAAGCCAGGGCGCCCTGGGCTTCCAACTCGGCCAGGTCGACGGCTGCCCGGATCTTGCCCCAGGCCACGATGGGCTGTTTGAAGGTGATGTTGCCCTGATAATAGCTGTTGTCGGCGTTCTGCACGACGACGAGGTCCTGAGACGGGATGGGGAAGGGCACTGTCGCGAAGGAACCCTTCGCCAGGGTCAGGCCTGCCGGCGGATTGAGGAGAAAAGCTCCCGAGGCCGAGGCCGAGACGTTGGGATAGAACGCAGCCGTGGCGACGCGCGCGTGGGCGAGGGCGGCGTCCAGGGCGGCGGTCCTCGCTCGCACGCTGTCCGCGTTGTGCTCGGCCAGACTCTCGGCTTCGGCGATGCTGAGTCGCAGGAACGCCTGCCGGATCGAGGGCGAGGGTGTGGCGTCCTGGGCTCCGAGAGCCCCGGGGCGGAGGATAGTCAGAGCCGCGGCTACCGCGGCTACCGCGACTACCGCGGCGAAGGCAGGCCGTTTCATGGAATCTCACCCGCTCGTGGAGGAGCATCGGCCGATATCACCGCACCCTGAGCCGCGCCGGCCTCGGCAGAGTCGGCCTCGGCAGAGTCGGCCTCGGCCGCCGCGGACGCTCCGGGCTGGCCGTCCAGGTTCCGGTTGAGGCGCAGGAAGGCCAGCACCGCGAATCGCAGGTTGTCGAGCCTCTCCCCGGCGCCCTTGGATTCGCCGAGGGCCGCGCTGAAAAGTATTCCGGTGACCAAAATGCGGATGAGAGCCTGACGCGGACTGCGCTCCAGCGGGATGGCGTCGTCGGACACCTCGCTCCGGTCAGGGCTCAATAATCTGTCGATGGAGGCGATGACGCGCTCGAGCTGCGGCTCGACGAGGCGTTGCTTGCTCGCGTCGAAGAGCATCCCTCGAAGAAGAGGCAAGGCTTGGGCAAGGGCGGAAAATCCCCGGTCGAGCAGGAAGGAGAGCCGCGCCTCCCTGTCCGCACCCGATTCGGCCAGCGCAGCCAAATCCGCGTTGAAACTGTCCCAGCCGAACAGAACCGCCGTCTGGAAGAGGGCTTCCTTGTCCTTGAAGTACGTATAGATGGAGCCGGTGGAGATGCCCGCCCCCGCGGCGATGTCCTTGAGCGTCGTGGCCTGGAATCCCTGCTCACCGAAGACTTCCATCGCGGCCCCGATGATTCGTCTCTCCATACCCTCGTCGCGAGATCTCGCCATGCGGCACCTCGCTGATAATTAATTGAATGTTCAATTAATTAAATGCGCAGAAATTTGTCGTTGTCAATAGAGCCGGTTTTGGTAGCTCTTTAGAATCATGAATATCGGCCCCGTCCAAGGCGAGGGGCCTCGGTCCCGAAGACCCGGCATGGTGGACCTATGCTATACTGCCCCGGTGAGTTTCTTCTCCACGAGATTGGCGTGGCCGTCCGCGGTCAACGCCCTATCGGCTCTCCGCGCGGAGCGCCGGGCCGCCGGCCTCCCCCTGCTCGATCTTTCGGAAAGCAACCCGACCCGGGTGGGGTTGCCCCGCGACGATTCCGGCATCCTTTCATCCCTCGGCGATCGGCGGAATCTCCTCTACGAGCCCGACCCGCGGGGACTATTGCGCGCCCGCGAAGCGGTCGCGGCGAGCTGCGAGGCGAGGGGGCGCCGCTTCGACCCGGACGAGGTCTTCCTCTGCGCCTCGACCTCTGAGGCCTACGGCTGGCTCTTCAAGCTGCTCTGCGACCCGGGCGACGCGGTGCTCGTTCCCCGCCCCGGTTATCCCCTGTTCGACTATCTCGCCGGCCTCGAGTCGGTGCGGGTGCGGTCGTATCGCCTGGAATATAGCCACCCCTCGGGCTGGAGCATTGATCTGGATTCGGTGGCCTCGGCCCTGGCCGAGGGCTCTGTCCGCGCCTTCGTCCTCATCAACCCGAACAACCCGACCGGCTCCTATCTGTCCCGGCGGGAGCGCGAGGCGGTGGTCGGACTCTGCGCCCGCTACGGAGCGGCCATCATCGCGGACGAGGTGTTCTTCGATTTTCCGGTGGAGGGCGGCGAGCGCGAGTCCCTCCTCGGCGAGGATCGGGTGCTCAGCTTCGTCCTCGACGGACTGTCCAAGCTTTCCGGCCTGCCGCAGCTCAAGCTCGGCTGGATACTCCCCTCCGGCCCGAGCCGCGAGCTCGCCGAGGCTGTCGGGCGGCTCGAGATCATCGCCGACTCGTATCTCTCGGCGGGGGCTCCCGCGATGAACGCGCTTCCCGCCGTTCTCGAGGAAGCCGTTTCGTTTCGCCGGGCCCTGAGCCTCCGCGCGCGGACCGATCTCGGGCTCCTGCGCTCGATCCTCGAAGGGAAGGACTCTCCGCACCGGGTACTGCGCTGCCAGGGAGGCTGGACGGCCCTCGTCGAGTCGCCGCGTTTCGAAAGCGAGGAGGAGCTGGCGCTCGGGCTTCTGCGCGACGCGGGCGTCTGGGTCCACCCGGGCTACTTCTTCGACATGGAGCGCGAGGCGTATTTCGCCGCCAGTCTCATCCTTCCCCCCGAGATCCTTAAGGCCGGCGCGCGCGCGTATCGCGACTTTTTCGCCGCGTTCGACTGATTCCCCGACGAGGCGCGACGCTCGTTGATCACCCGAGCCATCGGTGATACAGTTGCCTCACGCCGGTTTCCCTGCCTGCCCGTTTCCGCGAGCCAGTCGTCCAAGCCGGTCGAACGACGTGCCAGATGGAGGATGCGATGCCCGCTCAGATCATCGATGGCAAGAAGGTGGCGGAGGAGATCAGGGCCGAGATCCGGGTCAAGACGACCCGCCTCGCCACGGCCGGCGTGGTGCCGGGCCTGGCCGTCATCCTCGTGGGCGACAATCCCGCGTCGCTGTCCTATGTCACCGCCAAGGAAAAAGCCTGCGGCGAGAACGGGCTCAAAAGCTTCGAGCACCGCCTGCCGGCCGACGTGTCCGAAGCGAAGCTCCTCGAGCTCGTGCGGTCCTGCAACGAGGACCCCGCCGTCCACGGCATTCTCGTCCAGCTGCCCCTGCCGGCTCACATAGACGAAAGCAAGGTCATCGCCGCCATCTCTCCGGGGAAGGACGTGGACGGCTTCACTCCCAGCAACATCGGCCGGCTCGTCCTCGACGATCCTCTGTTCGTGCCCTGCACGCCGGCCGGCATAGTCGAACTCATCAAGCGCTCGGGCGTCCCCACCGACGGAGCCCACGCGGTCATCGTGGGGCGCTCCAACATCGTGGGCCGGCCGCTCATGAACCTCCTCATCCGGCGCTCCGTCAACGCCACGGTCACGGTCTGCCACACCGGCACGAAGGACCTCGCGCGGCACTGCCGCGACGCCGATATCCTCGTCCCCTGCGTCGGTCGGGCGGGGCTCATCACCGGCGACATGGTGAAGCCGGGCGCCTGCATCATCGATGTCGGCGTCAACCAGATCGACGATCCGAGCGCCAAGCGCGGCCACCGCCTGGTCGGCGACGTGGTCTTCGACGAGGCGGTCGAGCGGGCGGGCTGGATCACCCCGGTCCCCGGCGGCGTCGGGCCCATGACCATCACGATGCTGCTGTGGAACACCGTCCTGGCCGCCGAGCTCGGCCGCGGCGCCTAAGGGCGGCCGGAGAAAGGCGAACATGCTCGATGTCCAGGCGATGAAGGACGAACGGCAGATTCCGATTCAGAAGGTCGGCGTCAAGGGCGTCCGCTACCCCATCACGCTTCTCGACAAGGCCGAGGGCCTGCAGCACACCACGGCCGCGGTCAATCTCTACGCGGACCTGCCCCACGATTTCAAGGGCACGCACATGAGCCGCTTCATCGAGGTCTTCGAGGCGCATCGGCGCGATCTTTCCATGCCGCGCTTTCTCGACATGCTCGCCGATGTCCGGAACGCCCTCGAGGCCGAGACCGCCTACGCCGACCTCCACTTCCCCTATTTCATCGAGAAGCGCGCGCCGGTCTCGGGCCAGAGTTCCATGATGAGCTACGACTGCGCCTACAGGGGCAAGGTCTGGAACGTCGGCCACGAATTCGAGGTCTCGGTCGCCGTGCCGGTCCAGACCGTCTGTCCCTGCTCCAAGGCGATCAGCGCCTACGGGGCGCACAATCAGCGGGGCATCGTCACCCTCACCGTCGCCCTCGGTCCCTTCTTCTGGATCGAGGACCTGGTCGCCTTGGTCGAAGGCTCGGCCTCGAGCGGAGTCTACACGCTCTTAAAGCGCGAGGACGAGAAGTTCGTCACCGAGCGGGCTTTCGACAACCCGCGCTTCGTCGAGGACCTCGTGCGTCAGGTTTCGCAGGAGGTCGAGGCCCTCGGCAAGTTCCCGCGCTTCTCGGTCGAGGCCGAGAACTTCGAGAGCATCCACAACCATTCGGCCTACGCCTTCGTGCAGCGCGGCTGAGATTCCGGAAGGAGCAGCATGGCTTTCAACAGCGTCGAACGGGCGCCGGACCTCGTGGTCCCGCGCAACGTCCTCGTATCGGCCTACGACAAGACCGGCCTCGCGGACTTCGTCGCGGCCCTCGCCGCGGCCCTGCCCGAGTGCCGCTTCTACGCCACCGGCGGCAGCTCGGATGCGCTGCGTTCGGCCCTCGGCCCCGCCGGGCGCGGCAGAGTCGTCGCGGTGAGCGAGTACACGGGACAGCCCGAGATGCAGGGCGGCCTCGTGAAGACCCTCGACTGGAAAATCTACCTCGGCCTCCTGTCCGAGAGCGGGAACGGGAGCCACGAGGCCGACCTGGGGCGGGCGGGCGCCGTGGCCTTCGACATGGCCGTCGTCAATCTCTATCCCTTCTTCGAGGCGGCGGCCGACCCGGCATCCTCTCCGGAGGAGCTCCGGCAGCGCATCGACATCGGCGGTCCCGCCATGCTGCGCGCCGCGGCCAAGAACTACCTGCGCGTCGCCGCCGTCTCGGCTCCCGCCCAGTACGAAGCCCTGCTCGGCGAGATCCGCGCCGAGGGAGGCATCCGCTTCGAGACGCGCCACCGGCTGGCCGCGGCGGCCTTCGCCCTCAGCTCGCGCTTCGACGCGGCGGTCTCCTCGCGCCTGACGGACCTCGACCCGGCCGAGCTGGCGCGGGTCTACGGGATCGCGCAGGCGGGCGCAGGCCGGCAGGAGCGGAAGCGGTGAGCGCGAAGAGCCTGTCTGACGCCTATCGCGATCTGGCCGCCGATCCCTTCCCGCCGCGCATGGAAATGGCCTTCTACGACGAGGCCGGCCGCCGGACCGCCCTCGTCTACGAGAAGGTGCTCTGGGAGGTCGAGGGCGAGCGCCGCGGCCTCCGCTACGGCGAGAACCCCGACCAGAGCGCGGCGCTCTACCGGCCCGTGGGCGGCAACCTCTCGCTGGGAGGCGTCCTCCTCGTCGAGCCCGGCGAGGGCCTGGTGTCCGCAGCCGAGCTCCTGCAGTTCGGCAAGCATCCCGGCAAGATCAATCTCACCGACGTGGACTCGGCCCTGGGGATTCTCCGCTACCTCGCCGGAACCCCGGCCTGCGCCATCATGAAGCACAACAATCCCTCCGGCGTGGCCCTGGGGCCGACGGTCTCGGACGCCTACCGCCGCGCCTACCTCGCCGACCGCGTCGCGGCCTTCGGCGGCGCCGTGGTGGTCAACCGCAGCCTGGACCGCTCCTGCGCCGAGGAGATCGCCGCCTCGTACTGCGAGGTCGTCGCGGCTCCGGACTACGAAGAGGGGGCCGTCGGCGTCCTCGCCGGCCGCAAGAATCTCAGGATCATGCGCATTCCCGCCATGGAAAGGCTCGAGACCTGGGCCCTCCGCGCCGAACTCGACTTCAAGTCGCTCCTCGACGGCTCCCTCATCGTCCAGACCTCCTTCGTGTCGAGGATCCGCACGCGCGAGGACTTCCTGGGCGCGGAATGCGAGAGGAAGGGGGTGCGACACGCCGTCCGCCGCGAGCCGACCGAGGCCGAATGGAAGGACATGCTCTTCGGCTGGCTGGTCGAGACGGGCGTCACGAGCAACTCCGTCATCTACGTCAAGGACGGCGTCACCATCGGCATCGGCACCGGCGAGCAGGACCGCGTCGGCGTCGCCGAGATAGCGCGCGACAAGGCCTATCGCAAGCTGGAGGACCGTCTGCTCTGGGAGCGTTCGGGCCTGGGGTGGAACGAGTCCGCCGACGAGTCGGCCAAAGCCGAGGTCCGCGCCGAAGTGCGCGAGCTTCACGGCGGCCTTTCCGGCTCGGTCATGATCTCGGACGCCTTCTTTCCCTTCAAAGACGGCATCGAGGTGGGCCTGCGCGAGGGCGTCGGCGCCGTCGTCCAACCCGGAGGCTCGATGCGCGACGACGAGGTCATCGAGGCCTGCAACGAGTTCGGTGTCGCCATGAAGTTCACCGGCCAACGCTGCTTCCGGCATTAGCCGCGTGCGGCGCGGCGATACTGCGCCGCGCGGCCGATGACAGGTGCCGCTTCCGACAGTGAGGGACCGCCCTCGTTTTTCCCGCACGCCTTGCCGGGCGAGTTCGCGGGGCCGGCGGCGCCGGAGACCCCGTTTACCCGGGGGCCTTTTTTTTGTACTATTTACGCTATATCGCGCCCGGCGAGTGACATGGCGGCCCCCGCCCGAACGGGGTGGGCTGCGCGGGCCGAGGCGGCGAACGGAGGTCATCATGAACGATCTACAGCCCATGGACACGAAAGAGCTTTCGGAGCGCGGTTTCAAGGGCATCAGCGCCACGGTGGGCGGGGTCGCGATCCTGGTCCTTAAAGGCATCGCCGGCATGTTCGGCGGCATCGTCGGCGTCGGGATAGGCGTCATCGCGATGGGGCTGGGCATTTCGGGGCTCAAGGGCCATACCAAGACCGACAAGACGGGTGGTGCCATAGCCTTCGGCACCGGTGCGCTGTTCGCTTTGGCAGGCGTCTCGCACTGGCACATCCCCTTCATCTCGGCTTTGGCCGGGATTCCGACGGGCCTCGTGACCGTGGGCGCGATCGGTCTCATCGGCTACGGCCTGTACAACGCCTTCAGGTTCATCCGCGGCCTCAGGCACCGGGCATAGCCTTCCCGGAGGCGCGGCGGCCCGATGCGCGGCCCGGCCGGGACCCTGTGCGTATCTCGCGCGAGGTCGACGCGGGGCCGCCGATTCTATCAAGACCGGGAGCGATCAAAGCACCATGAACTATCTCATCGAAACCTACGGCTGCCAGATGAACAAGGCCGAGTCGGCGGCGCTCGAGAGCATCTTCTCCGAGCGGGGCTGGACTTCGGCGGCGCAGTCACCGCTCCCCGGGCTTTCGCGGGTCCGCCTGCCGGGCGAACCGAGCCGCGAGGACGGATCCTTACCCGAAGATATCGACCTGGTGCTCATCAACACCTGCTCGGTGCGGGCCACGGCGGAAAACCGCGCCTGGGGCCGCATCGATCACTTCGCCGCCCTGAAGCGCGGCCGCGCGTCGGCTGGCCGCAAAGCCTTCACCCTCGTCGTCACCGGCTGCATGGCCGAACGGCTCAAACGGCAGATCAAGACGCGGCAGCCCGCGGTGGACTACGTCGTGGGGACCTTTCAGAAGCAGGCTTTCGGACTCGTGCTGGACGCCGTCTCGCAGGGTCGGGCCCTCGACGAAATCGAGGAGAGCCCGGCCTTCGTGTTCGCGCGGTCCTACTACGAGCCCGGCTCCTTCCGCTCCTTCGTCCCCATCATGCACGGCTGCGACAACTACTGCTCCTACTGCATCGTGCCTTACCTGCGGGGCCACGAGGTCTCTCGCCGCCCGGACGACATACTCGCCGAGATCGACGCCCTCGAAGACGCCGGTGTCCGCGAGATCACGCTCCTCGGCCAGAATGTCAATTCCTACCGATGGAAGGGCGAGGTGCCGCAGGAAGCGGGCGCCTCGGCCTCCGACCGCGGCGCCTCGGCCTCCGATCGCGGCGCCTCGGCCTCCGACCGCGGCGCTTCAGCCTCCGACCGTGGCGCCTCAGCCTCCGGACTCGACTTCCCCGGCCTCCTTCGGCTCGTATCGGCCCATCTCCGCGCGAGAGGTCGGCTCGGGGTCCGCTGGGTCCGCTTCCTCACGAGCCACCCCAAAGACCTCTCCGACGAGCTCATCGGCGTCCTCGCCGAGGATGAGCTCTTCTGCCGCCACGTCCACCTCTGCGTCCAGTCGGGTTCCGACCGCATTCTCGGGGCGATGAACCGCCGCTACACCGCAGCCGATTACCTCGGCCTCGCCGCGCGGATGGAGGCGGCCATTCCCGGCCTCTCGCTGTCGACCGACATACTCGTCGGCTTCCCCGGCGAAACCGAGGAGGACAACGACGCCACCCTCGCACTCATGGGGAAGGTC
>JAJXZP010000026.1 GCA_021779995.1 bacterium | reverse complement strand
GACGGCGCTCTCAACTCGCCCGCGTGCTCCTCGGCGGGGAGGCTCTTCGACGCGGCCGCCGCGCTCATCTGCGGGCTTGGCGAGGTCAGCTACGAGGGCGAGGGCCCGATGAAGCTCGAGGCCCTCTCCGCGAGCGCGGCCAGGCCGGGCCTGCCGCGCCCCTCCGGGAAGGGCGGCGGCCTCTCCGGCGGCCTGGCCGCCGAGGAGCTTCTGCCCTGCTCGACAGCCGGCGCGCGGACGGAAGGACAGGCCGCGCGCCCCGCCCCTGCGGCGCCGACGACCGCAACCCCGACTGCCTCGGCGCAGGGCGCAGCACCGACTGCCCCGGCGCAGGCCGCAGCCCCGACTGCCGCGGACCCGGGCGATGCGGGCATGTTCCTCTTCGATCCGCGACCTCTTCTGTCGCACATCGCGCGCCGCGCGGGTCGGGACGAGGGCGCCGCCCTGGCCTTCCTCTTCCACGAAGCCATGGCCCGGGCGATCCTGCGGGGCGCTTCTCTTATGCGCGAGAGGACCGGACTCGGGCGCCTCTGCCTCTCGGGCGGCGTCTTCCAGAATGCCCTGCTCCGCCGATTGGCGGCCCCCCCGCTGCGGCGCGAAGGTTTCGAGCTGTACTGGAACCTCGACGTTCCCCCGGGCGACGGCGGCCTCGCCCTCGGCCAGGCCTGGTTCGAGGGCTAGCCCGCCTTCCCCGCGAGCGGAATCGGGCGAGGAGCCAGGACAGGCTGCACTCGAATCTTCAAACGCTCCCCTTGACCGCTGCGCTCAGGAAGCGGCAACGAAAAGAGCCAGTTTTGCCTGAAGCTTGGCATCTTTCGCCTTCAGCTTCTTCTCGGTTTCCACTCTGTCGAGCGCATCCTCAAGAGTCTTCATGGCCGACTTCTTGATCTTGGTCATTTCGGCGACTTTGGCTTTGAGAGCCGCCAGCTCCGTGGCGGCCTTTTCCGCATTCGCCAAGGCCGCCTGAGCAGGTTTGAGATTGAGATTGGCGTTGGACGCCTTTCCCAACCAGCTCTTGGTCGACGCCAATTTACCCGCAATAGCTTTGCTCATCTGTCCCTCCTCGTCCTCGAATAAAGATAAGGAATTGATGTTCACATAGCAATCCTGGCGCGCGTCAAAAGGATGCATCACCTGCCTCGCCTTCGCGCCCTGAATTCGATGGCGAGATCCCTGGCGGATTCCTCATAAACCCCATATACTGTCCGGCGCACGATAGCGAAGGCCGATGCGCGTATCCGCCTTGCTCACTGCAAGAACTCAGGGACACAACGATGGCAAACGAAGAATGGCTCCGGTATTTTGGAAAACTGGTGCAGTGCGATGACGCGGCCGAACGTCTTCGAAAGCTGGGGCTCTACCTCGTGGACTACGAGGCGGGTTGGTCGCAGAGCAGTCTCCCATTGGAAAAGCTCGGCTACGCCTCCGAGACGCTTCGAGCGGGAAACTTCGATTCCGTCATCCATCCCGAGGATATTCCTCCCTACCGGGCGCTCTTCGATCGCGTGCGCCGGGGCAATGAGGATGAGTTCTTCGTTGAGTTCCGGATTCGGGACCCTCAGGACAAATGGCACTGGATCCAGTCTCACGGCACGGTGCTGCGTCGCTCCCCTTCGGGGGATATCGCGCTCTTTGCCGGCTTCGACCAGGATATCACCGCGCGGAAAGAGGCTGAGACCTTGCTTAGGCGCAGCCTGGCGGAGGAGGAGCGGCATTTCGCTCTGACAGAAGCCTTGCGGGTCGCAGGCATGGCCGCATCCACCATGATCGAGACGGACGCCACCATCGATCTCGTCTTGCAGCAGGCGCTTGCCTACATACCCTTCGAGCTGGCCAGAGTGTACGCGTATGACGGCGAGGGCTTGAGCGTCATCGGTCAAGAATATGCGGACAACCAGGCCTTCAATGCGCCCGATCATGGAGCTTCCAGTCCCATAGGAGAGGTGGTCCGGGAAAAAAGCCCCGTGGTCCTGGACACCATGGATCCGGGCGCCTGGAAATCCGCGGCCGAGGGAATGCCTTCCCCTCGATCCTGGATGGGGATACCTCTCGTCCTTCATCAGGAACTCATCGGCGTACTGGAGTTCTGCCATCTCAAGCCGGGCGTCTTCCGCAGCGAGCATGTCTGGCCGGCCATGGCTTTCGGGGATACGCTCGCCGTCGCCCTATCGAATGCCCGCAAATACCAGAGCCTCATGGAGGAGGCTCAAACCGATCCCCTGACCGGGCTGCATAGCCGCCGCTTTTTGATGAACATGGGCGCCGAACTTCTCGCGCGCATGGAGGCGGAAGGGAAGTGCACATCGGTGATCCTGCTGGATATCGATCATTTCAAGATGTTCAATGATCGCTATGGGCACCTCATAGGCGACGTGGTTCTTCGCGAGACAGCCGACCTTTGCAAAATGGTCTTCCGCCAGGAGGATCTCATATGTCGGTTCGGCGGCGAGGAATACGTCGCCCTGCTGCCGAATGTCTCCGCGGTCGTCGCAGGAAATGTGGCGGAGAGGATCAGGTCACGACTCGAGCGCGCCTCGTTCCCGGGCATCGAGTCGAGGGTGACGGCGAGCTTGGGAATCGCCACGTCGCGACCGGGGAAAAAGCAGCGGCTCGAGGAATTGATCGAGCTTGCGGACCAGGCGATGTATCGGGCCAAGGAAGCCGGGCGCAATTGCGTGGTCCTGGCCGCCTGCACGGATTGATCAAGTTTTTTCTCCGTCCCGGCCGTCTTCCTTGATGAGCGCAAGAATGTTGGTCATTTCCAAAACCCTTCGAGGAGAACCCGAAATCCCGCTGAATATGATGTCGCCGCCCGAGCTATTCATCGCCTTCAGAATGCGGATAATGGCTCCCACGCCCGTGCTATCCAGATACCGGACCTCCGAGAGGTCGAGCTTGAGTCGCCGAGAACCATTTTCGATACGCCGAAGTATCTCGAGGGCGAAGCCGGGGGCCCCGTAGAGATCGCAATCGCCGATGAGTTTGATGAGTTCATAGCCCTCCGGGGTTTTATCGAGCCTCGTCCACTCCACGACCGCCTCCTCGACAGATGCTCAGGTATGCGCTCACCATGTAAAGAATGAGTGAGCATACCGTTAATAAGGGATGCGCAGGGAGATCGGCATCAGGCTTCAGGCCGGCCAAGGCGGCCGGCGAGGGACGGAGACTCAGGGTTCTCCACCCCAAGGACCGAGCTCCGGATCCCCGGCAGGCGAGCGCGGATTGTTTTTGACCCAATATTACCGGTGCCCTAATACTAATTCGATCGAAGGCTCGTAGCATTCCCTGCATGATGCGCACTGCAGCCCCGCAAACCGGGGGCGCCGGAGTCACCGACGGCGGAACCTTCGACAGCATAGACCTCCCCGCGAAATACTTCCTCAATCAAAATGGGATCGACTATTGCCTTTACAATCGAATACCCCTGCGGGACTTGCACGGCTGGGACGGTGAGCGGGGAACGGGTTTCGAATGGCGCCGCTGCCGCACCGACTCGCTCAAGCATCTCGTCGCCCGCACCATGCTATCGCATATCGAACTTGACCGTACGGAGTTCATTTCGGTGCGTGCTCCGCTTATCTCCTTGACGCAGCTGGTCCTGGCAGGCGCCCTCATCGCCCGCTTTCGCCCGGAACTCAAGCGCCGGCTCGTGTCGGACCCGCATGCCGCCGAACTGCTGGCCATATCCTCCGCCAAGGCCATTTTCTCCAGCCGCGACGCAATCGCCGCGGCGATCAAGGTACATGCCGATCGGGTCTCGTCGCTCCGGGTCGCGGTCGAGACCGAGTGCTTTCACGCGGCGAGGAGAAACGCCTGTTTCGAAGATGAGGAAGACGGGCTGAGATGGATAGAAGCCCTCATCGACGCGATCGGCACGGAAACGCTGCTCGTGCTGAGCTTCCTGGGCCCGGAGGGGCTGGATCTCGCCGCGCAGTCGATCCTGGCCTATGCCAAGCGGATCGGCTTGGCGGGACAGCTTTCCTTGCTCCTTACCGAGCTGATCCAGGTGGCGGAAAAATCGTATCTTCAGAGCTTGGCCCAGCACGATCGAAGCGCACGCTCGCACCCCGAAGAGATTCAACGTTTCCTCGCCGAGCCGGACTTCCGCGAAAAGCTCATCAAGGTGGCAGTGCAGCGGGGGGAATCCATGGTACTCCGCATATCGTTCGCGGGCCTGCCGGGGGAGCGATCGGGATCCAGCCGCCTGGAGATAGCCGTGCGGACCAGGGGTCTTATCGGCTACGACCCGCAGCAGCAAAATCTGTTCAACCGCAGAAAGACGATCAAGCAGACGAATCTCGAATCACTTCTGAAGAGCGCCGCCCGCGACGACGAGTACGCCGAACTCAGCCTCGCCTATTACGCCGGCTTTGAGCAGGCCTGCACCAAGGAAGGCATGGCGTTTTCCTCGAGCGTCATTCTCGACGAGATGAAAAAAGAGACGGTAACGACCATGGCCATCGCTTTATGAGGCGCCGAGGGTCCATGCCGGTCGATGGCATGCGAGACATCGATAAAATACAAGCCCAGCAGAGCACGTGGAGGTACACGAAAATGGGAAACGATCGCCTGATGGAACAACGCAGCTCAGTTCGAAGAACCTCGGATACTCCCGTCTCCATCGTGCTGGCCGGGACAAGCATGCGGGGGGTGATCGACAATATTTCCTTCGACGGGATGCTCGTCAAGGTCGAGTCAGGAGGGCCGTGCCCCACCGAATGCCTAGGGGAGAAGGCGGAAATCGAGGCGTTGGACGGTCGGCTGGTGCACAATTTACGGCGGGCGGGGAAGCTGATCCGCCTGTTCGACGTGGAAGGGACCCAACATCTCGCTCTTCGCTTTCTCGATTATCTGGACTGAGCTGCGGCCTCCGATCTCCGATGCGAATACGGCGATGGGCGTAATGGATCGCCTGCGGGAATCGCTCCCTGAAGAGCAGGGGGCGGGATCCGGGCGGAAGAGAAAATCGTCTCCCGAAGGCCGGAGAGAAGACGCGATCCCGGATGGCTGCGACATTTTTTGCTCCTCGCCTCACGTGTCGATGGCGCCACTCGAGGTACCCGGGCCAGGCAGGGAATCGGGGTGCCACCCGAGGAATCGGCACCGCTAAAAGGGCGTGCCGGCCTTCTTCGCCATAGGGGCGGTGGCGGTCCGAGACGAAATGCCGCCTCGTTCAGCGGCCTATAGCGCAATTTTCGGGCACAGCGGTTACTTTACATTGTTACCTTAACCATGTTACAATAACTCCGTTCCACATGGAGGCAACATGGCGAAACCGCCCAATCCGGAGCTCGCACGTCGGCTCCTCGACCTGGCCCTCGAAGAGCTCGGCAGCAAGTCGCCCGACAAGGTGAACATGCGCGCCCTCGCCCAGCGGGCCGGCGTGAGTCCCACGGCCATCTACTACTACTTCACCTCGAAAGATGAGCTTTTCGAACAGATCAAGTTCGACATCATGGATGAGCTCGGAGCGCGGGTCGCGGCCGCGACGGCTCGGGGCGGCTCGGCGCGCGCTCGCCTGGGGGCCCTGATCCGCGCCTATGTCGAATGGTGCCTGGAGCGCCCCCATCTCGCCCGCCTCCTCATGGAGGAGCTTCCGCCGCAGGAAGCGCTGACGGAAGAGAAGATGCGGAAATACTATGCCGTCTTTTTCGCCGCGCGAGACCTCATCGAGGAGGCGGTGAGAGAGGGGGACTTCCCGCCCCGCAACGCGGAGCTCGACGCCTCGATGGGTCAGGCCGCCATCTGGGGCATCGTGACGCAGTTCAGGGCCAAGCGCGTCCATCCCCGCTTCTGGGATTCGATAGACCCGCTCGTCGAGCGCTTCATCGAGCTCTATTTCGGCGGCAAAGGAGATTCCACATGAAGAGGTCCACAGCATCGCTCGGCGCCGCGGCCGCGCCGCCGAGCGACACCTATGCGGTCAAGCTCGAGATCGACCGGAGCTACGACGAGCGCCACACCCGCGCGAACTCGGGCGTCGGCGGCCAGCCTTCGCTGATCGACGAGTGCGGCATCGCCGCGGGGCAGGGGCCGTCGGAGGGAGTATTCGAGCCCATCGGAACAGGTTCGGTCGACGGTTCCGACGGAAGCATCAGGCCGGGCCTCGAGGGCATCGGCACGGCTCCGAAGCTGCTGGACGGCGCCACGACAAGCTATGACGAAGGCGCGGCGAAATGAGAAGACTGATCGCCTCACTCGGACTCCTGATCGTCGCGTTGACGGCCCTGTCCGCCGAGCCCGCGGTACCAGGCTTCTACCTGGACCAAAACCTCCAGGCCTCGTATAACCCGCTCGGCCTCCAGCTGGGCACCAAGCTTTTCTATCGCCTGCCCCTCGTCGAGAAAGAAGGGATCCTCTGGGAATCCACGAAAATCGATATCGGTATGGCGAACAGTCTCTCTCCCGCCTACGACTTCATCGGCGCCTACCTCGACATCGAACCGATCGCGATCTTCGACATCGCCTTCGCCGCCCAGTTCGCGGGATACTACGACGGCCTCGGCTACGGCTTTCACGACCTTTCGGGTTACGGCGCATCCTTCGATTCGGCCGCTCTGAATTCGCTTCCCTCGAAAAACGCGACCGGCTACCTTCTTTCCGCCGCCCCCACCCTCAAGTTCGCCTTCGGGGCCTTCGCCTTCGCCGATACGCTTCATATAACCTATTTCGATGTCGACGGCGGAAGGGGGTACTTCTACGAGACCTATGCCAATTGCGCCCTCGCCAAGAGCGATACGGAGCTGTACAACGATTGCTATGCGCTGCTGAAGCTCGCCGCGGGGATCAGGGTGGGCCTGAACGATTCGATCCTTTTCGTGCCATCCTCGGGCTATCGATCGCATACGATCCAGGCCGTCGGAGTCATCTCCAGGAATTTATCCCGAAGACTTTCCTTCTACGCCGCCCTGACGGCAGGCACGTATCTTGAGGATCGCTACTACCGATACGAGCCGCGCGTCGCGGGCATGGCGGGAATCACGAGTGCCCTGTGAGCCTCGCCCCGGGCGCGGCGAGCGGAATACCCGTACGGGTTTTCGAAAGACAGCGCGATGCTTGGGAGACGAACGATGAAAAGCGTCATTTTGAATGGGAGCCCCAGGAAAGGCGGCGCCACCGCGACCGTGCTCAAGGCGATGAGGGAAGAGCTCGGCCGAGGCGGGCAGGTGGAATGGTTCGACGCGTACGACCTCGATATCGAGCCCTGCGCGGGATGCCTGGGCTGCCGACCGAACGGAGACTGCGTCCAGCCCTCCGACGACGCACAGAGGGTCCGAGCGGCGATTTCCTCGGCTGATGCGCTCATCGTCGGGACGCCCGCCTATTGGGGCAACATGAGCGCTCCGCTCAAATTGATCTTCGATAGGAACGTCACTCTGTTCGAGAGCTTCGAAAAAGGCCTGCCCTCGCCGAAGCTCAAGGGGAAGAAGGCCGCCCTCGTCGTCGCATCCGGCGCTCCCTGGCCCTTCAATCACCTGCCCGATTCGGGAGGCGGAGCCGCGAGGTCGCTTCGGAAAATACTGCGCGCCGGCGGCATGAAGATCGAGGGCGGGATTTTCGTCTCCGGGATCGGGCCGGGGCTGCCGCTCCCTCTCGGCCTCGCGGCGAAGGCGCGCAGAATCTCGGAAAGGCTTCTCGGTTGAAACGACGATCGATTGTCCGGAACGCGCGCGACATGCGGAGCTGGAAGTCGACGCCTTCAACGAGGGGCGCTACGCGGCTCTCACCCAAGCCATCGCGATCATGGAAAGTATCGTGTCGCGGTCCACTGCACGGTCCGAGGAGGGCGGCCCCTCCGAGCTGGACGCCAGCGGCTCGGCGAAGGGCTGGCCCAGGCCACCAGACAGTGGCTATCCGCGGACCTGGAGACGGCGCCTGCCCACGTCGGCGGGCGCGGCTGCCCGACACGGCCGCGGCGGATCCGCGCCACGCAGTTGAAGCAATAAATAATTAACATCCATGGACACTTACTCGACAAGACAATAACGCTCCAGCGCAAGGAGGCCGGCATGGTCCCCGCCATTCGCGCGAAGCAAAACATGCTCGGGACGGGCGAGAGCCCCCACGACGCCCACGCCTCCCGGTCCCGCGTCGTGGAGTGCGAGGGCTGTCTTGATCGCCTGGCGAAGAGGGCACGCCCCGGTCCACGATCGACACCGTCGCGCTACCACAGCCGGCCGGAGAAGAGCTCGCGCGCCTGCTCACCGAGGGCTGGTACGAGGAGACGCGAGGACAGTGAGAGAGTCACGGATGCATGACCAGAGGCACTAGAGCTTGCCGCAGGGAACGCGGAAGCTGAAACGCCAAGAAAAATCGAGGAACTGGAAGGCGGAAAACGAATCTCCCATTGTTTTCCACCTGATTTATTTGGCCGCCACGACCCGCGCAAAGCAAGGCTCGCGCCGGCTACAACGCAGGTTGAATCAGCGTCGGATGAGCCCTCAGGGGCGCGGGGAGATAGGAAAGGCCATGTCACGAGAAGCGGCGGCGCCGCCGTCGAAATCGAGCTACCGCCCAGCCGCGATCGGGAGTATACTCCGCACGACGAGACCAAGGGGGAAGCGTATGTGCCTGGCCGTGCCTTTGGAGTTGACCGAGATCCTCGATGGCCGCACTGCCGTGGCCAGGTCGGGCGAGGTCGCGCTCGAAGTCGATGTGTCCCTCCTGCGCGACCCCGCTCCGGGCGATTTCGTCATCGTGCACGCAGGTTACGCGATCGAGAAATTGGACCGGGACGAGGCCGAAAGGACCCTAGCCCTCTTCGACGAGCTCGCGCTGCATGACGACCTCGCAGATTGAGCGCCCCTTCCGCGACCGGGAGCGGGCCGCGGACCTGGCGCGCCGGATCGGCCGCGTCGCCGGCGGGATCGGCCGCGAGGTCAGGATCATGGAGGTCTGCGGCAGCCACACCGTCGCGCTCCGCCAGCACGGGATCCACTCGCTCATGCCCGGGAACATCCGCTTCGT
>JAJXZP010000203.1 GCA_021779995.1 bacterium | reverse complement strand
GGCGGCCAGGTCGCGCCTGGCCGCGGCCAGGGGAACCCGTGCTGCCCGGCTATCCGCCGCCGATCGGTTGCGGTCCGTCGCGTAGGCACCCATGGTCTCGAGGCGCTGGACGACCGCGTCGCGCGCGGCAGCGTCGATCGGCAGGTAGTTCAAGGCCTCGGCGTAGTTCCGGGCGGCGGCCGAGAAATCGCGGGATACGAAGGACGCGTCGGCCGCGCTCAGGGCCTCGTCGAGCCGGGCCTTCCTGGCCGTTTCCTGATCCTGGAGACGAGCCAGGAAGAAGTCGTGCGCCGCGAGAATCTCCGGGACCGTCGCGAGAGCCGCTTGGTACTTGGCCTGAGCCGTGACGAGGTCGCCCGCCTGCATGGCCTGGGCGCCGGCCGCGGCGTCGGCCCGCGCGACCGCCAGGAGATCGGCCTGCGCCAGGAGTTTATTGGCGTCGGCGCTCGAACGGTCGAGCTCTTCCTTGGCCAGGGTGCTCAAGGCGTCGGCGACGAAGAGATCGGCCGTGCGCCGCCCCTGGATCGAGGGCAGGCTCGCCACGCTCGGATCGTTGAGGTAGGAGCTTAAGGCCGCGGCTCCCGCGGCCGCATCCTCGAATCGCCGATCGCGCAGGGCCTGCCGGATGGTGTCGTAGAGGCCGAGGATCCGGTCCTCGACGGCCTGCTGCTGGGTGCGCTGGGAGTTCAGCAGGGCGAGCTGGGCCTGGGCCTGGGCCAAGCCGGCTTGGGTGGCGGCGTTTTGCGATTCGAGAGTCTTGGTCGTGGCGTTGAGCGAGGCCCGAAGCTGCTCCTCGCGCTGCTGAGCCTCGTCCAGGATTTTTTGCCGATCGGCGCCGATGGCCGCCAGGTTGGCCTGGTATTCGTCGCGCAGTTTCGCGTAGTTCGCGTCGGCCTGGGCGCGCTCGGCCTGGGCCTTTTTATTGTACGCGTCGAGCTGGCGCTGGAGCTCCACGCTCTTCTGCGCCTGGAAGCGTTTCATCTGAGCCTGGATGGAGATGGTCGACATGCCGAGATCGGTCAGGCGTTGACGTTCCTTGTCGATTTCGGCCTGCATCTGGGCTTGGAGCGCAGCCTGCTGCTGCTTGACGCGGCTTTCGATGCTGGCGGCCAGGCTGCTCCGCTCCTGGTCGAGCGTGGAGAGCCGGGACTGGATATCGGCTATGGCCTTGTCCTTGGCCTGGATCTGCGAATCCGATTCGCGGCGAAGCTCTTGGAGCAACTTGCCCTCGGCGCTGGTCAGCGCCGCTCCGCCCGCCTCGATGCTCCGATCGCGCTGGCGGAAAAGATAGGAAAGGCCGAAGAGTATGCCTACGGTCAGGGAAGCGGCGAGGAGATTGACGACGAGGGGGAACACGAATCCCTTGCGGAGCGGGCGGAGGGCCATCGATTCGGGGCCGACCGTGATTCGATTGCCGGTGGCGACCTTTTCGATGGCCTGGAGTATCTCGCGGCGATCCTCGGCGGTGATTCCATCGGCTTCGCCGGCCGACTCGAATCCGGACCCGAAACTGTAGGAGTCGTCTTGAGCCCTCAGCTGAGATGCCCGCTTCAAGAGACTAGAGCTGCCGGTCACGGTCATTTCACGTCCTCACTGATTCCCATACTATCGGCATATTGAGCTCGCGCGCGGCGACAGGCCCTCTCAGATGCGGCCGAGTTCGGCATCGGCATGCCAGAGCTCCCCGCTCGATTCCCGAAGCTCCACGGTGGCGAAAAATCCTTCCTTGAACGCCCCCGGATTGACGACCAAGGTGGCTCCGCGGCGAGCTGAGGACCGGGATTCGTGAATGTGCCCGCAGGCCCAAAGCGGCGGCCGCTCCTTCTCCAGAATATCCTTGTAGCGCCTCGACCCGAGAGCGCTGCCGTGCCGGTTGTCGGCGCCAGAATCGCGCGGCGGCGTATGGCTGAGCACGATGAGCGGACGGCCCTTCGAAGCGCCGCCAGGACGATTCGCCAAGGCAGTCTCGAGAGAAGCGCCGAGTTCTTCGTCGCGGCGCTCGTAGGGGGTGAGGCCGGTGTGCAGAATGCCCCCGCCCGACCCGGCGACCAGGGCGCCGCCCGTGTCGAGAAGCCGGCCGTCGGCCGAAAGCCCCTCCTGCTCGAGGAGCTCTCGGGCTCCTCGACGGTCGCAGTTCCCGGGCACGGCTGCCATCTTGGAGCGGAAGGGCCCGAGCACATCCAGCAGGGCGCGCAGCTCCTTCGATCCTCCAAAATCGGTCAGATCGCCGGCTATCAGGATGAGGTCGGCGGACCTCATGCTCTGGTCGAGCTCGGCCAGAGCTTCGACCGCGCCATGAAGGTCCGATAGGATCAGGAGCCGCATACCAGCAAGTATAATGCAGCGAAGCTCGCAACGAAAGATGGAGGCCGCCTGCAATCGACGCTCATCGCCGCCTAGCTTTCCAGCGCCTCGACGCTGCGCGATCGCGAGTCTATGCGGTATCTGAGAGATACGACGGGCTGCGTCGAATCGTTCGGCGCTTTCGACCCCGCGACGAACTCGTCGAGGCCGAGAACCTGGCCTTCGTGGGGAGGGAAAAGCGACCAGCGCAGGGCTTCGGGTATGCCGTGCGGCATGCCGTCGGAGCCGAAGACCAGGTCGAGGCCGGGACGGAAACCGAGCCGGTCGATGAGCATTCTGAAGGGATTATTCTCGACGCGGTGGCGCTCGCGGAGTCTGTCGGCATAAAGCTCGGAATCCATGCTGAAATTGGGCTGCATGGAAAGCACGAGGCCGAGATCGCGCGCCGCTCGTCCCTGCTCCTGTGAAATAAACTGCACATGCTCAAGTCGCACCGTTTCGAACTCGAGCCCCTCACGGCGCAGCGTGCGGAGGGCGCCCAGGATCTGCTCGATGGCCCGGTGGCCGATGGCGTGCACGGACAAGCCTGTTCTCTCGGCCGCCAGAGCCGCGAGAAGGGCGAGGAGCTCCTCGTCGCCGTAAAGCAGGGCAGCCTGGGAGCCGTCGAGGAAGCCCTCGTCGAGGGCCGCGCTGCGGGCCCCGAGCGAGCCGTCGAGGAATATCTTGACCCCCTCGCAGCGCGCCCGATCGTTTCTGGAGAGGGATGCGAAGACCTTCGGCGTCGCCCAGGATCGGACGCGATCGCCGAGCCCCGCCTCGGCGAAGGCCCGAAGCGCCTCGGCTCCGGAGATCGTCATGTCTTCGAGGGAATGGATGCCGAGGGCCGCCATGCCGGCCATGAAGCGCGCGAGCTTCTCGCTATCGAGTCCGGCGAGCCGCGTATAGAAGACGAAAAGGTCGGGAAGGTGAAGCTCGCCCCACTGCCGATCGTCGCCGTGCCCGGCCAACTCGGGCCAGAGCCGCTCGGCGAAGGGGCGGGCCGAGGGCGAAAGGGCGAAGCCGTGCAGGCTCGAGTTGACGATGAGCACGGGAGGCAGTTTTTCCAGGACGGCCGGCCCGAGGTCGAGCCTGTCGCTGCGCCAGCCTTTGACCAGGCTCAGGCTATCGCCCGGGAGCGCGGCGAGAAGCGCCGTCGCCTGAGCGGCGTCCAGGGAGGAAATATCGGGAACGCCATCCATGGCCGCGTAGAGGCTGACATGGGAATGGTGATCGTGCGCGAGGGAAAGCTCGACGATTCGATCCATTGGAAGATTATACACGGAAAAGCATGCTGACGCAGTCGTCCACCAGGGCGACATAGCTCCGCTCGCGATCGCGGAGCCGGCCTCGCCAGCGGCGATCGCAGTCGGCGGGGCAGAAGCCGCCCTCGACGTGGTGTTTGCGCAGGCAGCCCGAACTCAGGAACAAGGGGGGGGAGAACGCGGGATCGACGAGGCCCAGGGGGAGCCCGCCCTCGCCGAGCGCGGCGCGAAGGGGCTGCAGCTCCTCCTTCGCGGCCTCGAGATAGAAATAGGCGAAGTCGAGTCGTTCGGCGAGCCAGGGCAAAGAGGCGAAAGACTCGAGCGCGAAGTGGTTGGCGGCGTACAGGTGGATATCGATGTAGAAGAGGAGCCGTTCGATCTCCCGGCCAGGTCCGGAAAATCTCTCGACGATGCGCTCGGCCAGGGCGAGATGGTGCAGGGCGTCGAGGCCGACGGTGATCGGTTCGCCCGCATCGAGGACGGCCGCGATCCGCTGAAGAGCCGCCTCCTCGTATTCCGCGTCGTCGCGGACGAGGGGAGCGAGGGGGAGCCATAGCCTCCCTTCCGCGCGGGGCAGGGGGGCGCCTTCGCGCAGGAGCCGCGGCGTGGCGAACGGCATGCCGGAGCTCAAGCCCTCGACCGGGAAAACGAGGGAGGACCTGGGCGGGATTCGCGGCAGCGCGCGACTGGAGGCGCGCCGAGATCCCAGCCCGGAAGCGGCGGGGTCGAGGGCGGCGGCACGATCGCGCCGGTCGGCATCGACGGGGCCAAGGGCGGCCGCCGCGAGCTCCTCGCACCGGATCGCGAGGAGGCGCCGGGCCTCGGCGTACAGACGGTTCTTCTCGCGCTTGAGAATCGAGGGCGGGATGAAGATATCGCCGGGAGCGAGCAGCACGGTCCCTTTATCGGCGGATACTTCGACCACGGCGCCGTCTGCGAAGCGCGGCGCGAGAGCGAAGTCGCCGTCGCCGGCTTCCTCGAATACCTTCAGCGCCTCGAGGAAGCCGCCCGGGCGTTTCGCGCGCTGGAGAGGCAGCGTCTCGCCGGCCTCGAGGCGTAGCGCCGCGGAGCGATCGCCGGGGAAGAGGGGGCTCTTAAGAAGGAGTCCGAGCGAACCGCGTTCGAAAACGAGCGTCGCGGCGATTTCCTGGAGCCGCGGAGGATACTCTTCGGGGCTGATCTGGCGGCGGTCCAGCTCGCGCGCGGAGATTCTCCGCAGCTCTCCGCCGACCTGGGGCGAGCCGCGGCAATCCAGCTCCACTCGGCTTCCCGCGCGGGCTAGGCCGAGCTCGCGGCCCGTGCGCTCGTCACGAAGTCCCGTCACGGGGAAGGCCAGAGGCCGCGAAGGATCGCCGTTTTCGAACAGCATGACGCCGTCGCGCAGGCCGAGACTCGTCTAGATGTCCGCGACGATCGAGCCGCCGCGCAGGGCGAGGATTTTTCCCGCGTGGACACCGCGATGGCCCGGGAATACCGGATCGATGAGCTTCTCCCCTCCCCGCGCCGAAAACCAGGCCTCGGTCGGCGAACGCGCGAAGGCGAGGTCGGCCGCCGCCGCGCGGGCGGCCAGCTCTTCGTCGGAGACGATCGCGCCCTTCAGCCTGTCCAGGATTCCGCGATAGAGCCGGGCCACGGCAAAGCCGTACTCGGGGGCCTTCATCCTGCCCTCGACCTTGAAACTCGCCGCGCCGGCCCGGGCGAGAGCCTCCAGGCGCCGCGTCAGATTGAGGTCGCGGCAGGAGAAGGGATACGCCGGCATTCCAGAGGAGGCCTCCCATTCGTAGCGCGAGCGGCAGACTTGGGCGCACTCGCCGCGGTTGCCGGAGCGACCCACGAGGAGGCCCGAGGCGAGGCAGAGGCCGGAGAAGGAATAGCAGAGCGCGCCATGGACGAAGACCTCGAACTCGAGCTCGGGAACCTCGTCGGTGAAACGCCGAAGGTCGGCGAGGGATGACTCGCGCGGGAGCACCACGCGGCGGATGCCGAGACGAGCCGCCAGGCGCGCGGCCTGCGGGGTCCGGACGGCCATCTGCGTCGAGGCGTGGAGGACGAGGGCGGGGAAGCGCTCGCGCGCCAGACGGGCCAGGCCCCAGTCCTGGACGATGATCGCGTCGGGCGGGAAACGCGACAGGAATACCAGGAGTCCGGCGACCTGCTCCAGCTCCCGTTCGAGCAGCACCGTATTGAGCGCGGCGTAGAGCTTGACCCCGCGCTCGCCCGCATGCCGCAGGAGGCGGCGGTACTCCAGGCGGTCGAGGTTGCGCGCCTGCTTGCGGGCGGAGAAATCGGCGAAGCCGAAGTAGAGAGCGTCGGCTCCGCCTTCGATCGCCGCCAGGGCCGACTCGAAGCTCCCGGCCGGGAGGAGCAATTCGGGAAGCGCGGAAAGCGGAGCGTTCGAAGCGGGATCCATGGCCCGACGCTAGCACGACGGCTGGGGAGTATCAAGCTGTGGGTGGCGCCCGAATCCCCGGTAGCGTGCGCCTGTTCGCGGCGGCCGCGTCCCACTTGCACATTTCGCCGTTTTCTGCGAAAAAGACGGCACAGTGATAAGCGTAACCGACCTCGCGCTCGCCTTCGGCGAGCGAGTCCTGTTCAAGGACGTCAACCTCAAATTCACCCCAGGCAATTGCTACGGCATCATCGGCGCCAACGGGGCGGGGAAAACCACCTTTCTCAGCCTGCTTTCCGGACAGCTCAAGGCCGACAAGGGCGAGATAGTCATCGGCACGGGCAAGCGCGTGGCCCTGCTGCAGCAGGATCACTTCGCCTACGAGGAGCTGCGGGTCCTCGACACGGTCATCATGGGCTGGCCCAAGCTCTTCGCCGTGATGCGGGAGCGCGAGACGCTCTACGAGAAGGCCGACTTCACCGAGGCGGACGGGCTGCGGGCGAGCGAGCTCGAGGCCGAGTTCGCGGAGCTCGGCGGCTGGGAGGCCGAGGCCCAGGCGGGCATCCTCATGTCGGGGCTGGGCGTGCCGGAGGCTCACCACGAGAAGCTCATGCGCGAGGTGGACGAGGGCGTCAAGGTGCGGGTCCTGCTCGCGCAAGCCCTGTTCGGCACCCCGGATATCCTCCTCCTCGACGAGCCGACCAACGGCCTCGACCTGGAGTCGATCTCCTGGCTCGAGGAATTCCTCATCGAGTTCCCGAACATCGTCATCGTCGTGTCCCACGACCGCCATTTCCTCAACGCGGTCTGCACCCACACCTGCGACATCGACTTCGGACGGGTGCGGATGTACGCGGGCAACTACGATTTCTGGTATCGCATGAACCGCATCCTCGTGCAGCAGCAGAAGGACGACAAGAAGCGCCGCGAGGACAAGATGAAGGACCTCAAGGAGTTCATCCAGCGCTTCTCGTCGAACGCGTCCAAGAGCAAGCAGGCCACCTCGCGCAAGAAGATCCTCGAGAAGCTCGAGTTCGGCGACTACGTCCCCTCGAGCCGGCGCTTTCCCTACGTGGGCTTCAAGCCCGACCGGGACGTGGGCAACAACGTGCTCAAGGTCGCGGCTCTCGTGAAGAGCATCGAGGGCCAGGGCGTGCTGCGCGGCTTCGACCTCACCGTCAACCGGGACGACAAGATAGCCTTCGTGGGCCGGGAGCACCTGGCCAAGACGACCCTGTTCCAGATCGTCACCGGAGAGGAGAGCGCGGACTCCGGCGAGGTCTCCTGGGGCCAGACGATCACCTGGTCCTACTTCCCGAACGACAACACCCGGCTCTTCGACACCGATCTGTCGATCACCGACTGGCTCAAGCAATACACGAACTCCGACGACGAGACCTACATCCGATCCTTTCTCGGGCGGATGCTGTTCTCCGGCGACGAGGCCTTGAAGCCGGTGCGCGTCCTCTCGGGCGGCGAGAAGGTGCGCTGCGTCCTGTCCAAGCTCATGCTCTCCGGCGCCAATTGCCTCATTCTCGACGAGCCGACCAATCACCTCGACCTCGAGGCGATCACGGCCTTGAACGACGGACTCGTCGAGTTCCCGGGCGTGCTCCTGTTCACGAGCCACGACCACGAGTTCATCACCTCGATAGCCAACCGCATCGTCGAGATCTGCCCCGGCGGCGTCATCGACAAGTACATGAGCTTCGACGACTATCTCGTCGACAAGGGCGTGTCAGAGCTGCGGGACGGCTACTATCGGGGCCACATGATCGCCGAGATGTAGTCGAGGCCGCCGCGGTCGGGCTCAGTCGCGGTCGGGCTCAGTCGCGGTCGGGCTCAGTCGCGGTCGGGCTCAGTCGCGGTCGGGCTCAGTCGCGGTCGGGCTCAGTCGCGGTCGGCTCAGCCGCGGTCGGCTCAGCCGCGGCCGGCTCAGTCGCGGCCGGCTCAGTCGCGGTCGGGCTCGGCCAGCTTGGCCGCGGCGCGCTCCCAGACCGCCGCGCATTCGGCGTAGTACTGCCTGTCGAGTCCGGTCGCCTTCGAGGCCATCGCGCGGGCGCGCTTGCCCGCCCGCGCCGCCAGGGTCCGCCCCGCGCCGTAGGTCGCCTCGCGCACCGACTCGATGGCCACGATTCCCGGCAGGGCTCGCACGGGCACGCCGGTCTTGCGGAAGACGAGATAGGCGAAATAGTCCGCGCAGGTCCGCAGCTTCTGCTCGTACTCGCGCCGTCCCGAGGGCGAATAGGCGAGGAAGGAATGCTCGCGCAGAAGGCGCAGGATGCCGCCCAGCTCGGCCTGGAACTCGCTTCGCGTCATGACAGCGGCATCATCCGCCTATTCCGCCTTCAGGCGGAACACCCGCTTCTTGCCCGCGCGCAGCATGAGGGCGCCCTCCGAGTCGAGCCAGTCGAGGTCGACGAGGGTCTTCTCGTCGTCGATGCGGCGCTCGCCGACCACGGCCCCGCCCTGCTGAACCAGGCGGCGCGCCTCGCTCTTGGAGGGCACCAGCCCCGAGTAGAGGAAGAGGTCGAGCACGCCCATGCCCGCGGCCAGGCTCGCGCGCGCGATGCTCTTCGAGGGCACGCGGTCGATGTCGCCGCCCGCGGCCCCGGCCGCGCCGAAGGCGGCCCTGGCCGCGGCGAGCGCCGTGTCCGCCTCATCCTTGCCGTGGATGAGGGCCGTGACCTCCCAGGCCAGGCGTTCCTTCGAGGCGTTGATGGCGTTGTCCTTGGCCCGGCCGAGCTCGCGGCAGTCCTCCGCGGGCAGGAAGGTGAACATGAGGAGGAAACGCTCGACGTCGGCGTCGGAGACGTTGCGCCAATACTGGAAGAAGTCGTAGGGACTGGTCATGGCCGGGTCGAGGAAGAGCGCCCCCTTCTCGGTCTTGCCCATCTTCTTGCCGTCGCTCGTCATCACGAGGGGGAAGGTCAGGCCGAAGCACTCGGCGCCCTCGGTCCGGCGGATGAGCTCGAT
>JAJXZP010000119.1 GCA_021779995.1 bacterium | reverse complement strand
ATGCCGAGAATGGTCGACTTGCCGACGCCGGAGCCGGCGAAGATGCCGATCCGCTGGCCCCGCCCGAGGGGCAGGAGGCCGTCGATCGAGCGGACGCCCGTGACCACGCGGCGCGTTATGCGCTTTCTCGTCAGCGCGTCGGGCGGCCGCGCCACGGCGGGATAGCGGAGGTCGGACCAGATGTCGCCCTTGCCGTCGGCGGGGCGTCCCATGCTGTCCAGGACCCGGCCGAGGAGGCGATCGGAGACGGGAACCTGCAGGAGCTCGCCGGTCGCTACGACCGAGCAGCCGACCTCGATGCCTTCGAGGCCTTCGTAGGCCATGAGCTGGACGGCGTCCTCGCGCAGGCCCACCACTTCCGCGTAGGCCGCCTTGCCGAGGCGGGGCACGAGGATCTGGCAGACCTCGCCGATGACCGCCTGGGGCCCCCGGCTCTCGACGAGGATGCCGAGGACCTTGGTGACCTTGCCGACGTATTTTATCGGATCGGTGCGCTCGACCGCGTCGAGGTACTTCGCCATGCCTTCCATGTCAGCCCTGCACCTTCCCGCGGGCCCTGATCGGGGCCACGTCGAGGATCCGTTCCTCGAGCTCGTGAAGCTGGCTCGAGATGCGGGCGTCGATCTCGCCGAAGTCGGTCTCGATCACGCAGCCGCCGCGGTCCACGGTCGAGTCCTCTACGACCGTCATCTTCTTGGCGTTCTCCGTCATCTGCACGAAGTCCTTGATGTGCTCGGTGGCGAGCTGGAGGTCGGCCAGGTTGACCCGGACGATCACCTCGCTCTTGGTCTTGAGCTTGCGAAGCGCCTGGCCGATGTTCTGCACGACGACGCTCTTCTGGTTATCGGAGATGACCTTGACCACCTTGCGCGCCACGAGGAGCACGAGCTCGACCACCTGGGACTCGGTCTCGGCGAGGATCTCCGCCCGCTTGTCCATGGCCCGATCGAGGATGACGTGGAGCCTGCCGACGAGGCGCTCGACCTCGGACTTGCCCTCGGTGTAACCCGCCTCCCGGCCCTCCTCGCGCCCCTGCTTGGCGGCCGCCCGCTCGGCCTCGTCCATCCTGGATTTGGCCGTGGCCTCGAGCTCGGCCACGCGCTTCTCGGCCTCGCCGACGATGCGCGCGGCCTCCTCCTCGGCTTCCTGCCGGATCTTCTGCGCCTGGTTGGACTTGCGCCTGACCTCTTCGAAGGCCGCGGCCTCGGCTTCCTTGACGATGGCCTCGGCCTCGGCCTTCGCCTCCGCGACGAGAGCTTCCTTTTCCTTGTCCCACTCGGCCTTGAAGGACTCGGCCTCGCGCCGGAGGTCGTCGGCGGTCGGGCCGAGGTACTCGGGCGCCTCCTGGACTTCCTGCGCTTCGCTCTCGGCCTCGATCTCCAAGCCGAGATGCTTGTTGAGCAGCATCGCGGATTGGAGGTTCACTATCTCGTTCGGTCGAAAAACGGTTTTTGCCATAGACTTCCTTCGCTCCGCTGACCGTCCCTAACGGGACGAGGTCCCTACCGGGACGAGATCCCTTCGAGGACGAGGTCCCTACTGGACGAGCTCGTCTCCCTCGCCACGGGATATGATGATCTCGCCGGTCTCCTCGAGGTGACGGATGATCGAGACGATCTTCTGCTGGGCTTCCTCGACGTCCTTGAGGCGCACGGGCCCCATGAACTCCATATCTTCCTTGAGCATGGTGGCGGCTCGCTTGGACATGTTCTTGAAGATCTTCTCCTGCACCTCGCCGTCGACGCCCTTGAGCGCCTTGGCGAGCTCCTGGCCGTCGACCTCGCGCAGGACCTTCTGGATGGAACGGTCGTCCAGGAGGACGATGTCCTCGAAGACGAACATCTTCTTCTTGATGTCCTCGGCGAGTTCGGGCGAGTCCTCTTCCAGAGCCTCGATGATGCCCTTCTCCGAGGTGCGGTCGACGAGATTCAGGATCTCGACGATGGAGTCGACGCCGCCCGCCGCGGTGAAGTCCTCGCTCGAGAGCGTGGACAGTTTCTTTTCGAGCACGCGCTCGACCTCGCGCAGGACCTCGGGCGAGGTGCGGTCCATGGTCGCGATGCGCTTGGCGACGTCGGACTGGACGTCGTGCTGCAGCTTCTGGAGGATGTAGGCGGCCTTGGCCGGCTCGAGGTAGGCGAGGATGAGGGAGATGGTCTGCGGGTGCTCGGTCTGGATGAAGTTGAGGAGGTGGGCGGGATCCGTCCGCCGGATGAAGTCGAAGGGCCTGACCTGGAGGGAGGTGGTCAAGCGGTTGATGATGTCGATGGCCCGCTGGGAGCCGAGGGCCTTCTCGAGGAGTTCGCGCGCGTAGTCGATGCCGCCCGAGGTTATGAACTCGGCGGCCATCATGAGCTCCTGGAACTCGGTGAGGACGGCGTCCTTCTGTTCCGGCTCTATGGTATCGAGGCGCGCGATCTCGTAGGTGAGCTTCTCGATCTCGTCCTCGCGCAGGTGCTTGAAGATCTCGGCCGAGATTTCCGAGCCGAGGGTGACGAGGAAGATGGCCGCCTTCTGGCTGCCTACGAGGTCCTTCACGCCCTTGGACTTCTTGGCGGGCGCCGCTGCCCCGGCCCCCGCGCCCTTTCCCCTCGCTTGCACCTGCTGTGCCATGGGCTATTCCTCCCGGATCCAGGTCCGGATGAGCTGGGCGACATCCTCGGGATGCTCCTTCGCCATGTTGATGGCGTGTTCCTGGAGCTCGAGCCGCTTGCGCTCTTCGACGGACATGGACACTTCGATGTTCTGCTCCTCCGCCTGACGGATGGCGTTCTCGCGCAGCATGCTCTGCTCGATGGCGCGCTTCTCCTCCATGATGCGCCGGCGGCGCTCGAGCTCGCGGGACACCACGCGGAAGACGATGAAGGCGATCATGAGCACGGCCAGGCCGATGAGCGAGTAGAGGATGATCTGGTTGAGCTGCACCTTGCGGAGGTACTGCTGGTCCTCGGCGGAGAACTGGGCCGTACGGTCGAAGGGAATATTCTGGACCGTCACCGAATCTCCCCGATCGGCGTCGTATCCCACCGCGTCCTCGATGAGCGCCTGGGCTTCCTTCAGCTGGTCCGGGGGGATGGGAATGTACTGGCGGTCGATGCCTCCCTGCGGAAGCATGACGAGGCGGCCCTTGGGGTCGTATTTCTCCTGCCACTGGCCGTCGATGTTCACCGAAACGGTGATGCGCTGGATCGAGGGCGAGGTCACCTCGTCGATGTTGCGCACGTTGATCTCGTTGTTCTGCGTGAGGGAGTGCTGGGTCATCTTGCCCTGGGAGTTCTGGAGGTCCTTGTACGCCGGCGGCGTCTGGCCCTCGGTGCCGGCCGGCCCCTCGGGATTGAAGCCCGTGCCCTGCCACTCGGTCGTCGTCTCGACCTTGGAGCGCGTGATCGAGGGCACGACGACCGAGTCGTCGTAGGGCGAGTGGGGAGTGCGCGGCTTGATGGTGACCGGGAAGTACTCCTGGGTCTTCACGTTCTTCTTCGACATGTCCATGTCGATCTTGATGTTGAGGTCGCGCACGCGGTCGGGCGTGTAGATCTGCTGGAGCGCCGTGAGCACCTTGGCGCGGTACTGCGCCTCGAGGTCCATGATGAGCTTCTGTTCCTGCTTGGTCTGCTGCAGCCGGTCGAAGCCGGCCATGTTGGAGAAATCGTTGAGGATGACGCCGTTCTGGTCGGTGATGACGATGTTATCGTCGGTGAGCCCCTCGACCGCGAACTTGAGCAGCTTCTGGATTCCCTCGATCTTCTTGCGGTTGGTCGTGATGTCGGAGCCGGGCTTGGGATAGAGGATGACGCTCGCGGTGACCGGCTTCTGGTCCTCCTGGAAGAGCTGCTTCTCGGGCATCACGATGTTGACATCGGCCTTGTCGACGTCGTCGAGGGCCTCGATGTGCCTCGTGACCTGCGCCACGATGGCCCGGCGCAGGTTGACGTTGCGCTCGAAGTCGGTGGTGGTCCAGCTCTGCATGTCGAAGATGGACCAGGGATTGGTCCCCTTCGGGATGAGGTCGTCGCGGATGAGGATGCCCCGGGCCCGCATGGCCGTCTTCTCGTCCTTGACGTAGATGATCTTGTTGTCGCCCACGGTGTATGCGATGCCCCGCTCGTCGAGCTTGTTCGTGATGAGCTGCATCTCGTCGTCGGAGCGGATGGGCGATCCGAGGATCTTGACCATGGTGGGCGCCGCCGAGACGCGGAGCAGGACCACCACGGCTATGACTGCCGCCAGCACGATGCCGGTCAGGATGAGCTTCTGGGCGATAGTCCACTTGGCCCACATCGCCCTGACCTGTTCCGTAAGTTTCTTCAGCCAATCGTTCATGTCCCCCCCCAGCGCGGACCTTCACGTCCGCTTATGAAACCGTCGACCGCACCCGGATTCCCCCGGTCCCGGCGCCTCCCCATTCGGCGCCCGTCCCAGCCGGATGCGGCCGGCCAAAGGTTACCTCGTATTGATCACGTCCCTCCACGCGGTGACGACGCGGCTCAGGATCGTCCGGGCGATGTTGAGCGACATGTTCGCCTCCGCCATGGCGATGGTCACGTCCTGGACGTCGACGGTGTTCGGATTGACGAGCATCTTCTGCACGGCGGCGTCGCTCTTGACCTGGGAGGCGTTGACCCCGTCCATGGCCTTCAAGAGCGAACTCTCGAAAGCCGCCGAACCGCCGGCCCGGGCTCCGGCCGCGCCGTCCACGGAATCCGAAGGCGTCAGGGGCCCCGTGAGGCCATCGGCAGTGTAGTGCATGGGATTGGTGCGCGCAAGGCGAGCCGGAGCGCCGCCCCCCAGGGGATCCGCCGGCCGGAGCGGTGTCGTAAGCTGTGCAAGATCGATCGCCATACACTACCTCCCGATATCGAGCGCCTTCATGAACATCGCCTTGGAACCGTTGACGATGGCCGCGTTGGCTTCGTAGGCGCGCGAAGCCGCGATGAGATCGACCATCTCGGTGACTATGTTGACGTTGGGCATCTCGACGTAGCCGGCCTTGGGGCCGGTCTTGATCGCGTCGGGATGGGTGGGATCGTAGACGAGCCGCGGCGGCGAGGTGTCCTTCTCGATCTCGACGACGCGCACGCCCCGCCCCGCCCCGTCATCGAGCTGGCCGGGCACGAAGGGGGTCCGGTAGAAAGGCTGGTCGACGCGCGGAGCCAGGATGACGCGGCTGCGCTGGAAAGGGCCGCCCTCGGGGGTCCTCGTCGTGCTGACGTTGGCTATGTTGTTGGCGATGACGTCGGAGCGCAGGCGCTCGGCCGTCATGCCCGAGCTGGCGATATCTATGGAGGTGAAAAGTCCCATGTCCTATGCCTCCTACCTCAGGACCAGGTTGACCTGGCCGAATTCGTAGCTCACCGCCTGGGCCTGGAGGGTGTACATGAGCTGGTTCTGCACCGAGGCCATGAGTTCCTCCTCGGGATCCACGTTATTCCCGTTGTTCTTGGACGTGGTCATGTAGTCGAGCACCCGGCGCGGCTGCACGGTCCGGTAATCCACCGGCTGATAATTCGATATGTGGCGGGGATTGTCCGTCGCGAGCATGAGCGCCGGGCGATCCTGGGTCGATTCGAGCGCGCTCTGGAGCGAGGACTCGAAATTGATCACCGAACGCTTGAAATTCGGCACATCGGCGTTCGCGATATTGTCCGCTATGACCTGCCGGCGCAGCGTGGCCACGTCCATGGACCGCTGCAGGAGATCGACCGTTCTTCCGAACGACGTTCCTTCGAACATTCACTTCGCTCCTAGGAAGGCTTCGAACCCCTCGGGGTCCCCCTTCCTTGGTATATTTTCGGCTTTCGGAGCCCTCAGATTAGGCAAAACCGAAGCCGGGGCCGGGGCCGAAGCCGGGGCCGGGGCGGGCCGAAAAGAAGAAAACGAGAAAGTGAGAGGAGACGGAAAAGAGAGGCGCGGAGGCTCAAAGGCAGAAACTACTAGACGTAAAATGGAAGAAGGAGAGCGCGCAAAGGCGCAAAGGCGCGGAGGAAGAGACGTGAAGGTCGGAAAAGTGGATGGAAAATGAGATGACTCCATCGGATTCGCGATGGAGACTGCGCCGATCCTGAAATCCGCCGCGCCCTTCTCATTCGTTCTCATCCTGCCATCTCCTTTTTCCTCATAGCGTCCTTCGCGTTCTCCATTCACTCCCTGCCTCCGCGGTCCGATTCTTTTCGGCCTATCACAGTATGTACTTGCTCAGGTCCTGGCGCTCGGCGAAGTCCCTGAAGCGGGAGTCCACGTAGGCCGTGTCGACGGTCACCTTGACCCCGGCCATGTCCGGCGCCTCGAAGGACAGCTCCTCCAGGAGCCGCTCCATGACGGTCTGGAGCCGCCTCGCGCCGATGTTCTCCGTGTGCGCGTTGGCCGCCGCCGCTATCTCCGCGATGCGCGACACGGCCTCGGGAGCGAACTCCAGCTCGACCCCCTCCGCCGAGAGCAGCATGCTGTACTGGGTTATGAGGGCGTTCTTGGGCTCGGTGAGGATGCGCTCGAAGTCCTTGCCGGACAGGGCCTCCAGCTCGACGCGGATGGGAAAGCGGCCCTGAAGCTCGGGGATGAGGTCCTGGGGCTTCGACACGTTGAAGGCTCCGGCCGCGATGAAGAGGATGTGCGACGTATCGATCGGCCCCCACTTGGTGTTGACCGTGGAACCCTCGACTATCGGGAGGATGTCCCGCTGCACGCCCTCGCGCGAGACGTCGACTCCCGCGGAGCTCCGCCCTTCGCGGTTGGCGATCTTGTCGATCTCGTCGATGAAGACGATGCCGGTCTGCTCGACGCGGTGCCGGGCCTCCTCGGCGGCCCGGTCGGGGTCGACGAGCTTGTCCAGCTCCTCGGCGGCGAGTATCCGCCTGGCCTCCGCGACGGTGACGGACTTCTTCTTGCGCTTGCCGCCGAATATGTTGCCGAGCCCTCCGAGCCCGCCCAGGGCGACCTCCATCTCCTCCATCTGGTTCCCCGAGAAGATCTCGATGGCGGGTCCGCCGCCCTGCACGGTGATCTCGACTTCCCGGCCGTCGAGCTTGCCGTCGCGCAGGAGAGCGCGGAACTTCTCGCGGGTGTCCGCGCCGGCCGAGCCCTTCGCATCGCCCGCCGGGCCGAGGGGGATGTAGGTCGCCTGGGTCGAGCCGACGGGCTCGGTGGCCGAGGTGATGCCCGGCAGCAGGAGGTCGAGGAGGCGCTCCTCGGCGCGGCGCTCGGCCTCCTCCTTGACGCCCGCCTGCATCTCGGTCTTGACCATGGCCACGCCGGAGGCCATGAGGTCGCGGATCATGGACTCGACGTCCCGGCCCACGTAGCCCACCTCGGTGTACTTCGTGGCCTCGACCTTGATGAAGGGGGCTCCGCAGAGCTTGGCCAGGCGGCGCGCGATCTCGGTCTTGCCGACGCCGGTGGGACCGATCATGAGGATGTTCTTGGGGGCTATCTCGTCGCGGATATCCTCGGGGAGGCGCTGGCGCCGCATGCGGTTGCGCAGGGCCACGGCCACGGCCCGCTTGGCCTTGAGCTGCCCGACGATGTAGCGGTCGAGCTCCTCGACGATCTTCCGCGGGGTCATCGTCGCGAAGTCTTCGCTCATCCGATCTCCTCCACCACCACGCGGTCGTTCGTGTAGATGCAGATGCCCGAGGCGATGCCGAGGCTGCGTGTCGCGATCTCCTTGGCCGTGAGCTGGGTGCCGTCGAGATAGGCCAGGGCCGCGGCGTAGGCGTAGGGCCCTCCCGAGCCGATGGCGATGACGTCCTCGGCGGGCTCGATCACGTCGCCCGTGCCCGAGAGCAGGAGGGACTTCTCCGCGTCGGCCACGAGGAGCAGGGCCTCGAGCTTGCGGAGCATCTTGTCGGTGCGCCAGTCCTTGGCCAGCTCCACCGCGGCTCGCGTCAGGTCGCCCTGGAATTCCTTGATCTTCGCCTCGAAATGCTCGAAGAGCGTGAAGGCGTCGGCGGTGGCGCCCGCGAAACCGACGAGGATCTTGCCGTCCAGGATCGTGCGCACTTTCTTCGCGTTGCTCTTCATCACCGTGTTGCCCATCGTGACCTGGCCGTCTCCGGCCATCGCCACCTTGCCGTCGCGGCGCACCGCGATCACCGTCGTAGATCGGATCCTCATGTCGCTCACTTCCCTCGCCCACCGTGCGGGTGGGCTTGATCGTAGACTTTCCTGAGCCGTTCCATGTCGACGTGCGTATAGATCTGCGTCGTCGACACGCTCGAATGGCCCAGGAGCTCCTGGACCACCCGTATGTCCGCGCCCCGCCCCACGAGGTGGGTCGCGAAGCTGTGCCTGAACGAGTGCGGCGTCACTCTGGCGTGAAGGCCGGCGCGCTCGGCGTAGCCTTCGATGAGCCATTCGATGCCCCGCTCCGTGAGCCTGCCGCCCCGCGCGTTGATGAAAAGATACTCGCCCTCGGAGCGCTCGCCCGCTGGGCGCGCTTCCGCGGCGGCATTCCGCCTGGCGGGTCCGGGCGCGGTCCCCGTAGGCGAAACGGGCTCGGCGCCTGGACCCGCCTCGGACCGCGCGCCCTCGGACCGGCCGCGACGCCGCGCCAGAGCCCCGGATCGCGCGACGCGCGCGGCGCGCATGCCGAGGTAGGCGGCCAGCGCGCTCCGGGCCGGCTGGGCCAGGAACACGATGCGCTCCTTCGATCCCTTGCCCCTGACCCGGGCCGTCCCGCCCGCGAGGTCGAGCCGGTCCAGGGTGAGGCCCGCGGCCTCGCCGACGCGGCAGCCGGTCGAGTACAATAGCTCGAGTATGGCCCGGTCCCGGACCGAGCGAAAATCGTCGCCCGACACCCCCGAGATGAAGGCGTCGGCGTCGGCCTCGAAGAGGAAGCGCGGCAGGTTCCGCCGCGTGCTCAGGGACTCGAGGTCGCGCGAGGGGTCCACGGCCAGGGCGCCGAAGCGCACCCGGTAGCGGTAATAGCCGCGCACGGCCGACAAGGCGCGGTTGACGCTGGAGGCCGCCTTGCCTTCCGAGACGAGCTCGGCGGCGAAGGCGCGCAGCTCGCGCGTGCCGACCTCGTCGACGTTCGCCCCGACGGAGGAGAGGAAGGCCTCGAAGCGCTCGAGGTCCTCGCGGTACGAGCGCACGGTGCGAGAGGAGAGACCCCTGACCGCGGACAGGTAGGCGAGGTGCTCCTCAATCCTCCGGTCCACGCTCGCCCTCCTCCTCGTGCGTGTGCAGGTAGTCGCAGTCCGGGTTGATGCAGGCCTTGTGGCTCCCGGATTTCTTGTCGTACTTCTCGACGAGGAACCAGCCGCACTTGGGGCAATTCGAGCCCGTGGGCTTCGAGTAGGTGATGAAATCGCAGTCGGGGTAGCGGCTGCAGCCGTAGAACTCCCTTCCCCTGCCGTTGGCGCGCCTGCGGGCGACTATGTCGCCGGTCCCGCAGCGCGGGCACTTCGCGAGCGGAATGGAGCGGGTGTTGCGGCATTCGGGAAAGCCGGTGCAGGCCAGGAAGAAGCCGAAGCGGCCGAGCTTCTTGACCATGGGACGGCCGCACTTGTCGCAGACGATGTCGGTCGGCTCGTCGAGCCTGCCGCGGTAGGACTGGAGCTTCTCCATCACTTCGTCGACCCGCAGCTTGAAGGGGCTGTAGAAGGTCCGGATCATGCGCACCCAGTCGGTCTTGGCGTCCTCGACCTCGTCGAGGCCGGCCTCCATGCCGGCGGTGAAACTCACGTTGACCACCTGGGGGAAGGATTCGACGAGAATGTCGCTGATCATGCGGCCGAGGGTCGTCGGCGCGAGCTGGCGGTTCTCACGGGTGACGTAGTAGCGCTCCAGGAGGACCGAGATGGTGGGCGCGTAGGTGGAGGGGCGGCCGATGCCCTGCTCCTCCATCGCCCGGATGATCGAGGCGTCGGTGAAGCGCGAGGGGCCCTGGGTGAAGTGCTGCTCGGGCCGGAAGCGCTCGATCTTGAGATCCTCGCCCGGACGGAGCTCGGGGACACTGCCGCCCTCGGCGCCGCCCGAGGCCCGGTCCTCTTTCGACGCGCCGAGCTTGACGACCTTGTAGAAGCCCTGCTCGACGATGTGCGACGAGCCGACGCGGAAGGTCGCGTCGCCCACGACGATGTCCGAGCTCGTCGAGCGGATCTTGGCCCCCGTCATCTGGCTGGCGACGAAGCGCTCCCAGACGAGGGCATAGAGCCGCAGCTGGTCGCGCGTCAGATGGTCCTTGAGCGAGTCGGGATCGTAGGCGACGATGGTGGGGCGGATGGCCTCGTGGGCGTCCTGGGCCTTGCCGTCGGTCACGTAGACGTTGGGCGATTCGGGCAGCTCGGCCGGGTACTTCTCTCCGATATAGCCCCGCACCTCCGCGATGGCCGTCTCGGAGATGCGCGTGGAGTCCGTGCGCATGTAGGTGATGAGACCTATGCGGGTCGAGCCGACATTGACGCCCTCGTAGAGCTGCTGGGCGATCTGCATGGTCTTCTTGCTCGTATACCCCAGCCGGTTGGCCGCGGTCTGCTGGAGCTTGGAGGTGGTGAAGGGCGGCTTGGGCTTCATGCTTCTTTCCGTCTCCCGGACCTCGCCCACGACCGCCTTTTTCCCTTCGACGGCGGCGATCACCTCCGAGGCGCCGGCCTCGCCCTTGAGCTCCGGCTTGGCTCCGCGGAAGAGGACGAGCTCGCCCGAGAAGGCGCCCCGGCCCTTGCGGAAATCCGCCTCGAGGCTCCAGTACTCCTCGGGCAGGAAGGTCTCGACCTCTTTCTCTCGGTCGCAGATGAGGCGGAGGGCGACCGACTGCACCCGCCCCGCCGAAAGCCCGTTCTTGACCTTCTTCCAGAGCAGGGGCGAGAGATTGTAGCCCACGAGCCGGTCGAGGACGCGGCGGGCCTTCTGGGCGTTCACCTTCGTCTCGTCGATCTCGCGGGGATTCTTGACCGCGTCGCGGATGGCCTGCGGCGTGATCTCGTTGAAGACGATCCGCTCCATCGGGACGGAGGCTTCCTTCGACAGGAGAGCCTTGCGGATATGGTAGGAGATGGCCTCGCCTTCGCGGTCGTTATCAGATGCCAGGAGGACGAGGCTGGATTTCTTGGCGGCCTTCTGCAGCTCCTTCAGGAGCTTGGCCTTGCCCCGGATGGTGAGGTACTCGGGCTCGAAGTCGCCCTCGACGTCGATGCCGATGCGCGACTTGGGCAGGTCGATGAGATGGCCCATCGAGGCGAGCACGGTGTATTTCGATCCGAGGTACTTTTCGATCGTCTTGGCCTTCGCGGGCGACTCCACCACCACGAGGATGCCCTTGGGCTTTTCCTTGGCCTTGGGCTTCGGCTTCGCCTTTGCCTTCGCGCTCGTCTTCGCCTTCGGGACTGTCGTGGGCGCGGCCGCGGGCTTGGACGAGCTTGTCTGCTCGTCCGCGGCGCCCGCGGAGGCTGGTCGTTTCGATTGAGCCGTTCGCTCTGCCATGGTGCACTACTCCTCTGCCGTCCAAGCTCGTTCGCGCAAGTCCAGTCTGCCGGACCTCGGCCCCGCGCCGGGTCTCGACCTCGTATCGGCCGCCGGCCCGGCGGGGTTTTCTCTAGTGCCGAGGCCGAGTTCGGCGCCCAAGGACTCGGCGAGGCGCCGCCCTTCGTCCGCGGAGGGGCATTCGGCGCCGGAAGCGCCGGCGCCGAGAGCCGGGGTCCAGGCCCGGAGCGGCTCGTCCCGGGCCTCGGGCCGCTCGGGGAGCGCCAAGCCCCAGTCGCTCAGCATGTCGCCGGCCGTTCCGATGAGCGGGGCGCCCTCGGAGGCCAATCGATCGATGCCGCCGCTCCGGCTTCCGCCCAGACAGGCGGCCGCCACCCACAGATCGCGCCCCTCGCCGAGCGCCTCGGTCGCGGTGATGAGCGCGCCCGAGCCGAGGGGGGCCTCAACCACGACGCAGGCCCGGGCCACCCCGGCGATGATCCGGTTGCGCTCGGGAAAGCGATACTTCTGAATGTCCGTGCCCGGCGGATACTCGGAAAGCAGAAGGCCGCCTGAGTCGAGTATGGCGGCCGCGAGATTGCGGTTCGAAGGCGGATAGACCGCGTCTATGCCGCAGGGCAACACCGCGCAGGTCAAGCCTGCGGCGCAGGTCGAGCCTGCTACCCTGGCCGAGCCGGCTCCGCCGAATCCCCCGGCCGGGCCTGCCGAGCGGCCCGCGTCTCCGCCCGAAGCCGAGCGCGCGCGGCCGCTCCCGGCGGCGGCATCCAGCGCCCCGCGGTGCGCCGCCCCGTCTATGCCGCGGGCCAGGCCCGAGACGACGGTCACCCCGGCTCGGGAAAATTCACGGGCGAGGCGGCGGGCGGTCTCGAGGCCGCGCCCGGTGGGCAGCCTCGTTCCCACGATCGATACGGCCGCTCTGTCCGGCCTGAGCATGGGCCCGCGGACATAGAGTCCGAAGGGCGGCTGGGCCGTCTCCCGCAGGAGCGGCGGATACTCGCTTTCGTCATAGCAGACGAACCGGGCGCCTATCCGCTCGAGGAGGAGGGCGTCGGCCTCGGCTTGAGCGAGCAGGGAAGCGGGATTCCAGCGCCCGGACTCGAGCCGCCTGCCCAGCGCGGCTTCGAGGTCTCGTAGGGAAAGTACCGAGAGCGAGGCCGCATCGTCAACGATATCCCACAGCTTTAGCTTTTCCGCCGCGTGGAGAAACGAGGCGCGCTGCAGGGCGAGCGCGAGGAGCCGCGTTCTTGAGTCTGTCATCGCCTTCCTCCTTTCCCCTTCTACGCGGCGAAGATTGCGCGGCGATTGCCGGCTTCTATTTCCTCGGAAAGTATTCCCGGTGATAATCCTGAAGCGACTCGGCGTCGATATGGGTGTAGATCTGCGTCGTCGAGATGTCCGAATGGCCCAAAAGCTCCTGCACGGTCCGGAGGTCGGCCCCTCCCGCCAGGAGATGCGTGGCGAAACTGTGCCTGAAGGTATGGACCTTGGCGTCCACGCCCGAGGCCTCCCTCAAGCCGTCGAAACGCTTCCAGATTCCCTTGCGGGAAATGCCCGAGCCCGCCTGATTCAGGAAAACCTTGTCCGAGCGGCGCCGCTTTTCGATCTGGGGGCGCGCCTCCTCGAGGTAGCGGCGGAGCCAATAGGCCGCCTCCTCGCCGAAGGGCACCAGCCGCTCCTTGCGCCGCTTGCCGACGACGCGGATCACCCGCTCTTCGAGATAAAGCTGGTCGAAGGTCAGCAAGGAGGCCTCCGAGATGCGCAGGCCGCAGGAATAGATGAGTTCGAAGAGAGCCCGGTCGCGGAGTCCCCGGGGCGAGTCGACGTTTATCGTGGCCAGGAACCTCTCGACCTCGTCCAGGGCGAGCACCTCGGGCAGGCTGCGGCTCTGCTTGGGAGTCTCGATGAGCCCGCTGGGATCGTCGGCCCTGAGCCCCTCGAGGCGCAGGAACTTGTACAGGGCGTGGACGCTGGAGACGACCCGCGCCATCGTCCTGCGGGACAGATTTCCGGGGCCCTCGCCGCCCCCCTGGCGCCAGACCAGGTAGCCGAGCAGATCGGCGCTCGAGGCGACCTCGACCGAAAGCCCGCGCCCGTCGAGCCAGTTCACGAGCAGGGAGGCCTCGCGGAGGTAGACCTCGGCCGTCAGGGGCGACCGGCTCCGCGCCGCGAGCAGGTAGGCGCGGAAGCGTCCCGCCAGATCCTCCACGCTCAGGCCTCGTTCGTCTCGCCGGCGAAGCGCCGATCGCGGAGCACCGCGGGGATGTCGAGCTCGCTCTCGTCCTCGTTGCGCCCGAGCAGATATTGCTTGTTCCGCGCGGCCGCGGGACTCTCGGTGATGCGCTTCCATTCGTCCGTCGAGAGGTAGTCCTCGAGCCCCCGGCGCGACTCGACGCGGGAGGCGCCGGGCTTCTCGGCGGCAGCCTCGGCCGCGCGCCTGAAGCCCGTCGCGATGACGGTGACCCGCACCTCGTCGCCGAGCGAGGCGTCGTAGACGATGCCGGGAATGACGAGCGCCTCGGCGTCCGCGCTCTCGGTGATGAGATTGACGATCTCCTCGTACTCGGTGAGGGAGAGGTTTTCCCCGCCGGAGACGTTGACGAGGATGTTCCGGGCCCCTTCGATGCGGGCGTCCTCGAGCAGGGGATTGTTCACCGCCTTGCTCGCCGCCTCGACCGCTCGGTTGTCGCCCGAGGCCGCACCGATGCCCATGATGGCGTCGCCCTGGCCCGACATGACCGTGCGCACGTCGGCGAAGTCGATGTTGATCTCGCCGGGGATGGTGATGAGGTCCGAGATGCCCTGCACGCCCTGGCGGAGCACGTCGTCGGCGAGCTGGAAAGCCTGCTTGATCGGCGTGCTGCGCTCCACCACCTTCAGGAGGTGCTGGTTCGGGATGACGATGAGGGTGTCGACCGCCTGGCGGAGCTTCTCGATGCCCTCCTCGGCGAGCCTGGCCTTGACCTTGCCCTCGAAATCGAAGGGCTTCGTGACGACGCCGACCGTGAGGGCGCCCAGCTCGCGCGCCACCTGGGCTATGACCGGAGCCGCGCCGGTGCCGGTGCCGCCCCCCATGCCCGCGGTGACGAAGACCATGTCGGCCCCGCGCAGCGCCTGGGCGATGGCTTCCTTGTCCTCGAGGGCGGCCTTCTCGCCCACCTCGGGCTTGCCGCCGGCCCCGAGGCCGTGCGTCACCTTGGCGCCGAGGCCGAGTCTCGTCTCGGCTCTCGACAGGTTGAGGGCCTGGATGTCCGTGTTCGCGACGATGAACTGGACGTTCCTGAGCCCCGCGGCGATCATCCGATTGACGGCGTTCGAACCGCCGCCGCCCGCCCCGATCACCTTTATGACCGTGGGACTCACGCCCTTCTCCTCCACCATCTCGATAGTCATGTTCCCCTCCCCTTTACTTCCTATCGATCCTCCCGCGCGGAACTTCTTCGAGATGCCCCAGGCATCCGCGGAAGCGGTCCCCGAAACGCGGCTCTCAGAAAAATCCGTTCTTGAACCAGTCGGCGAGACGACCGAGCACGGCCGGCTTCCCCTTGCCGGCCCTCTCGCCCGTCCGCGAAGTCTGCCTGAGCTCGGGCTGCACCGACTCGGCCCCGAGGAGCACGAGGCCCACGCCCGTGGCGTACAGGGGGCTCCGGTACTCGTCCACGAGGCCCCCGAGGCTGATCGGGTTGCCCACGCGGACGGGCATCTGGAAAATCTCCGAAGCGAGCTCAGGCGCGCCGTGCATGAGCGCGCCGCCCCCCGTGAGCACCACCCCGCCCTTGATGTGCCGCCAGTGCCCCATCTTCTCGATACGCTCGCGCACCATGTGGAAGGTCTCCTCCATGCGCGGCTGGACTATCGAGCAGAGCCAGCGCCTCGACTTCTCCTCGGGAGAGCGCGCGCCCACGCCGGGCACGAACACGGTCTCGGAGGGGTCGACGCCCTCCATCCAGGCGGAGGCCGCCTCGCGCTTTAAGCGCTCGGCCGCGTCCATCGGGATGCTCGCCATGATGGAGATGTCGTTGGTCACCTGGGAGCCGCCGATGGGCACGACGCTCGTGTAGTAGGGCGCCCCGTCGGCGTAGACGAGGAAGTCGGTGGTGCCCGCCCCCAGGTCGACGAGGAGGCAGCCGAGCTCCTTCTCGTCCGAGTTGAGCACGGCCCTCGCGGCCGCGAGGCTCTGCAGGACGAGGCGCTCGACCTTGAAGCCGGCGCGGTTGACGCACTTGACGAGGTTCTGCGCGGTCGTCACCGAGCCCGTGATGATGTGGACCTCGGCCTCGAGCCTGACCCCGATCATGTCCAGCGGATTCCGGATGCCCTTCTGGTCGTCGATGATGAAGGTCTGCGGGATGACGTGGAGCACTTCGCGGTCCATGGGTATCACGACGGCCCGCGCGGCCTCGATGACCCGGTCGATGTCCTCGCGGGTGATCTCGCGGCCCCTGCCGGTCACCGCCACCACGCCGCGCGAGTTGATCCCCTCGACATTGGCGCCGGCCACGCCGACGAAGCACTCCTTGGCTTCGCGCCCCGACATGAGCTCGGCCGCCTCGACAGCCGCCGATACGGAGGCGAGGGTCGACTCGATGTTGACGACGACGCCGCGCCGAAGGCCCGTGGACGGAGCCACGCCGACGCCGATGATCTCGAGCACCCCGCTTTCGTTGTATTCCCCGACGACGGCGCGGGTATTGGCCGTGCCCACGTCGAGTCCGACTATCAGATTGTCAGCCAGACTGTCCCTCCTTGCTGCGATACACCACCGTGCCCGTCCTGAAATCGATCTCGGCCACCGAGGCGCCCAGGCCGCGGCTCCCGAGGACATCGAGGACGAGTATGATAGAGCGCAGGGTCGAGGCGTTCAAGACGGCGGCTGCGCGCACAGGAATCCGGTAGTGGACGGGATAGAGCACGAGTTCGGTCTCGCCGAAGCGGGGCTTGACCAGGCGGATCTCCGAGAAGGCAGACAGCAGCGCCCCGTCTTCCCGTTCGATCTCGCCGAGCGAGGCGAAGAAGGGCGCGAGATCGTCCGGAAGCTTCGTGCCCGGCCTGAAGCCCTCGAAGCGAATGCCGGAGACGAGGGGCAGATTTTCCACGCCCTCCGGTTCCTTCGAGGGATCGGTCGCGGCGAAGGCCATGCCCGTGTCGTCGATGAGGACGAGGCGCTCCTCCCCGTCCAGCTCGGCCAAGGCGGCGGCCACGGGCTTCCGCTCGCTGACGACGATGCGCAGGCCGTCGGGGAAGATCCGCCTGACCCGGGCGTCCGCGATGCGCGGGTCCGCGAGGAGGTTCGCGCGCACCCGCCGGGGATCCGTCGTGAAGAAGTACTCCTTGTCGTGGATGAGGGCGGCCGAGAGCACCTCGCTCCGGCTCATGGTCGCGGTCCCCGCGACTTCGTAGTGCGTGATCCGGAGCGCCGAGGGCAGGAGGAGGGCCGCGGCGGCGACGAGGGCGACGACTGCGGCGACGAGAAGCAGGAGGACGATTCCCCGGACGGCGGGGTCCCGCGCTACGGCCGCGCGGGCTTTTTTGCCGCGCCTCGCCGACGAGCGTTCGCGCCCGTCGCCGGCGGCGCCATGATCGGAGGCGCCGCGATCGGAGGCGCCGCGATCGGAGGCGCCGCGATCGGAGGCGCCGCGGCCGGAGGCTTCGAAACCGAACTCGCGCCAGTCGCGATACCCGGCACCGAAGCTTTCCTCCTCGGAGAAGGCGCCGTCCTCGCTCCGGCTCCGGCGCGGCTCGGGGCCGCCCCGGCCCTCGGCGCGCAGCCTGTCGTGCAGCGTGGACTCAGACATCGCCCACCTCCCGCGCGTCGAAACGGAAGGCGCCGAACTCATCCTCCCCGCCACGCTCCCGCTCGGAACCGCCCCTGCTCAGATTGTACAAAAGACCGCAGACCCCCGCGCTCGAGATGAGGGCCGACCCGCCCGCGGAGAAGAACGGCAGGGCCATGCCCGTCGCCGGCACGGCGCCCACGGCCACCGCCACGTTGATGAGCATCTCGACGAGCAGGAGGGAGGCCAGCCCGAAGGCCAGATAGGATCGGAAGGCATCGGGCTCGTTGAAGGCAATTCTGAAGGCCCTCCAGGCCATGAAGGCCCACAGGGCGAAAAAGGCCAGCACCCCGACGAAACCCGTCTCTTCGGCCCAGGCGGAGAAGACGAAATCGGACTGCACCTCCGGGACCGAGGAGAGCTTGACCGTGCCCAGGCCGATGCCCTTCCCGAAGAAGCCGCCCGAGCGTATCGCCCGGATCGAGCCGAGGACCTGGTAGCCCTGGCCGTGCGGCTCGTAGGCAGGGAAGAGGAAGGCGAGGATGCGCCTGAGCCGGAAGTCCGAGGTCAGCACCGAGAGGGCCGCGAGCGGGGCGGTCACCGCGCCGATGCCCAGGAAGAAGCTGTAGGGCGCGCCGGCCGCCCAGAAGACGACGAGCGAGGCCAGAGCCGCCACGACCGCGGTGGAGAAATCGTTCTGCAGGTAGATGAGGAGGCAGGCCAGGCTGATGAGGAGGAAGGGCGCGATGAGCGCGGCGCTGCCGTCGAAGCCGAAGCCGGTTTCTCCCGACCCGGAGGAGCGGCGGTCGAGGACGTGGGCCAGGTAGAGCACGGCGATGGGTTTCCAGAACTCGGAGGGCTGGAAGGTCGCGATGCGAAGGTCGATCCACCGCGAGGCGCCGTTGCGGTTCTCGCCGAGCCCGGGGACGAAGGGCAGAAGGAGGGCGCCTAGGCCGATGAGGGTGATGGGACCGATCTTGGATCGAATTTTGTCGATCGGGACATAGGCGCAGAGGATGAAGACGAGGGTCGACGGGACGAGATAGAGCGCCTGGCGGATCACGAAGTACGCCCCGCTCTTGCCGAGCGAGATGGCGTAGCCCGAGGAGGCCGACCAGAGCGTGGCCATGCCCAGTCCCGCGAGCAGGAGAAAGGCCGCGAGCAAGCCGGGGTCCCCTCCCTTGGCGGTCCTCATCCGCTCCACGTCGAATCCTGAACTCATGCTTCCCCTACTGAATCTTCAGCGTCGAGAGGGCGAGGATGGCGAACAGGCCACCCAGGATCCAGAATCGCGCGACGACCTTGGTCTCCTTCCACCCCTTGAGCTCGAAATGATGATGGATCGGCGACATCTTGAATAGCCGCTTGCCCTTCGTGAGCTTGAAGTATCCGACCTGCAGCACGACGGAGAGGACCTCCATCATGAACACGCCGCCGATGACCAGGAGGAGGATCTCCTTCTTGACGATGAGGGAGAGGACGCCGAGGACGCCGCCCAGGGCGAGGCTCCCGACGTCTCCCATGAAGACCTCGGCCGGATGGGAATTGAACCAGAGAAAGCCGACGCACGCCCCGATGAGCGCGAGATCGAAGACGGTCATCTCGCCCGAACCCTTGACGTAGGGGATGGAAAGATAGGCGGACCAGTCGGGACGCCCCGTGATGTAGGTGAGGACGGCGAAGGCGATGAGGGCCATGATCATGAGCCCGGTGGCGAGGCCGTCGAGGCCGTCGGTCAGGTTCACGGCATTCGACCAGTACACGACATAGATAACCGCTATGGGCACCCAGAAGAATCCGAGGTCAATCACCGGATGCTTGAAGAAGGGCACATAGAGCTTGCTCATGTCGGGGCCGCCCTTGTAGTAGAGCACCAGGACCACGGCGGTCGCCACGACCACCTGGGCCAGGAATTTGAGCCAGGCCGAGAGGCCGTCGGAATTGCGGTACTTGATCTTGAGCCAGTCGTCGGCCAGTCCGATCGCGCCGAATCCGAGCAGGGCCCCGAGGGCGATCCAGGGAAAGATGTTGTCGAGGTCCTGCCAGAGCAGGACCGATATGGCCACCGCCGAAATGATGAGGATGCCGCCCATGGTGGGGGTTCCGGTCTTGCTCAAGTGGCTTTCGGGGCCGTCGGTCCTGACCGATTGCCCGAACTTGAGCACGCGCAGGCGTTCGATGAGCCAGGGCCCGAGGAGGAAGGCGATGAGCAGGGCCGTTATCGCCGCATAGGCGGAACGGAAGGTCAGGTACTTGAATATATTGAGCGCGGTGAAGTACTTGACCAGGGGATAGAAAAGCTTCAAAAACATTCCGTTCCTCCAAACCGGAGCGACATTCTAGCACCAGCCTTCAATGCCGAGCCGGGGCGCCGGGAATCAAGGACTCCGCCAGGCGCTCCAGCTCCATGCCGCGCGAGGCCTTGAGCAGGACCAGGTCCCCGGGCCGGAGCCAGGCGCGGGCCGTATCGCGGAGCCGGTCGAAATCCGTCTCGTGCACGAGCAGGCCGCGGAAGCCCGAAGCCCGCGCCGCCTCGAAGGCGAGTCTCGTCTCCTCGCCGAAAAAGAAGAGCGCATCCGCGGACGAGCGGCCCGCCGCTTTTCCGACGCGCGCGTGCTCGGCGGCCGAAGACGCGCCGAGTTCGAGCATCGAGCCCAGCACGTACAGCCGCCGGCCGCGCCAGGCCAGGGAGTCGCAGAGCCCCATGGCCGCCTCGACCGAGTCGGGGTTGGCGTTGTAGCAGTCCCGGACGATCGTGAACTCGCCGCGCAAGATCTCCGAGCGGCCGAAGAGGGGGCGGACCGACTCGAGCCCCGCGGCCACGTCCTCGACAGGCGTCCCCACGCGCTGGGCGAGAGCCATGGCCGCGATGGCGTCGAGCAAATTGTGCCGCCCCGCCAGCGGAAACCGGAATGTGAGGCCCTCCCAGTCGACATCGAAGCCGTCCAGCCCCATATCCACGGCGCCGCGGAAACCCTTGGTCGTCCGCGATCCGAATTCCGAGACTCTCCCCCTGACCCCCTCCTTGAGAAAAGCCTTGTAGGCGTCGTCCTCCCAGACGAGGCCTTCCTGGCGGCCGTCGAAGCGCGAAAAAATCTGCTTTTTTTCCTTGGCGATCTCCTCGCGCGAGCCGAGAATACCGATGTGGGCAGTCCCGATGTTGGTGATCAGCGCCAGGTCGGGTTCATAGACCTCGGCCAGCTCGCCCATCTCGCCCCGCCGATTCATGCCCATCTCGAAGACCGCCACCTCGTGCCCGGCTCCCATCGAAAACACCGAGAGCGAAAGGCCTATGTCGGAATTGAGATTGCCCTGATTGAACACGACCGAGCGGCCCCGGCCGATCGCGGCCGCCGCGCACTCCTTGGTCGTCGTCTTGCCGCTCGAACCCGTGATCCCGACGCGGAACAGCGCAGGAAACCGGCGCCGGTGCTCCCGCGCCAGGAGCTGGAGCGCCCTGAGGGTGTCCGGCACGAAGAGCAGCGTCCCTCGGCGCCCCGCGGCCGCCCAGGCCGCCTCGGCCTGGGCGCGGCGGTCGGACCGGGCGAGCACGCAACTCGCGCCCGCCGCGAGGGCCGCCTCGACGTAGGCGTGCCCGTCGGTTTTCTCGCCCGGCAGAGCCACGAAGAGAGCGCCCGCCGCAGCCTGCCGCGAGTCTGCGACGACGGACCGCAGTTCGGAGCGCGGGTCGCCGACGAGCTCGGCCCCGACGATGGCGGCAGCGCCCGCCGCGTCGAAGAGCGGCGCCGGGGGCGGGTTCTCGGCCGTCGGCTCAGCCGAGGGCCGCGGTCTCGCATTAGCCATTGCCGCCGCCGCCGGGCCCCTGGGGCACCACGATCATGAGGCGACGCGCCGGCGACACCTTCTGGAGTCCGAGCGAAGCCGCCATGGCGGCGGCGCGCTCCCGGCTCGAAAGCACGGCGATGCCGGCGGCGAGCTTCCTGTTTTGCTCCACCCAGTCCTTTTGCCGGCTCTCGATGTCGTGGGCGCTTTCGGCCAGCGTCTCGTAGCGGACAGCCTGCCAGACGGTCCCCATGACCACGAGAGACAGGGCGACGGCCAGAGCCGGGAGCAGATACCGTTTCATGCGTTCGCCTTTCCCGCGGCGCCGATTTTACGCGCCACGCGCAGTTTCGCGCTGCGGGAGGCGGGATTCCGGGCCTGTTCCTCGGCCGAGCTTTCCAGCGGCTTCTTGGTCAAAAGCCCGAGCATCGCTCCCCCCGTATCTTCCGATATCGGAAGATCGGAGGCGCCAGTCGAGGCGCTAGTCGAGGAGAATTCGCGGAAAATGCGCTTCGCGATCCGGTCTTCGAGAGAATGGAAGGCGATGACCGCCACCAGGCCTCCGGGCGCCAGAAGCTTCACCGCGAGGCGGATGCCCCGCTCCGCGCGCCCCAGCTCGTCGTTCACCGCGATGCGGAGCGCCTGGAAGGTCCGCGTCGCCGGGTGGATCCTCCCATGGCGATACTGGGGAGGAACCGCGGCGCTCACGATCTCGGCCAGCCGGCCGCTCGTCGCGATGCCGCCCGATCTCCTCGCCGCCACGATGGCGGCGGCGATGCGCCGCGAAAAGCGCTCCTCGCCGTACTCGAAGATGATCCGGGCGATCTCCTCTTCGCGCTCCTGGGCGAGGAGCTGCGCCGCGCTTCTCGGCGCCTCGGGTGAAAGGCGCATGTCCAGCTCCTCGTCCTTCCCGTGGCCGAAGCCCCTGCCCGATTCGACGAAGTGGTACATCGAAATGCCGAGGTCGAAGAGCACGAGGTCGGGGCCGGGCCCCTCCCAGGCTCCGAGAACCTCGTCGAAGTATCCGGACAGGAAGGATACCCGATCTCCGAAGCGGCCGAGGCGCAGGGCAGCCTTGGCCTGGATGCGGGGGTCGGCGTCGATGCCCCGATAGGAGATATCGGGGTATCGAGAGAGGAAGGCCTCGGCGTGCCCCCCCTCGCCCAGGGTGCAATCGACCATGAGCGCCTCGGGTCGGGGGGGGACGAGGAGAGACAGCAGCTCCTCGAGCATGACAGGACTGTGCACGAACTCCGCCATGGCCTTCCCGACGCCCTAGAGCGTCAGGCCTCCCAGTTCTTCGGCCGCGGCGAGGAACTCAGACTCGTTATCCTCGAGGTATTTCCTGTACGCCTCGCCATCCCAGATCTCGATGTATTTCGAAATACCCAGAATGGCGCATTCCTTGGTGAGATTCGCGAACTCGCGCAGACTCTGGGGAATCGCTATGCGGCCCAGCTTGTCCACCTCCACCTCCTGAGCCGGAGCCAGGATGCGGCGCTGCACGAGGCGGGCGCGCGCGGCGAAAAGGCTGGTCTGCTCCATAAGCTTGCGCGAAAGACTATCCCACTGTTCCGGCGGAAAGAGCCACAGACACTGATCCACCCCCTGCGTGAGGACGAAGCTATTCCCGGCGAGTTCGCCGCGGAGTTTCGCGGGGAGGGAGAGTCGTCCTTTTTCGTCCAGGGTGTTCCTGAACTCGCCGGTCAATAAATTCATGCCACTGGTTCCTACGTTTTACCACTTTTTCCCACTGCTGACTTTATCTTATCGCCTAGACAGATACTGTCAACGAAGGAGAAATAAAAAGACTCGACAGAAATACTAATTCCGCGGCATTGCGCTCCACAAATGTATAGGTGTTTTATTCCGAAGCGGCCGGGAGCTAAACCTCGCAATTCCTTGTTGCTGAGCAGGTTTGAAGGGTTTTTGTAAAAAACGGCCGCGATTTGCGCGAACCTCGCCCACCGGCCGCCGCGAATCTACCGAAAAGTGCGGCGAAACGAGTCCGGTCTGGACGGGCCTTCGACGACGAAGCAGCGAGGCTCTTTCAAAAAATGCCGACGAATTTTGAAATCGGCTTCTTGACTGCGTGATAGTGCGATGTTCTGTCGACGCAAGCCGCAGGCAGAAGCCGCTCGCCAATCGGGGCCGAGTCGGGCTACACTCCGAGGGCCATGACCATTTTCGAGAATTATGTCGTTTATCCGGATGGAGATAGCCAGGAAGTCGGGAGCCGGCTCAGGATCGACGACCTCGTCGATCTCAATGGAGAGCGGCTGGACCTGCCGCTCCCGACGCCCCGGATGATCGCCTATCGCGTGGTGAGGATACGGCACAGCGAGGAGCGAGGGCTGTATTCCGTCTACCATTACCTCGAGCTCGTGCCGGCCGCCGAACTCATCGGCTACTGCCGCTAGGGCTCGATCCCTAGGGCTGCGTCAAATGTCCTCGTCCGCCTGGCCCTCGGGGAACAGATAGAGGTCGGGCACCTTGTGGACGCGTTGCAGCGAAAAATCGGCGCGGGCCTCGCGTTCGGGCGATAGGTCGATGACGGCGAAGTGGGACAGGGCGTCGAATCCGGGCACCTCGACACGAATTTCGAAATTCCAGCGCCGCCCGCCCCCTCCCTCCTGGCCCGAAACCGTGCGCGGCCAGAAAATATAGGTGCCGGCCGTGGCTCCCGCCAGGACGAAGGGATTTTGCCAGTTCGGGTCGACCATCTGCACTTCGGCGCCTCCCTCGAGCAGCCGAACCCTGCCCTCTCCCAGGGGAGCGAAATTGCGGCCGTCGAACACCCTCCCCATTATCGTGGGGAAGTTGTAGGCGGGGCCTTCGTCGTGGACGGGCGCGGTCTCGGGCTCGGCGCCGTAATGCGCCGTCGTCTGCCGAGGCGCGTGACTGACCTTGCCCCAGCCCTCCCGGACGAGCGATATGACATCGGCCTGGCGCTGCACCTTGTCCAGCCCTTCGCGTTCGCTGTATGCGAGGCCGCGGCTCGAAACTATGTACTCGGGCTTGACCCGGTTGAGGACATAGCAGGCGACATCGTGCTTGCACTGGTCGCAGGTGCAGTAGCCAAGCCGCTTTTCCTTCGCCTCGGCGTCGAAAAGTTCGTCGACGACAGTCTTAACCAGGTCCTCCATCACATTTCGAATATCCATCTGCCCTCCTCGCGGCCCAGGGGTGATCTGCCGTCGAGACTCCGTTTTTTCGCTCACCTCTCCGCGCTGCGCATCGCCGTCGACTTCCTCGGTCGACTCGTTCGAGACCTGTCCCATCGCGAACGAGCCGTCTTCGACAATTGTATCCATTTCGCGACGAAGCGCAACGAAAACCGGAGCGGACTCGCAGTTCCCCTTTCTCGGCGGACGGAGGCGCGAGCCAGAGGCCGGAACTCGGGAGGACGCCTTTAGGCGAGCAGCTCGGCGGCCGCTTTCCGGGCCGGCTCCGAGAGCTCCGCCGCGAAGACGCGGATGCGTCTGAGCGAGCGCGCGAAGCCCGCCACCACTTCGGGGCTGAAGACGGTGGGGCTGCAGGAGAAGCTCGAGCAGGAGGCCCGGGCCTTGTTCGAGGCCTTCACCGGTTCCTCGTCGAGGACCTGGAGGTCGGTCTCGAAGGAGACCGGCTCGGGAAGGTCGATGATCACATCGAGCGGCCTCAAGCGCGCGCCTTCGCGCGCGGCCCGCTCCGCCAGCTCGGTCTCCAGGCGGAGGCGCGCGCCATGCTCGAGCAAGGCGCGATGCCGCTCGTCGGTCTCGTCGAAGGGGATGTCGAGCAGCACGGGATGGAGCCGGCCCTCGAACACCGCCTCGGCGAGGGCGAAGGGCGCGAAGGAGATGCCGCGCAGCCGGGCGTAGAAGCCGTCATCGTCGAGGCCGTAGAGATCTTCGGGCGCGAGCACCGCCTCGCCGAGGGCGAGGAGGACCGCCTTCTTGATCATGGCGGTGGCCGAGCGCACGGCCCGGTGCCAGTACACCGATCGATACATGAGGTACTTGGAGAAAAGCAGCGACTCGACGCTCATGAGCCCGCGCTCCTCGATGGCGAGGCGATCGCCCGGGCCCACGTCGATGCGCTGGAAGACGAACTCCGTGTCCTGGATGCCGTAGGGCACCCCGCAAAAGACGGCGTCGCGGTTGAGGTAGTCCAGCTTGTCGGGGTCGAGGACCCCCGACAGGAGGCCGCGGAAAAAGCGAATTTCCCGGTCGCCGCGGTCGGGGATGCCCAGGTCCACGATGGCGGCGACGGCCTGGGGATCGGCCCCGGTGGCTCCCACGAGGGTGCGCAGCGGCTCTTCGAGGACCATTTTCGCCGTCAGCGTCTCGTGTTCGGCGAGCGGAAGGTCCTTGAGCGAGTGGGCGAAGGGATAGTGCCCGAGGTCGTGGCAGAGAGCCGCGGCGAGATAGGAGCAGAGCCCTTCCCTGGACACGAAGGAAAGGCTGCCGCGCGCCGCGAGAGCCCAGGCCAGGCGCCTGGCCATGTGGAAGACGCCGATGGAATGGGCCCTCCTGGTATGGGTCGCGCCCGGGTACACGAGGTGGGCCGGACCCAGCTGCCGGATTCTGGCGAGCTTGGCGAAGGGTGGCGAGGAGGCGAGAGCCTCGAGCTCCGGTGTAAGCAGGATATTCCCCCACAGAGGATCGCGGACAGGCTCGGTGAACGCCGAGGTGAGATGTTCGAGGGGAGTGCCGGACATGTGAATCGCCTCCGGTCAATTTGACCTAGCGGGATGTATGTGCTACATATTACATGACATGGTCAAAAAATATAAGGCGGCCGCGAGAGCGATGGGAGTTTTCGCGCTGACCTTCGTTCTCGCCCTCTCCTTCGATTCCTGCGCCCGCAAGCGGTCGGAGAATGCCGCCCCTGCGGCGGCCGCTCCCGCGGGACCGGTCAATCCTGCCGCCGCCCCTGCGGCTCAGCCGCAAGCCTCTTCCGCTCTCGGGGCGTCCGCGGCGCAGCCCGCGGCCCCGCAGAGCGGCTCGGCGCCGGGAGCGCTGCCGCCCGGGCCGCGGCCGGCCGCGGTCCTCTCTGCCTCCCTCCGAGCCTACGGCCTCGGCGCCGATCGTCCCATCACTCCCTCGGATTTCGACATCGGGCCGATGCAGGACCTCAGAAACGCCCGGGGTCCGGCCAAGGAGGTCCTGGACGTCGCGCGCGCCTTCGTCGCGGGCCTGTCGACGGGGAAACTCGATACGGCCATCCTCGACCCGGCTTCGAGGCCGGCCCTCGCCCTGCTCCTGGCCCCCCCGGAAGCGTCCACATCATCGGGTGCATCCGGCCCTGAAGGCGCATCCGGGTACCGCCTGGGCTCCATAAAGGTCGTGGGCGACAGCGCCTCGCTCGCGATCGGCATTCCCGAGGGGAACGGAAGCGCGCGGGAGCGGGGGCGGCTCAGCCTGGGGCTCTCCGGCGGCCGCTGGTATGTCGAGGCCTTCGAGCTCGACCCGCGTTCGGCCCCGGCCTCCGCGGCGCGGCAGTCGACGCAGGAGTAGGGAATGGCCACCACCCTCAAGCGGATCGAAAAGGAATTCATCCTGAATGCCGTGATGGAGGAGAAGATATCCCTCCTTCTCATCGCGGGCGCGGGGGAATGGCCCGTCCTCTTCACCTCCGTCGGCGACGAGGGCATCGCGCTCACGCACAACATGCCGCTCCGGCTCCTGAGGCGCGGGGAGAGCTACGAGCTCCGATTCGTATATCGCGAGCAGCCCATGGCCTTCCGCTCCAAGGTCCTCGACGTGAAGGAGGCGAGCCTCGCCCTGGAAATGCCCGGCACCGTCTACAAGAACCTGGGAAGGCGCTACTCGAGGCGCGCCCCGCCGGCGCAGCTGTCCGTCTCGTTTTCGTTCAAGGGCGACCGCTACGATCTCGCCTTCCCCGTCACGCGGGAATTCGATCCCGTGGTCGAACCCGAGCCCTCCTCATCCTTCGATCCGGCCGATATCCGCGCCCTGGTCCGGGACTTCGACACCCGCGCGGGCGAGTACGCCGGCGAGCGGGCGGTGCGCATGTTCAAGGAGCGCGTCCCCGAGAGTCTCGAAGAACGGCTGATCGTGCGCACGGGCAAGATCTACTACCTGCCCACGGCCGTCGGAGGGCTCCCCCTCGTCGACCCCTACGTGCGTCCGCGGATCGTGACCCGCGAGTTGCTCGGCGATTTTTTCCGGGAGCAGGGCACGCGCGACGACCTCGTGGATGACGAAATCGCGCGTTTCGAGCGAAACAAGAAAAGCTCGGGCGTTCTCTCGGAACTCATGGTGCCGATGGTCTTTCAGGAGTACGTGATCGGGTACGTATACCTAGTCAACAAGCAGATAGGCAAGCCGCCTTTCGACCTGGGACTCCTCGAAACCTTCCATCAGTTCTCCAAGATCCTCGTGTACTCGCTCAAGATCAACGGCTACTTCCGCAACGCCCCCAAAAAGGCCTCGGACTTCCCCGCCGAGGTGATCGACATCAGCGCGGGGGGGCTTCTGTTCGCCAACGCATCCAAGGAACTCGCGGCCTCGCTCCTGCCCGGCTCCGCCATCGAGGTCAGCATCAGGACGGGAGGCCGCGAAACGCGGGCCGCAGGAACGGTCAAGCGCACCTACCGGGACGCCGAGCTCGTCTACTACGGCGTCGAGTACGAAGAGATGGCTCCCGAGGATTTCCGTTTCCTCTTCGAGGCTCTCTACGGCCGGGCCTTCACCGACGCCGACGCCACCGGGATCGAGGGGCTCGGCATCAGGATGCCTTTGAAGCTAGACTGAGCGGCATCGGAGAACCTATGTCGCTCATCGCAGCTCGCTACCGCGGACTTTATTTCTCGCTCTTCCTCGTCTTTCTCCTGTTCGGAACCTCCATGACGATCGTCGGCGCCTCGCTGCCGAGGATCCTGTCGGACTTCTCGTGGAGCTACGGCGTGGCCGGCGTGGTCATCGCTTCCGGAGCGGCCGGCTACTTCCTCGCGAGCCTCGCGGGAGGGGCGCTCTTGAAGCGCCTCGGGGCCAAGTGGACCAGTGTCCTCGGCCTCGCCTTGAGCGCGCTGGGCCTGGCCTTCTTCGCCTCCGGCCCCTCGCCCCTCCTCAACTTGGCGCTCAACGCCCTCATCGGCCTCGGACAAGGCTTCATCGAGCCCACCGTCAACTGGGCCGTGGTGCGCATGGACGAAAAGGGCGACGGCCGCGCCATGAACCTCATCCACGGTTCCTTCGCGATCGGGGCCGTGGTCGGCCCCGTGACGCTCGGGCTGCTCCTCGGCGCGGGGCTCAGCTGGACCCTCCTCTACCGCGCCATAGCCCTCCTCTTCGCCGCCATCGCGGCCATCATGGTCTTCCTGCCCTTCGAGGTCCTGGACAGGCGCGAATCCGTCGCCGGCTCGGCGGCCGGCTCGGCGGCCGGACCGGCGGTCCCGGAGGACGCGTCGCCCTCCGGATCGAGGGCGGCGCGGACGCCCCTCGGCCGACGGCCGACCTACTGGATCGGCTTCGTCGGCCTGCTCGTCTATGTGGGCACGGAACAGGGCATCTCGACGTGGATAGCGGAATATTTCGTCAAGGTCTTCTCGGCCGACCCGGCGATCGCGGCGGGCATGGTGTCGCTCTTCTGGATCGGCCTGCTCGCGGGCCGATTCGGCGCGCCCGCGCTCTATCGCGGCACGAGGCAGGATTCGCTGCTCGCGGCCGCATCGGTGCTGTTGGCGCTGACCATGATTTCGTTCAACGTGGCGGGCTTCGCGGGCGCCGTCCCGTTCTGGACGGGGCCGGTCCTCACCTTCCTGGCGGGCCTGGGCTGCTCCATCATCTATCCGGTCGCCATCTCCCTCGTGGGAGCCAGCTCGCCCGACGAGCAGGAGCGCGCGGTCTCCTTCGCCGTGGCGGGAGGCGGGCTCGGACTCTTCGCCTTTCCCTTCATCATGTCGTGGGTCTCGCAAGCCTGGGGCATCCGCGCCGGCTTTCTGGGCTACGCCCTGATCGCCGTGCTGACCTGCGTGGCCGCTTTCGCGCTCTCCGCGGCCTACATGAAGGAAAAGCGGGAGCGCTCGGCCTGAAAAGCCGAGTCTCCCTGTGAGGCGCGCCGGCTAGCTCTCCACCGCGACGCCGTGGCGCCTCTTGGGGAAGCGCTTGAGCATGGCCACGCAATTGCGCCGCTGGTTGAAGACGAAGCCCCCGTTCCAGTATTCGAGCGCGGCGAACAAGGCGTTGCCTCCGTCATTCTCGTCGGCCTGGGTGCCGCGGAAGGAGACATAGTCGGCCAGCGACTCGAAGTCCTGCGACTCCAGGAGATTCTGGCGCTTGTGGTTGAAGAGGTTCCACTTCTCGAGGTCCTTGAAGCCCGGGCCCTCGTCCTCGACGATGATGTGGGCGTGCTCGGGACTGAACGAGTACCAGACGCGGACCTTCTTCTCGGCGTCGCACTTGTTTCCGTGCTTGACCGCGTTCTTGATGATCTCGCTGATCTGCTGCTCGAGCAGGTTGATCTCCTTGATGTCCGGAGGGGCGGTCTGCGCGATGAGCAGCGTGAAGTAGCGGATCTGGCGGAAATCCGAGGGGAATTCCTTGTGCAGCATCTCGGTCTTGTCGAACAGGGGCGAGTTCTCGTCGACCTTGATTTCCTTGACGGGGTGCTCGCTCATCTAGGCCTCCATCTTCTTGAGAGCCTCGTCGATGGTCTGGGCGATCGGGAAATAGCCCATCAACTTCGTGAGCTCGATGACCTTCTTGACCGAGCCATGGATGTTCGTGATCACGAGCTTGAGGCTCATCTTCTTGATGGTCGAGCAGATGTAGATGAGTGCGCCGATGCCGCTCGAGTCGATGTAATCGACGTTCTCCAGGTTGATGATGAAGCGCTCGACCTTCTTCTCGAGCATCTTCATCACGAGTTCCTTGAGCTTGTAGGAGTTGTACAGGTCCATCTCCCCGTTGACGTCGATGATGTAGTTCTCTCCGTTCTTGCGTATCTTCAGTTCCATACTGCTCAGCCCCCCTCAGTTCTTCGCCTTCATGACGAGCACTGTCTGGTCATCGTGCTGGCGCGCCTGGCCGGTGAACTCCTGGAGTTCGGCCCGTACGCGCTCGGCTATATCCTTCGCCGGAAGCGAGTGGTTTCGCTGCACCACGTTTCCGAGATTCTTGCGGCCGTATTGCTTGCCCTGGGCGTTCATGGCCTCGACGATCCCGTCGGTGTACATGACGAGGACATCGCCCGCGCCGAGAGCCAGCCGCCGCGCCGAGTAGGCGGTGGTCCTCTCGACGCCGATCGGCACGCTCTTCATCTCCACGGTCTCGATCGCATCGGCATGCGCGCGGTAGATCAGCACCGGCTGATGCCCGGCGTTGGCCAGCTCGAGCGAGCCCGTGGAGGCGTCGGCGTCCACGAGGGCGACCGTCGCGTAGTGGTCCATGTCCACCATGCCCGACACGCCGCGGTTGAGCCACTGCAGCAGCGTCGCGGCGTCCTTCGTCGTGTTGGTGATGAGGCGGAGGATCGAGCGGAGCATGACCATGACGAGGCTCGCGGCCACGCCCTTGCCCGCCACGTCGCCGACGACCAGGATAGCCTTGTCGGCCCTGGTCTGGATCACGTCGTAGTAGTCGGAGCAGACTCCCCGCGCGGGCGTCGAGAAGGCGCCGAAGCTGAGCCCGCGGAGCGCCGGGAGCTTCTTCGGCAGCATGGTGCTCTGCACGTTCTCGGCTATCGCCGCCTCCCGCTCGATATCCGAGCGCTCGGCCGCCTCCAGGAAGGTGAAGGAACTGGCCACCGCTATCGAGCCGAAATTGGCGAGCAGCTTGCAACGGTCGAAATCCCGCTCCGAGAAAACGCCCCCCGGCGCCTTCGACGCGCAGATGACGCCGATGATCCTGTCGCGGACGATGAGGGGAGCGGCGATGACGCCTCCGGGCCCCAGCCAGTCCTCGTCGCCGTTGTCGGGGAGCCGGGGATCGTCGCCCGCGGCGGCGAAAAAGTGCCGGCCTGACTGCGCGACTTCGCCCAGGATGCCCTCGCCGAGGGCGAAGCGCGCGTGGCGCACGAAGGCGGCGACGCGGTCCTCGCTGCGCGGCAGGTTTTCGGGCAGCTTGACGGGCGAAGCGCAGAAGCCCAGCATGGAACGGACCGACACCGCGTCGTCGAACTCGTCGGCGAGGAGCAGCAGCCCTGAGTCCGCGCCCGTCCTCTTCACGGTCGCGAGCAGCATGTTGTCGAGGACTTCCTGCAGGGAGAACTCGGCCTTCATGGCGGAGCCCGTCGCCAGCAGCATCTCGTACAGGGAATCGACCGACTCTTCGTAGTAGTCCACGGCCCCGATGAGCTGGCTCTGGATGATATCGACGTAAAAAAAGCCGAGCGAGAAGAGCAGCGCGTAGAATAGGGGCACGACGAGCGACTGGAAAAGGCCGCTGCTCGGCCCGAGCAGAATCGAGGCTCCCAGGTAGATGAGAGAGCCCGCGAGGAGAAGCAGCCAGGTCTTGGCCCCCAGCTCCGCCAGAGGGCTCTCGGATTCGTGAGCCTTGAGGGCCGTGACGGTCGCGTTGGCGGCTACCGGCGCGAAGGCCGCGAGCGAGAAAACCCAGCGCGGCAGGTCGGGGAAAAGGCCCAGGGCCGTGTCGAGGAAGAGCGCTATCAGCGTCAGGGCTTCGATAGACAGGGCGCCCCAGAGCGCCCAACCGGGCCTGAAAGGCTTGGTGACGAGGTAGAGGACGAGTCCGAAGATGATCAGGTCCGTGGCGCGGTAGAAGGACGGCGAGGGGAAGAAGGCGAAGCCCAGGTCGCGGAGGGCCAGGATGCCGGCGAGGAAGGCGAAACCGGTCATCACCCCTTCGGTGTCACGCCTTCGCAGGAAGAGGAAGGCGGCGAAGAGCACGGCCGCTAGGGCGAGCTTGACGAGAAGAGGGCCGCTTGCTGCCTTGACGAAGCTATCCAACACTCTGATCAATCCTCGTGCGTCGTTTGGTGGAAGCGCTTTCGTCGTCTACGCGCCGGTCACCTGAGCAAGCAGTCTAGCATCGGCCCATGGGCGAGTCAAGTTTGGACATTCGACCGAGAAAACCGCTCCGGAGCCTTCGAGGCGAGAGAAACGCGCCGGGCCGTATCGAAAGCCCGCCCCGATACGCTACAATGCCCTGCGGCGGTGCGCGGCCGCCTGGGAGCTCGACGGGCGATGATAGGACTACTGGTAAAAATACCGTTCTTCAGCCAGATCGGGAAGACCGAGCCGCGGCTGGCGGCCCGGATAGCCGCCGATATCGAGGCCGCCGGCCGAGCCTCGGCCGCCGACGTCCGCATGTCGGATGAACCCGCCTTTCTCTCCTTCGACGATACCCTGAGTCCCTGCGGGCTCAGGGCGGCCGAGGCGGTGCGCCTGCTCGCCGAGTCGATCAAGGCCTTTAGCCCGCGCCTCCACGGCTGGTGCCTCATCCTCGATGCCTGTCTGGCCGACGAGGAGGAGAACCAGCGGCATTTCCAGCGGCTCTGGCTCGGCTTGAGACGCGACGGCCTCTTCCTCGGCCCGGGCGCCATAGGGGTCCTCGAAGGCTATTTCCTCGCCGCCCCCGGCGGCGAGGAAGGTCCCGCCGAAACCTGCGTTCCGATCCTCCAAGCCCGCCATGCCCGACCCGCCCTCGAGGACGGGTCGCTTTCCCCGGGGCCTTCCGGCGCCTTCCTCGAACGGGTCATCGACGGGCTCGGAGCCTTCGGCATAGGCATTTCCTCCGCCCCCTCTCTCGCCATCCTCGGTCCGGAACGCGCACCCGTGGAACAGCTTTCGGCGGGCCTCGAGTATCTCTACGGCCCGCGCGCCCGGGAGTTCCTGGCCTTCCGCTCCTCGGTGGTCTCGGCCTCGCCCTACGGCCCGATCGTGAGGGGACTCTCCACCCTGCTCGCTCCCCGGCGGGACGCGGTCGATCCGGCCCTCTTCCTGTCCGGAGCCGACCGCTCGCTGTACGAGGAGCTGGGGCCCATGCTCGACCTCCTTTCCCGATCGCCCTACCGACAGCGCTTCTCCTCCGCGCTCGACGTGCGGCTGCGCGTATGCGCGGCGGCGGCCCTGCGCCTCTACGCCCGCGAGCGCCGCGCCTCTTCCCTGCCCGCCTTCGTCCTCTTAGAAGGCATCGAACGTTTCTCTCCCGAATCCCTGTCCTTGTCGGCCCTCCTTCTGGAGAAAAGTCTCGCCGAGGAAGGCATCGGCGTGATCGCGACGGGCTCGAGGCTTCCTTCCGCATGGCCGCTCGGCGTCTCGCACCGCCTCGAAATGCCGGCCGTCCTCCCCGACGGTTTCCGCGCCAGAGCGGCGGCCCGCGTCGCGGCCGCGCCCCGGGGCGGGCAAGGGAAGACCAGGGCCCCCCTCGGACAGGTTCCGCTCGCGGAGCTCGCCCGCGCCGCCCTGGCCACCTTCCCGCGCGAGTACGCCGAGATTCTCCTCGCCTTGCGCCTCGGCGAGGAAGTCCTGCGGGACGAGGACCTGGACGCCTTCCTCGACTCGCAGGGCTACGTGGCCGGCATACGCGCCATCGTGTACGCGCATCTCGACCAGCTGGGCTTCGTCGCGGGCGCGGGACGGCCGAGGATAGCCTCCGAAGTCCCTTCCGGCTCGGCGGAACTGGTGCTGGACGATGGAGGAAGGAGAATCAGGACCGCCTTCGCCGCGCGCCTCCGGACCCTCCACGCCGGACGCAGGATCATCCCCTCGATGGCCCTCTATCGCAGGATAGCCGACCTCGACGCAGGATTAGAAACGCCTCCAGATCCCGGATTCTTCCTCGACTGCGCGGCCTCCGACGCGCTCTACGGCCCCTCCGAACTCGCCGCCGAACGTTTCGATTCCCCGCTCGCGGCCTACCCGGCCTTCCTCGACGGATACGCCGCGGCAGACGGCCCGGCCTGCGAGCGCGCGTTGAGCGAACTCGATCTGGGCGCCTCCTCCGGCGGCCGCCTCGCGTCGGACATCGCCTCGCTGGCGCGAGCGGCCGTCGAATACGCGAACCGCTCCCCCGCGAAGGCGGCGCAGAGGGTGAAGAGCGCCCTCATCGATCTCCACACGCTCGGCGCCCAGCAGTCCGAGTCCCGCGCGCACCGGCTCCTGGGCTTGTGCGCCCTCGCGCAGGGGCAGGTCCAGGAGGGCGCCGATTACCTCGCCAACGCCTTCGAGATAGCCCAGGGCGTGGGGAATCCCCTGTGCAGCATCCTCGCGGCCCAGGCCGAGGCCGCCGCCTATCTCGTCCTCGGCGACATGGGCAGGGCCGGCGCGCGCACGAAGATCTTCGCCTCGCAGGCCGCGGCCGCGTTCCGTTCCGACTGGGAGATGGCGGGCGCCTTCATGGAGGGCAGGATCGCCTTCGAGCTCGGCGACTACGCCGCAGCCGAAAAGGCCTTCGGGCGCGTCCGCTCCCAGGCCAGGGTCTACGGCGCGGCCGACGCGGCGCTCCGGGCGGAGATATGGATAGGCCGGGCGGCGGCCTGCCTGGACGACCTCGGGCGCGCCCGATCGATCCTTGCGCGCCGCGGCGAGGACCACGAGGCGCTCTGGTTCCTGGCCGAGCTGGAACTGTGGGGGGGCAGGCCGCGCGAGGCCGCGGCCCTGCTCGAACGCGCCCTCGACGCGGTCCCGAAGCCCGGTTTCGCCAGCGCGGACGCCTTCGACTGGAGCTCGGGCTTCGCGTCGATCGAGGGCCGCGCCGTGGGCTTCGCCGCCGGGCGAAGCTACGTCGAGGATCAGATCGCCGCCTTGCGCGACTACTGCTCCGCCCGGGCCTCTCCGGCCGAGGCGAGGGAGCGCTCCGAACGGCTCGCCCTCCAGGCCAGGGAAGAGCGCCTCGCGGCCACTCATCCCGCGATCCACCTCTACCTCTTCTATCGCTATCGGATACTCAGGGAGCTCGGATCGGGATCCATGGACGCGGCCACGGTCTTCAGCAAGGCGTTCAAGGCCCTTCAGATGCGGTCGGCGCGGATCAGCGACGCGTCGCAGAAGGATTCCTTTATGGAAAAAAACCGCTGGAACCGCGAAATCCTCGCCGAGGCGCGGCGATACAAGCTGATCTGATGCGAATGATGCGAAGCTGATGCGAAAACTCGAAGGCACCGTCTACCACGCGGCCAGGGGCTGGCTGCCCCAGCTCCTCGAAGAGCTCGGCGAACGGGACCGTCTCGACGGCGAGCTGGTCACCGTCCTGGGGCCCCGGCGCAGGGCGCGCTGGGTCCGCAATACCTGGCTCGAACCCTTCCTCCTCGACTTCGAATCCGTGGGCGAGGCGGCGCGACTCTTGAAGGACATCCAGCGCAACTGGGCGCCCTGCCCCACCCGCCTTCACCGCCGGACGGCGCTGGTCGCCGAGCGGCTGCCCTCTCTGCCATCCAAGCCCAAGCGTTTTCCCTTCGAGGTGCCCGATGTCCCCATGGGAGCCTTCACCCTCCTCGACGAGCACCGCCTCCTGGGCTCGGCTCGCTGCTCGAGCCCTTTCCCGAACGGGCAATTCGATTTCGAGGAGGACCGGGAGGGGCCGCCGAGCAGAGCCTACCGCAAGCTCTGGGAAGCCCTGGCGCTCGCCGGCACCCGCCCGGCTCCCGGCGAGCGCTGTCTCGACGCGGGGGCTTCGCCCGGCGGCTGGACCTGGGCGCTCGCCGAGCTCGGCGCCGAGGTCCTCGCTGTCGACCGCGCGGCGCTCGAGCCCCGCATAGCCGCCATGCCGGGGGTCAGCGCGATGCGACACGACGCCTTCACCCTCAAACCGGAAGACGTCGGCCCCGTGGACTGGCTCTTCTCAGACGTGATCTGCTACCCCCCCGCCCTCTATGCGTGGGTCGAGAAATGGCTCGAATCGGGCTTGGCGCGCAACTTCGTCTGCACCATCAAGATGCAAGGAGCGGGCTTCGACAGGGCCAGCACCGATCTGTTCGAAGCCATCCCCGGTTCCCGCGTGCTCCATCTCTGGCACAACCGCCACGAACTCACCTGGATCAAGGTCGAAGGCGACCGGGGTCTCGGCTCGCCCTGAATAGTGTTACGAAAATTATGGATATCTCAATCAACCCAGGATGAACAGAGCGTAATCCTCCTTGAGTCCTTCCGGCTCAAGGAGGTCCCATGGTCACTGTCCCCTTCTGCCCTAATCCTTTATGCGAACATCACCTGGAGCCGCAGAGGCCCGACTGGTATTTCCGCAACGGCACTCATCAGACCAAGGCCTTCGGCCCCGTCCGTCGGTTCTTGTGCCGCTCCTGCGGAAAAACCTTCTCCACCCAGACCTTTTCCATAGACTACTACGCCAAGAAGGTCGTGGACTACCGCGATTTCCTCACCCGGCACGCCCATGCCGAGTCCGTCCGCGCTCTCGGCCGTGGCATGCACCTCTCCTGCGGCTCCGTCCTCAACCGCTTCGACCGGCTCTCCCGCCAGGCCGCCGCTCTCCACGCCGAACTCCGCCCCCTCGCCCAGGCCCGCGAAGACACCTGCGCCGACGGTTTCGTCAGCTTCGACGTCTCCCAGTTCTTCCCGAACGAGATCACCCTCTCCATCACCGCACGCTCCCGTTTCATCCTCGACCTAAGCCACGCCAC
>JAJXZP010000198.1 GCA_021779995.1 bacterium | reverse complement strand
CGCGCAGGTCGTTCCATTCCACGCGCAGCCGTTCGAGGCGCATGAGATGCTCGCCGAGGATCGTCTCGAGCGAAGGCGGAATCGGCTTGAAGTCGCAGAGAACGAGGCCCACCCGGTCCCGTCCCTTCATCGCGCCGAAGGCGGCTATCTGGCAACGGCAGAAAATCTTGGAAGGCTCCCGGTCATTGGCTCCCTGGACCGTGAGGGAAAGCGCGGCCAGCGCGTTCGTGAAGCGCTGGAAATACGCCACCTCCTCCTTCGAGAAGGCCCCCAGGAGCACGGCTCGGCCCATGGAAAATTGATACGGGACGCAGGCGAGATTGTAGGTGTCGACCTTGAGGCTCGTCTGGGACTGGACCAGCCCGGTCGACCGGAGCACGAAGGGGCTGCAGGGAACGATCACGTCCCTGTATTGATCGGCGTAGCTCAGCGTTTCCTGTTTTTGCATTCTCTCTCCCTATGCCCCGTCCGGGCGGAATCATCGATGCCCAGGCCCGGCACCCGTCCCACGAGGAAGATGGCGGCCTCCTTGCCCGGCCTCCAGCCCCCGGCCTTCCATTCACGGCTCGCCGCCGAACGGATTCGCTCTCCGGGAGCGGTGAGCGAGGCCGCCACGCAGAGCCTGACCTGCGGGGATAGAACCGAGACGCAATCGTCCAGCAGGGCGGCGTTGCGGTAGGGCGTCTCGATGAATATCCGCGTGGCCCCGTCGGAGCGCACGCCTCTGTCGATCTCGGCGAGGGCGGCACGGCGGCGCTCTCGCTCCTGCGGCAGGTAGCCGAGGAACGAGAAGCGCTGACCGTCGAGCCCCGAGGCCGAGAGCGCGAGCAGGATCGAGGAAGGGCCTCCCGCGGGAACCACTTCGACGCCCCGGTCGTGGGCGAGTGCCACGAGCGCGCCTCCGGGATCGGCGACGCAGGGGATGCCGGCGTCCGACATGAGCCCCAGATCGTTCCCGGCCTCGGCGGGGGCGAGGAGGGCGGACAAGGAGGCCGGATCGCTGTGCTCGTCGAGCCGCCCGAGACTCACGCCCTCGAGCGCTTCCTTGTCGAGAAACCTCGAAAGTAGGCGCCAGGCGGAACGATCGCTCTCGGCCACGAAATGCCTCAGGCGCCGAAAAGCCTCCAGGGCCCTTCCCGGCATGCACGCTTCGGGCGCGACTCCCGGGTCGAGGAGGTTCGGCAGCAGGTACAGTCGGCCTTTCGCGTTCGCCATGCTCACCGCGCCAGGAGGTCGAGGGCCCCGTCCACGAGGACGGCGAATTGGCTGGCCAGGTTCTCGGGCAAGTCCGCGGCGGCCGCTCGGTACTCCTCGCCGAAGGACCTGCGCTCCCGCTCGGAGAGCGGCAGCGATCGGCCGGTGATGTGCGACTCGATCTCCTGGAGCCGCAGGGCCGTTCTCCCCGCGAAGGCGAGCCTGAAGCTCGCGAGGATGCCCTTGTCCGCCCGGGCCGCCAGGGCGAAGACGGCCGTTTCCGGTCCCGGATAGTCCCGGCCGCCGACCTTGCGCACCGCCGAGACGTCGACCCGTTCGAGCGGTATGCGGATGCGTGTTATGACTCCCCCCGAGGGAAAGGCCGGCCGGCCGGCCTCGTCGCTCAGGCGATTGACGTTGATCCAGGTCGAGCCCCAGGAGTCCTTGATCTCGACGAGTGCGTCGAGGCAGGAGAGGGCGGGCCAGGTGTCCATGAAGCGATCGCGGGCCGCGAGGTTGCCTCCCAGCGTGGCGAGATTGCGCAGCGCGGGCGTGCCTATGCCGCGGACCGTGTCGCCGAAAAGCGAGGGCAGAGCGCTCCCCGCGAGCTCGAGAACCTCGGCGAGCGTCACCGCGGCTCCGACGTCCAGGTATCGCTCGCTGAGGCTCGCCTTCCTGAGCTCCGAAAGTTCGTGAATGCAGATGACCTCGGGGGGCAGGACGATGCCGCGACCTCCCTGCTCTCTCAGGATCTCGGTTCCTCCCGCGTAGATGAGCGCCTCGGGCAGGGTTTTCATGAGCTCGAGCAGCTCGAGGATGTCCTGGGGGTAGTGGATTTCGCTAACGAGCACGGTGGTAGAGTCTCCTCGCCCGCCGTTCGGCGGCCGCCTGCACGCCGTGGACCAGTGTCTCCGGATCCGTGCAGCGGCAGGGGGCGACCGAAAGCTGCTCCAGTATCTCGGCGTTCGTCGGTCTCGTCCGCCGTTCGAGCAAGGTCGCCGTGGCGAGAATCTTGGCGGAATCGCAGAATCCGCAGGTCTCGACGCCGGCCGACTTGAATCCGGCGACGATGTCCTGGTATTCGTCGGTCTGCGAGAAGCCTTCGATCGTGACCACTTCCATGCCCCGTATCCTGAAGGCCGGCAGTATGCAGGAGGGCACGAGCCGTCCGCCGAGCATGATGAGGCAGCGTCCGCAGCGGCCCCCGCGGCAGTCCGACTGCAGACCGAGCAGGCCGAAATGCTCGCGCAGCAGGTCCGACAGCCGGTCCACCGAGCGCACGCGCGCGCTGACGTCCTCGCCGTTCAGGATGAATGACAGGGTCATGGCGTCTCCGTGGCGCGGATGATCTCGGCGGCCGCGACCGGCAGCGAGGTGAAGGGCGCGCCGCCCGCCTGCGAGAGGGCCGAGAGGAAGGCCGCGGGGATCGTATTGAAGGGCAGCTCACCTATGCCCTTGACCGCAGCGCGTCGGCCGGGCTCGAGGAAGGCCACCGAGATCGGCGGCAATTCGTCGAGGGGCTCGAGGCCGTAGCGGAAGTACTCTTCCCGATGGCCCAGGCGCTCCGTGGGATCGACGCGCTCGCGCATGCAGGCTCCGAGCGCGTCGAAGGCGCCGATCCTCACGGCCGCGGCCGCGCGCTCGCTCTGCACGATCTCCCCTCCGTCGAGGCACATCCATACGCCGATGGGTCTGGGCTCGAAGGTCCAGGGGTCGAGCTCGAGCTCGACCGCGGCCGCGGCCCACGCGGCCGTGTCGAAGGGTGAGCCGCGGACGCGCCCCTCCTCCCACAGGATCGGCCTCGGGACGCGGTAGACGCTCTTCGCCGTCAAGGGGAGCGGATCGCGGAAACGACGCTTCTGGATGGCCTCGCAGGCCCTGCCCACGAGGCGGTTCACCACGGTGACGTTGCGCGAAAGCGTGCTGGGTCCGGAATTGGGGACATTGTCCGTGAGCGGCGGCACGACCGAGATCGCTTCGAGCGGGAGGCCGAGGATCTTGGCGGCCCGGCGGCGCCAGATGCCGAGGACTCCGTCGCTCCCGACCGCCGCGCTCGTGCGCAGCCAGGCGTGGAGATCCTTGTCGAGCACGGCCTCCACGGTATAGGCGTTCGAGTCTTCGCCCGAGAGGAAGGGCCCCGAGCCCTGGTACGCGAAACTGAAGCCTATCCCCCGCAGGGGGCCTTCTCCGCGGCCGCCGCGGCGCTTCCGCACCAGCTCGTAGCAGGCGTACTTGCGCCGGTAGTCGCTCATGGCCGCGAGCTTCTCGGCGATGGCGGCATAGGGGACTTCATCCTTCAGGGGTTCGCCGGTGAGGATCGTCTGGCCCTTGTGCAGCACGTTGCGCGATTTCCAATCCATCGGGTCTTCGCCCTTCAGCGAGGCGAGCCGGTTGAGGTGGGTCTCGAGGGCGAAGAAGGAGTGCGAGGCCCCGAGGCCGCCGAAGGGCCCCATCGGGGGATGGTTGGTCAGCACGGCGTAGGCTTCGACGCGGAGGTTCGGGCAGGCGTACACGCAGGTCGCCGCGAAGACGGCCTGGCCGAGCATTTCCTCGGCCAGGAGGGGGTAGGCGCCGACGTTGATCGCTATGCGCAGGTCGAGGCCGGCGAGATCTCCGCCCCGCCCGAGCGCCGTCCTGACGTTCACCGAGCTGCGGGCGCGCTTGGGCGTGTACAGGAAATCCTCCTCGCGCGTGAGCATGAGCTTCACCGGCCGGCCGCAGACGAAGGACGCCAGGGCGGCATGGCAGGCGAGGAGCGAGGGGTACCACAGCTTTCCGTCCAGATGGACGCCGAGCCTGGTGGGTCGGACCGAGACCTCCTCCTGCTTGCAGCCGAGGACGAGGGCCACCGAATCGCGCACGTGATAGGGCCACTGCGTGGCGCACCACACGGCCATCTTGTCGTAGTCGTAGGAGGCCGCGGCGCCCTGGGGTTCGCTGTAGTAGTGTTCGAGAGCCTTGCTCGTATAGTCGTCCTCGAGCACCGTCTCGGCTATCGAGAAAGCGAGATCGGGGTCGCCCAGCACCGCTACGCGCTTCGCCGCGACCTGCTCCGACGAGAAGCTCTCCCACGAAAAGAGGGCTTCTTCGGCCTCGCAGAGCACCTTGGTCGCGGCCGCCAGCTCCTCCAGAAGGACGGGATCGGGTCCGGTGATGAGCGCCACGGGCTCGCCGGCGTAGGAGAGACTGTCGTGGGCCAGGACGGGAATGCTGGCGCCAAAACACGTCATGGTATTGGCGCCGGGAATGTCCTCGGGAAGGATGCCTCGGTACCCGGTGGGCAATCGGGGAAATTCGATCGAGCGCACCGAGCCCCTCGCGACGGGAGAGCGGACCGTGGCGGCGTGGATCATCCCCTCGACGGTGAGGTCGCCGGTCGTGATGGGGCGATTCTCGTCCGGCTTTTCCCGCCTCCGCATCGCTAGACCCGGGCCTCCGCGGCCGTGGCGAGCACCGCCTCGATCACGCGGTCGACCTGATCCGGGCGCATGCCCTGCCAGATGGGCAGGGAGACGCTGCGGCGGAACTTGTCGAGCGCCTCGGGGAAGTCCTCGGGCCGCAGCGCGTAGCGCTCGGACCAGTAGTTCATCGTATGGAGGGGAATGAAATGCACCGAGCAGCCGATGCCGCGTCCCAGGAGGCGCTCGATGAATCCGTCGCGGTCGACGGACCTGCCTTCGCCGCGCAGCCGCAGGCTAAAGAGGTGCCAGGCGTGGCTCGGATGGAGGGGCGGAAGCTCGAGCTTCGGCTCGGAGGCGAAGGCCGCGAGGTACCTCTCCGCGATGGCCCTCCGCTCCTTCAAAAAGCGGTCGGCCTTCTTGAGCTGCTCCCGCCCTATCGCGGCGAGCAGGTCCGGCAGGTTGTACTTGAACCCGGCTTCGGCGACGCCGTAGCGCCAGGATGCCGTAGGGGAGGTGTAGCGGTCCCAGGCCTCCCGGTCGAAGCCGTGCAGCCGCATGAGGGACATGCGCCGCGCCAGGGCCTCGTCCGAGGTGACGATCATGCCGCCTTCGCCGGTCGTGATGGTCTTCGTCGCGTAGAACGAGTACACCCCAATGTCGCCGAGGCAGCCGGCCATGCCCCGCTCGGTGCGCAGGGGAAACGCGTGGGCCGCGTCCTCGACGACGGCGCAGCCGTGGGCCCGAGCCGTCTCCAGGATCGCTTCCATGCGGCAGGGATAGCCGCCGACGTGGACGGGCAGCACGACCTTCGCCCTCGGCTCGCTCGACAGCAGGCGTTCGAGAGCCTCGGGGTCGATGTTGTAGTCCTCGCGCGAGATGTCGCAGAAGCGGACCTCCGCGCCGAGATGCCGGGCCACGGCGGCCGTGGACGTGAAGGTGTAGGGACTGGTGACCACGATGTCGCCCGATCCGACGCCGAGGGCCTCGAGCGCGAGATGGAGCCCGGAGGTGGCCGAGTTGACCGCGAGGGCGCAGGGGGCGGCGGTGAAGGCCGCGAACTCCCGCTCGAAGGCCCTCGCCTCCTCGCCGGTCGTGAGCCAGCCCGAGCGGAGCACCCGGAGCACGGCTTCCTCCTCCTCTCCGCCCAGCGAGGGCAGGGCGAAGGGCACGAAGTCAGTATTCGGGCTCATGATCGGGCACGATAAGCGTGGGGACGTATTTTTTCAAGGTGCCGCGGAGGGCGTGGCGACTGCGGTAGACCTGCTCCCCGCCCGCCGTCGGGGAGCAGATGGGCGCGACCTCGCCCAGCAAGGATTCCAGCGGGAAATCCTTTTCCGTCTGGCGCTCCAGGCGATTGATGCGCGGGTACTCGGTCGGCACGAGCGTCTCCTCGGAGGAAAAGAGCCGCTCCTCCAGCCTCTCGCCGGGTCGCAGGCCTATGTACTCGATGGCTATGTCCCGGCCCGGCTCGTAGCCGTAGAACCGTATGAGCTGTTCGGCGAGCTCGCGGATGCGCACCGGCTCGCCCATGTCGAGGATGTAGGTCCGGCCGCTCTTCCCGACGCCGCCGGTCTTGAGCACGAGGGAGCAGGCCTCGGGGATCGTCATGAAGTAGCGCGCGGCCTCGGAATGCGTGACGGTGACGGGGCCGCCCCGCTCGATCTGGCGCCGGAACAGGGGAAGTATGGAGCCCCGCGATCCGAGCACATTGCCGAAGCGGACCACCATGAACTCCCGGCCCGGCGCCGCCCGATCCTTGGCCGCGGTGACGAGGCGCTCGGCGAGGTACTTCGAGACGCCGTAGACCGACACCGGCTCGACCGCCTTGTCGGTGGAGATGAGGACAAAGCGCCGCGTGCCGGCCGCGAGCGCCGCGTCGACGAGGTTGCGCGTCCCGAACACGTTGTTCTCGATCGCCGCTATCGGGTTTTCCTCGGTCATCGGCACGTGCTTGTAGGCGGCGGCGTGGAATATCGCGTCGGCCTTGAGCCGGCCGAGGATGAAGCGGGTGTACTCCCTATCCTTGAGTTCGCCGATGACCGGCACGATGGCGGTCCGCTCGCCGACGCCGCCTTCTTGGAGGAGCCGGAGCTCGCGGTCGATCTGGTAGATCGAATTTTCCCCGTGTCCGAACAGATACAGCCGCGCGACCCCGGCCGAGAGCAGCTGGCGGGAGAGTTCCGAGCCTATCGAGCCGCCGGCGCCGGTTATGAGGACGCGCTTGCCGCGGAGGTAGGAAAGGCTCTCCCTGAGGCCGATGGCCACGGTGTTGCGGCCCAGGAGGTCCTGGGGATCTATCTCTCTCGCCTGGATGAGGTGGGCGTCGCCTTCGACGATCTGGGCGATCCCGGGCACGATCCGGATGCGGACGAAACCGGCGTGCTTGAGCAGGAAATACAGTTCGCGAAGGAACTCGCGCGTCGCGCTCGGGATGGCGATGATCGCCTCGTCCGCGGGCGTGCGACGCAGGAGGTTGACGACATCGCGGATCGGCCCGAGCACGGGCACGCCTTCGATCTTCCCGCCGATCTTGGCCGCGTCGTCGTCGAGAAAGGCCACGACCGATCCGAAAACGGTCCTGGATGCGATTTCCCGCGCGATGGCCCTGCCGGCGAATCCCGCCCCGATGATGTAGATGCGCGCGTTCTCGCGATCAGGTGACTTCATGCTCTTGGCCGCCTCTTCCGGTGATGCGCTCGACAGCCGCGAATCCGAAATCGATGAGATGGCCGGTGTCGTAGAGGCTTATGGCGACCTTGGCCCTGCCTCTCCGCCGATCCACCTTGACGATCAGGCCTTCGAGACCCTTGAGCGGCCCGTCGAGAATGACTATTTTGTCGTTCTCGTCGAAGCTTACCTTCGATGTATCGGCGTATTCCCCGAAAGACATGAAGTGCAGCAATAGGTCGCGGTCCTGGTCCGAGAGGGGCTGGGGCGAGCTGTTGTCGCGCAGGAAGCGGATGAATCCGGCCGTCCTTCTGGCGGCCCAGTAGGTGTCGAGATCGGCCATCAGGTCTTCGCATTCCAGGAATACGTAGCCGGGGAAAATCGGGGCCAGGCGTTTCTTGGTCGCGCCGCGGCGTCGGATCGCGAGCATGCGTTTGGGCGCGAACAGCCTCTTGCCGCCGAGCAGCGGCCGAAGTTTTTTGATATAATCGTCTTCGCTGCCGGTAAGAACGTGGATGGCGTAGTGGTTCATGGCGGGTCGCGGGATACTAGCACGATGCGCGCCCGCTGGCAATGGACGAAAGGGGCTAAGGCGGAGCCGCTCCCGGGCCGATAGTCAATGGTGGAGACGAGGACGATAATGAACAACCCGCTTCGATACGCGCTCTGCGCATTCTTCGCCATCGCGGCCGTCGGCGCCGCTTCAGCCCTGACGGTGAGCGTCGCGCCCGCCCAGCATCTCGTCGAGAGCGGGGCCGCGAGCTCGCCGACGCCCCTCGACTCGTTCATGTCCGGCTGCCTCGACGGGCTTTACGACGCGGGCTTCATCGCGACCGACGCGCCCGCCCGGGAGACGGATCGCGCGCATTGGTCTGATGCCACCTTCGGCCTGGCCGGCACCAAAGAAGGGTTCGTCGACTACGTGGTCGCGGTCTTCGTGACCTGGCGGCCGTCGAGCCTCAAGAAGGAAGTCTGGCTCGCGACCGGCTGCGACTATCGGATAGTCCGCGTCGCGGACGGGAAGGTCGTGGCCACGGGTTCCGCTCAAGGGGAGACCGACGGTCCCGACCTCGTGGCCGACCCCGACAAGAGCGCCCGCTCGATGGGAGCGGGCCTGGGCAAATCCTGCGCGGCCTTGATCCAAAGCGCTTCGGCGTCGAACGGAGGGGAATGATGAAACGAAGCTCGCTCTTCAGGAGACTTTCGGTCCTGGGGCTCGTCACCCTTGCCGTGATTCTCGGCGGCGCATCGACCTGGGAAGGAAGCGCGATCGTCGGCGGGTCCGGCGATTTCCCTGGCGACGGTCTGTACGCGGCGTGCAACTCCTTTCCCCGGAACACCTCGGTCGTGGTGACCAACCTCGAGACCGGCAGTTCGGTCACCGTCATCGTCACTGCCAACGTCGACAACCCCGGCGTCTTCATAGCCCTGTCGCCCAAGGCTGCGGCGAGTATCGGCATGCAGCAAGGGTCGGCCTCGCGCGTCCGGGCCGTGGCCTCCATCGGCAGCCCCGAAGCCGGTCCGGTGCTGGCCCAAGCCGGCCAGACCACCGATCCCGACTTCAATCCGGGCCTCTTCATGGACCGAGACAAAAAAGCTCAGGCGGCGGCCGAGGGCGCGACCGCCGGGACGGCTTCTTCCCCCGCTCCGGCAGCGAAGCAGAGTCCCAATGCGAGCGCCGCCCAGTTCATAGAGGAAGCCGCGGGGGCGCCCGCCGTCGCGGCCGTCCCGCCCGCGGCGGCCCTCGCCGCGGCATCGGTCCCGGGCGTGCCCGCAGGGACGGCTCCGGAAGTCGTAGGCGGCAGCATACCCCGACCAGCCGAGGAGGGCTCGGCCGACGTCGCC
>JAJXZP010000030.1 GCA_021779995.1 bacterium | reverse complement strand
CGTCCGCCGCGCCGCCGTCCGCCGTGGCGCCGTCAGGCGCGTCTCTTTCCGCAGGACTGCGGCTCAGGAGCCGCCGGAAGGTTTCGGCGAGCGAATGGAGCGTGAGCGGCTTGGCTATGAAATCGTCCATGCCGGAGCGCAGGCCGGATTCCCGTTCTTCGGGGTCGGTGCTCGCCGTCATCATGACGATGAGCGTGCCGCGGTTTTCCGCGCACGCGGAGCCCTCGCGGATGCGGCGCGCCGTCTCGGCGCCGTCCATGCCGGACAGGGAGCTGTCGAGAAGGACGAGATCGTATCGCGCGCCCGCGAGCTTTTCCAGCGCGGCTTCTCCGGAGTCGGTCTGGTCGGCCGAGGCGCCCAGCTCGGCCGAGAATGCGGCCGCGACGCGCCGGCTCACGTCGTCGTCATCGACGACGAGCACTCGCGCGCCGGCCGCCGGCCTCGAATCCTGCTCTTCGCCGGGCCTGGCCAGGGCGCTCGCCGCCGGCGACGAATCCTTTCCCTGCGCGAGGCCGAGCGAGACGAAGACCGTGAAGACCGAACCCGAGCCGGGCGCGCTCTCGACCTCGATGCGGCCTCCCATGAGTTCCACGAGGCGTTTCGATATAGACAATCCGAGTCCGGTGCCGCCGAAGCGCCGCGTCGTGGATCCGTCGGCTTGGGAGTAGGGAGTGAAGAGGCCGGGGATCTTGCCGGCCTCGATGCCGATGCCGGTGTCCGCGACCCTGATCCTCAGTCCGAAGCGTCCGGCTTCGGCCGCGGTCGCGGTTTCGGCCGTGACGCTACCCGCGGCGCTACCCGTGACGCTACCCGTGACGCTACCCGTGACGCTACCCGCGGCGCTCTCGGCGGCGACCTCGATCCGCACGCCGCCGCGGTTCGTGAACTTCACCGCGTTGCCCGTGAGGTTGACCAGTATCTGCGCAAGGCGCGTCGGATCCCCGCGCAGGACGGCGGGGACCTCGGCCGCCACCGAAGCGGAGAGCTCGATGGACTTGACCGAGGCATGGAAGAGGAAGGTGCGGCGGGCGTTCTCCACCAGCTCGCGGATCTCGAAGGGGACCTCCTCAAGGACCAGGCGCTGCGCCTCGATCTTGGAATAGTCGAGCACCTCGTTGATCACGGAGAGGAGGGTCTCCCCGCTCGAGCGGATCGTGGCCAGATAGTCCCGCTGTCGATCGTCGAGGGCGGTGCGCGCCAGGAGTTCGGTCATGCCCAGGACGCCGCTCATCGGCGTCCTGATCTCGTGGCTCATCACCGCGATGAATCTGGTCTTGGCGCGATTGGCGGCTTCCGCGTCCCCGGCCAGTTTCTTCGCCTCCGACTCGGCCTCCTTGAGCGCGGTCTGGGCCAGGATCAGCTGCCGCAGCTTGTCGGCGAGCAGGCGGTTGGAGCGCAGGCTGGCGAGGCCGTAGCCCGCGGCGGCGATGGCCAGCAGATAGGCGATGATGGCAGGCAGGCTGAACAGGGGAGGCGTGGCCACGGTGAAATACAGCGAAGCGCCCCGCTCGTTCCAGAGTCCGTCGTTGTTCGCCGCCCTGACGCGGAAAACGTAGCGCCCCCCGGGCAGATTCGTGTACGTGGCGAAATTCCTCGCGCGGGAGCCGGTCCAGCGCTTGTCGAATCCCTCGAGCCTGTAGGAGAACTGGTTGGCGCTCGGGTCGCGGAAGTCGAGGGCGGCGAACCTGATCTCGATCGAGTTCTCGAACGAGGCCAGGCGGATGGGAGCGCGGCGATTGTCCTCGAGGGGGCTCGCGAGCTTGGATCGATTGGCCGCCACGAAGCTCGTCACGTAGACGGGCGGAATATGCGTATTGCTCCGATAGAGCTCGGGATCGAATTCGGTCACGAGGCCGACCGACCCGAAGTAGAGTCGGCCGTCGGGGCCCGCGCAGGAGCCGGAATTGAACGAGGCGTTGTCGATTTCCTTGTACAGCGAGACGCGCCTGATGGCTCCGCTGCGTCGGTCGTAGACCGCGAGACCGGTCTGCGTGACGATCCACAGCTCGCCCGATCGGTCCTCGAGCACGGTATACACGATATTGTTCGGAAGCCCGTCGGCGCGGGTGAAATGGTCGAAGCTGTCGCTCTCCGGATGGTAGCGCATGAGGCCCCCGCCGCGCGTGGCTATCCAGAGCGTGTTCGAGGAATCGCGCACGATGCCCTCGATCGAATCGTTGGAGATGCCCCTCAGCTTGCGCGGATCGTAGCGGTACCGTACGAAGCGCCCTCCCTCCAGGCGGTCGAGGCCGTTGTTGGTGCCCACCCAGAGCCGCCCTTCGCCGTCGTAGGCCAGGGCGTTGACGAGGTTGTCGGAGATGGAGTTCGGATCGGCGGGGATCGAGGGATGATGCTCGAAGACATTCCGCGCGATGTCCCAGCGGTCCAGTCCCGTCAGGTAGGTGCCGATCCAGAGGCGGCCTTCGGGGTCCTCGAGGAGGGAATTGACGATGCTGGAGGAGAGGGAGTCGGGGTCGCCGTCCCGGTGGCGGTAGGTGACGAAGGTTCCCTTCCTGCGGTCCATGAGCGAGAGCCCGTCGTTCGTGCCCACCCAGAAGCGGCCCTCCCGATCCTCGAGGAAGCAGTTGCAGATGTCGTCGCCGAGGCTGCCCGGATCGCCGGCGCGGTGGCGGAAATGCATCCAGGAGCCCGTCGCGGGGTCGAGCTCGCTGATGCCCTGGCCGTAGACCGCGACCCAGAGCCGGCCGCGCGAATCGACTATCGCGGCCGTCGTCTTGCCGCTCGGAAGCGCGCCCGGGTCCTTGGGATCCGAGGCGTAGGCCTTGAAACTGGAGCGGGTCTTGTCCATGCGGGCGAGACCTCCCCCATTCGTGCCCACCCAGAGCTCTCCCGAGGCGTCCACGAGCAGGGAGTAGACGACGTCGTTGGGCAGGGAGCCGAGGCTCGATGAGCGGCGCCAGGCGCGCAGGGCTCCGGTGGCCGGGTCGAGGGCGTACAGGCCCCCTCCCCAGGTTCCGGCCAGCACGATCCCCTTCTGCCGGGTGTTGACGACGTAGAGCCGATTGTCGGGGAGGGGGTAGGCTTTGAAAGCCCCCGAGCCGGGGGAGTAGCGCACGAGGCCGCGGCCCCAGGCGCCCAACCAGAGATCGCCGCCCGAATCCTCGGCGATGCTCTGGATCGAGAGGGATTTCGGCAGCCCGCCCCTCGTTTCGGGCGCGAAGGGCAGGTTGTCGAAGCGGTCCTTTCCGTAGTCGTAGCGGGCCAGGCCTCCGCCGGTGGTGCCCACCCATAGCCGACCCCTGGAGTCGCAGAAGAGCGATCGGACGGTATTGTTCGGGATCGAGTGCGGGTCCGAGCGATCGTGGAAATAGCGGACGAATCGGCCCGTCGTCTCGTCGAGGCGATCGAGGCCGTCGAGCGTGCCCACCCAGAGCCGATGTCGGGCATCGCGCGCGACGGCGATGATCAGGTCGTTGGACAGGGAGTCGGGGATGTTCGGAGCGGAGCGGTAGACCGTGAAGCGCTTCGTCTCCGGGTCGAAGCGGTCGAGGCCGTTGTAGGTTCCGATCCAGAGCGCGTCGTTCGAGTCGAGGTAGAGTGTCTGTATCAGATTGCTCGAGAGGCAGTTGTCCACGAAGGGTTCGTTCTCGAAGTCGAGGAAGTCGGAGCCGTCGTAGCGGCAGAGCCCTCCCTGCGTGCCCAGCCAGATGAAGCCCTTCGAATCCTGGACTATCCCGGAGACCGAGTCGTTCGCCAGCCCGTCCTTCAGCGAAAGTACGGTGAACGAGGCGGCGCCGTCCCGTCCGGCGGCTCCGTCCTGCGCCGCGAGCCGACTCAAGGCGAGGAAGACGGCGAATCCCAGCGCCATCGGGCGCAGATATCTCCGACCGGACATCTCTTGACCCTCCCCCCTTCCTCCGACTACTCTAGAACGACACCACGACATCAAGGCCCGTCGATCCGAACGGCACGCGCTTTTCAAGCGGCGCATGCGAGCGGAGCCGCACGGCAGCCCAGGAGGAATCGATGCCCGAGACGCGCGTCATCGTGAATCTCTCGAACCGCCATATCCACGTCTCCAAGGAGGACCTCGCGGCCCTTTTCGGTCCCGGCCACAAGCTCACCAGGACCAAGGACCTCATGCAGCCGGGGCAGTACGCCTGCGAGGAGGTCGTGACCGTCAGGGGCCCCAAGGGCTCCCTCGACAATATCCGCATTCTCGGACCCGAGCGCAAGGAGACCCAGTGCGAAATCCTGGCGAGCGACGTGTTCAAGCTCGGCGTGAGCGGCTGTCCCACGCGCGAGTCGGGGCAGCTCGACGGTTCCTTCCCCTTCGAGATCATCGGGCCGGCCGGCACGCTCAAGAAGACGCGCGGCCTCATCATAGCCAAGCGGCACGTGCACTTCGATCCCGAGTCGGCCCAGCGCTTCGGCGTCGCGGACAAGGAGCTCGTGAGCCTGCGCGTGGGCGAGGAGCGCGCGGCCGTGTTCGAGAACGTCGTCTGCCGCGTCAGCGAGAGCTACGCGCTCGAGTGCCACCTCGATTTCGACGAGGGCAACGCCGTGGGCATCGGCTCCGGCTCCCACGGCACGGTCATAAAGAAATGAGCAAGGTCGTCCTCAAGGCCCAGGACCTCGACGGCTATCTGACCGAGAAGGACAAGTCCTCGCTCTCCCGCATGGACGGGCTCTATCGGCAGGCCATGCTGTCCTTCAACATCCTCTCGCACCTCGCCGAGGGCCCGAAGCCCGGCTCGGACTCCGAGCGGCGCCGCGAGGAGAAGAACCTCATCGAATTGTACAACTCGATGGGCTCCCTCATGCAGGATATCTGCGCGGGCGAGAAGGGCATCCAGGTCTATCCCTTCGTGACGCCGCCGGAGAGCCACGGCGAGGTGAGCCGGCTCATCGCCAAGTTGCGCGACGTCAGGACCGGCAGGCAGGAATTCGTCTACTACATCCAGCGCGCCTACGAGCTCCTGTTCAACCTCACCTTCGGCTCCCCCTCGGCCGGCGGCGCCGGACCAAACAAGAACTACCTCATCGTCAAGACGCCGGTGACCGTGCCCGTGCAGAATTTCGCGGTGCACAAGATTCCCGACGTCGACGCCGCGATAAGCGACACGGTGATGTGCGTCATGCTGCGCGGCGCCCTCCTGCCCTCCATCATCATGTCCAAGGAAATCCAGGAATACTCCTCGACCGGGCGGGTGACTCCCTTCGCCCTCTTCAAGATCAAGCGCGACGAGACGAAGAGCGAGGATGACATGGAGTACATCCTCGACCTCGAGCGCTCCTATTTCCGGCCGGAGGACCTTCACGGCAAGGACCTGGTGTTCGCCGATCCCATGAACGCGACGGGCGGCTCGCTCGTCACCGTCGTCAAGTACCTGCAGGATCAGGGCGTGAAGCCCAAGTCGGTCAAGTTCCTCAACGTGATCTCCGCGCTGAAAGGGGCGCTGCGGGTCACGCGGGCGATCGAGAACGCCACCGTCTACACCCTGTGGATGGACCCGGTCCTGAACGACCGGGCCTACATCATGCCGGGCCTGGGCGACGCGGGCGACCGCATCAACGGCAAGGACGAGGACGAGCAGCCCCGCGACATCCTGCGGCTCATCGCCGACTACGGCTCGAACGTCACGGGGCTGTACCGCTCGCAGCTGCGCATCGTCGAGCAGACGGTGCTCAGGCGCTAGGCCGGGCGCCTGGCCCGCGATGCGCGGATCGCCGGAAGCGGGTATGACCGGTCCTCTCGTCCGGAGGCCGCGTCGCCTCGGGCCGCGTCGGCCGGGAGCCGGCCGCAGGGCCTCGCTTGCCGTGCCGCTCGCGGCGCTGATCGCGGCGCTGCTCACGGCGACGGGCGCCTCAGGCCTGCTCTCGGGCTGCGCCACCGCGGGGCGGGCCCGAATCGCGGCCCAGTGGTACGAGCTCGGCGACGCCTGGCTCGACAAGGGCGACTGGAAGAAGGCCGGCAGGGCCTATTCCCACGCCCTCCAGCTCGAGCCCGGCATGAGCGCAGCATCCTTCAACATGGCGCGGGCCCTCACCGAGGCCGGCGACTACCGGGCCGCCCTGCGCATGCTCGACGCCCTCTCCGCCAAGGATCCCGGGAACCTCCGCGTGCTGTCGGCCCGCGCCTACGTCTTCTACAAGGAAGGCGACGCCACGGCCGCGCTCAAGGCCTACGACGCGGTCGTCGCCCTCGATCCCTACGCGCCCGACGCGGTCTACAACTCCGCCCTCCTGCGCTTCGCCGCCGGCCAGGCCAAGCGGGCGGCGGCTGACCTCCGGCGCCTCCTCGCCTACAAGCCCGACGACACCCAGTCTCTCCTCCTCCTCGCCCGCATCGAGGAGTCGCTGGGCGACGACGCGGCGGCCGTGGACGCCTACGAAAAGCTCAAGTTGCTCGGCAAGGCCGACGCGTTCGCGCTCGAGCATCTGGGCCTCCTCTACGAAAAAGGCCGCCGCTACGCCGACGCCATGGCCGCCCTCGACGCGGCGACGAAGGCCGATCCGAAACGCTCCGGCGCCTGGTTCGCCCTCGCGCGGCTGCGCCTCGTGGTGGCCGACGACGGCCCGGGCGGCCTCGACGCCCTGAAGCGGGCCCTCGACGCCGGCTTCTCCGACAAGAAGGCCGCGGAGGCTCTGATGGCCGAGCCGGGCCTGCCCGAGCTGGAGAAGATCGCGGCCTTGCTCAAGGGCAAGGGCCTCATTCCCTAGGCGGCGGCCCGGGGCGGCGGCCCCTCGCCCTCGCGGCGGCCCCTCGCCTTAGCCGGCGGCCCCTCGCCCTCGCCGCGGCTACTCGCCGCGGACGCGGCTTTCGCGCTATGCTCGTTCCGTGATGGAAGAGCCAGAGCTGTACCTCTTTTCCGGACCCGACATCCTGCTCCCGCCCGGGACCGCCGCGATCGACGGAGCGCGGCGACTCGGTCCCGCCCATCGATCGGGCGACCTGGCCCTGCCGAGCGGCGCTTTGCGCCGCGATTTCGAGTGGGAGGGGAGGGCCTGCGCGGCCCTGAGCCTCGACGAGGCCCAGGCGGCCGGCAGCGGTCTCGAGCGCCTTCCCCTGCGCCAGGCCCTGGGCCTGTTCGAGGATGCGGCCCTGCGGCCGGCCATCAAGGCGGCGGCCCTCGTCAATTGGCTCGCGGGGGCGGTCCATTGCGGAGCCTGCGGCGGCCTCCTCGTCGACGACGACCACGAATCCTCGGGGCGGCGCTGCACGATCTGCGGGCGCGTGCACTTTCCGCGCATCTCTCCCGCCGTCATCGTCCTCATCCGCCGGGGCGAGGAGGCCCTCTTCGCGCGCAACGCCCGCTTCCCGGGCCGGCGCTTCGGCCTCGTGGCCGGCTTCGTCGACCCCGGCGAGTCCATCGAGGAAACCGTGGCGCGGGAGGTGCGCGAGGAGACGGGCATCGAGATTTCCGGCCTCCGCTACCTGCGCTCCCAGAGCTGGCCCTTCCCCGACTCCCTCATGCTCGCCTTCACCGCCGCCTGGGCCTCGGGCGAGGCGCGCCCCGACGGCAAGGAAATCGTGGAGCTGCTCTGGTGCCGCCCCGACGCCCTGCCGTCGATCCCGCCGCCCGGCAGCGTGGCCCGCTGGCTCGTCGACGAGTTCGTGCGCGGGGCGATCTAGGCCTTGAGCAGCCTCACCGCCTCCATCCACTTGCGCGCCGAGTTGTGACGGAAGGGGAAGCGCACCTGGTAGAGGTCTCGTCCGACGTAGAACTCCAATAGATTGCGCTTGAGGACGCTGATGCCCTCGACCTCCGCCAGGGGGAACTCGATTCGCTCGCCGAGCAAGGTGGCGAGCGCTATCCTCTTCTCGCAGAGAATGAGCGTGCCCGAGCGGAGGCGCCTCAGGGGGTTCATCTTCCGGCCGCGCAGGAGGAGGGCGCCCGCGTCGGAGAAGAGGGGGTGCGGCTTCGAGCCCGAGGAGCATTCGGAGCGGTAGCGCTCGACGAGTTTCCCGAGGCTGTCGAGCTGCCACTCGTCCCAATCCCGGATGTTCGCGAAGGGAGCTTCCTCGCCCCGCAGCCCGCGGAAGCGGCCGTGAAGGTCCATGACCAGGGAGAGGCCGCAGGAGGTGCAGTGCAGACGGCTGCGGGCGCTGCGCAGGGCTCCGATAGCCTCGCAGCGCGGGCAGATGAAGAGGGCCAGCTCCACGTGCTCGGCCTTCCTGAGCGCGGCGTAGGGGATATTCTCGCGCTCCTCCCAGGCGCATTCGTCGTGGGAAAGGGCCTGCGCGAGTCCGCTCTGCAGCTTCTCGACGGCCAGGGTCCGCGCCTGGTCGGCCGTGAAGAGCAGGTTGAACTCGATCTCGATGCGGCCGCGGCGCCTGGCCCAGGACCAGCGGGGCAGGGAGAGATAGCCGCCTCGGATCACGGCGGAGAGGACAGGCACCTTGAGGAGCTTCAGGAGTTTCGCGGTGGAGGGGATGAGGGGGAGGGTGCGGCCGTCCCAGCTCTGCTCTCCCTCGGGGAAGATGCCGACCACCCCGCGCTTCGCGCGGATGACCTTGACCGTCCAGTCGACGGTCTCCCTGTCCGGGATGGCCTTGGCCTTGGGAATGGAGCCGACGAGGCGCAGAAGGCCGCGCATGAGGCGCGTGCGCATGTTGCCGTCGCTCGTGATCCAGTACACCGGCTCGCGGACGAGCGATCCGAGGACGAAGGGATCGATGACGGTGACGTGGTTGGAGACGAGGACGTAGGGCGGACGAAGGTCGGTCGCCTCGGGGTTGAGGACCCGAACCCGGAAAAAGCGCCGCAGCCAGAGCCCGTAGGTCGCCCGGACGAGGCGGTTGAACCAGCGGATGTTGCGTGGCACATAGCCCTTGGCGCCGCTCATGCCTCTCCTTTCGGTCGCGTCAGCCGAGATTACCCGAAACCGAGGGCCAAAGCAATGCGTGGCTTAGGGCCCGCGTATTGCCTCGGTCGCCGATTGGCCGCTAGTATGAGCCCATCGGCAGGAGGGGGCAGGGTGGAACAGAGACCCGATTCCGGTTTGGTGGGCGAGGCCTTCGCCCTGGCGGCGCGCGCGCGCGCCGAGATGGCGAAGCGCATCGTCGGCAAAGAGAGCCTCGTGCGCGGCATTCTCATGGGTGTCGTGGCCGGAGGCCACGTCCTGCTCGAAGGCGTGCCCGGCCTCGCCAAGACGCTGGCGGTCAAGACC
>JAJXZP010000135.1 GCA_021779995.1 bacterium | reverse complement strand
GCGCGCCGCGGCCGAGGCGGCCCTGCGCGGGGCGCGGACCGAGGTCCGCCTCGGCGCGCGCAGGGTCGTGCAGGCGGTTCGCGAGGCTCAAGCGGCGCTGGCACGGGCCGAGGCGCGCGAGGCCTGGGCAAAGGAGGCCCTGAAAAACGCCCGCGCCTCGGCGCGCAACGAGCTCATCGCGCGCCAGGACCTGAACGCCGCCGCCATCCGCGAGGCCGGAACGCGGCTCGACCTGCTTTCCGCGCGCTACACGCTCGAGGAGGCCCTGGCCGATCTCGAGCGCCTGGCGCCACGAGGCCTCGAGTGAGCATCACCGAACTGGCCGTCCGGCGCCCCACGGCCGTCGTCGCCGTCGTCATCGTCCTGCTCGGGCTGGGCACGATGGGCTTCTTCAACCTCGGCGCCGACCTCTTTCCCGCGGCCGACACCCCGGTCATCTCCATCCACACGGAATATCCGGGCGCCGGCTCGGAGGAGGTCGAGAAGGACGTCGTCAAGCCGATCGAGGACGCGGTCTCCGGACTGCCGGGCATCGACAAGATCCGCTCGGTCTCGGGGGAGGGCTTCGGCTACACCATCATCCAGTTCACGATGTCGACGAAGACGGACACGGCGCTGCTCGATGTGCAGAAAGCCGTCGACGCGACGGCCGATACCTTGCCCGCCGACGCCGGCCGGCCGGTCATCAGCAAGTACGACATCAACGCGCAGCCGATGATGGTCCTGGCCATCTACGGGAGCCTGCCCTTCGGGGAGCTCCGCGCGGCGGCGGACTCGCTCAAGAAGCGGCTGGAAAACGTGCAGGGCGTGGGGACGGTCACCCTCCTGGGCGCGCCGAAGCGGGAGCTGGATATCATCGTGGACCGCATAGCCCTCGAATCCTACGGCCTCGGACTCGGCACGGTGATCGGCGCGCTCAAGGCCAACAACGTGACGATACCGTCGGGGCTCATGCGGCAGAGCGGCGTCAACCGGCCGGTGCGGGTGGTGGGCGACTTCTCGTCGGTCGACGAGGTGGGGCGGCTCCGCATCCCCCTGCCGCGCGGCGGGACGGTGGCGCTCTCGGACCTCGCCTCGGTCGGATTCGCCTATCCTCAGGACGGAAGCGAAGCGAGGATGAACGGCCGCTCCTCGATCGGCCTCCTCATCGTCAAGACGAGCGACGCGAACATCGTGGATACAGCCGACCGGATCAAAGCCGTTCTCGCCGCCCGGTCGCGTCTGCTGCCGGCCGGACTCTCGCTGCGGATCGCCTCCGACTCGACGATCTTCATCAATTCCTCTTTGAGCGAGACTCGTCGGGATCTCCTCCTCGGAATCCTCGTCACGGCCGTGGTGCTCTTCCTCTTCCTGCGCAGGTGGCGATCCTCGCTCATCGTACTCGTAGCCATCCCCACCTCCCTCGTCTCGACCTTCTTCATGATGTACCTCTGCGGCTTCACGCTCAACATCGTCTCGGTGATGGCCCTGGCCCTGTGCATCGGCATACTCGTCGACGATTCCATCGTCGTGCTCGAGAACATCCACCGGCACCGTCAGCTGGGGGAGGAGCCGGCGACGGCCGCGATCCGCGGCCGCTCCGAGATCGCCATGGCCGCGATAGCCATAACGTTGTGCGATGTCGTCGTGTTCGCGCCCGTGGCCTTCATGGGCGACATCGTCGGCCAGTTCTTCCGCCAGTTCGGGCTGACGGTGGTGTTCGCCTCGCTGTTCTCTCTCTTCGTGTCGTTCACCCTGACGCCGGCCATGGCCGCCCGCCTGCCCGGGCGCGAGAGCGCCGGCAGCCCGGCCGGCGGGAGCGGGCGTTTCGCCTCCTTTTTCGACACCCGCGTCAAGGGCGGCTACCGGCGCCTGCTGGAGTGGTCGCTGCGTCACCGCGCCGCGGTGGTCGCCTCCGTCGCCATCCTCGTCGCGGCCAGCCTCGGCCTTTTGCCGTTGGGCGCGGTGCAGACGGAGTTCATGCCCTCGTTCGACCAGGGCAAGCTCGATATCGACGTCAACCTAGGCGCCGGCGCGGACATGGGCCGGACCGAGGCGACGGCGAGGACCATTGAGGCGCATCTTCTTCACTTGCCCGAGGTCCGCGACGTCTTCAGCCAGATCGGCACGAGCATGGGCCCCAATCTCGCCGAGCTCACCGTCAGGCTCAAAGACAAATCGCAGCGCCGCGCGAGCCAATCTCAGCTGGCTCGGGACGTGCGTCGGTGGGTCACGGGAATCCCCGGCGCGCAGATATCCGTGCGAGAGGAAGCCGTGACCGCGCAGACCTCGATCGAGGGCAACAAGCCGTTCATCCTCAACATTTCGGGCCCCGACCGCTCGGTGCTGAGCGGTCTTGCGGCTCGGGCGGAGGCCCTGCTGCGCTCCACGCCGGGGGCCGTGGACGTGCAGAACTCGGACCGCTCCAGGCAGACGGAGATCAACGTCGCCGTGGACCGCCTGGCGCTGAGCGACTGCGGCCTCTCGGCCGCCGATGTGGCCGGGGCGCTCCGCACGGCCTTCGCCGGGACCAAGGCGGGCGTCTTCCGCTCCGCGGGCGAGGAATACGACATGGTCGTGAAATTCAGCCCCGCTCAGACGAGGACGCCGCTCGACCTCGCCGCGATCCGCCTGACCGGCGCCGGAGGCGGCCTCGTGTCGATCGGGCAGGTCGCGCGCATAACGCGCGGCGACGCTCCCTCGTCGCTGGAGCGGAGCATGCGGTCGAATGTCGTCACCCTCATGTGCGACCTGCAGGGCCGGACGCTCGGCGCGGTCACCGCGGAGGTCGAGGCGGGCATGAGGCGCATGCCCTTCCCCCGGGGCTACGGATACCAGCTGTCGGGCGACACCTCGATGATGTCGAACTCCTTCACGTCGCTCGCCTGGGCCCTCGCCGCCTCGATCGCGCTCGTCTACCTCGTCCTGGTCATCCTGTACGAATCCTACCTGACGCCCTTCATCAGGCTCCTGTCGCTGCCGGCGGGCATCATAGGCGGCCTCGCGGCCATGGCTCTGACCGGGAAGACCATCAACATCATCTCGTTCATCGGCATCATCATGCTCGACGGCCTGGCCTCGAAGAACGGAACGCTGCTCATCGACTATACGAATACGCTCGTCAAGCGCGGGCTCCCGCTGCGGGAGGCCCTCGTCGAGGCCGGCTCGACGCGCCTCAGGCCCATTCTCATGACCTCGACCACGATGATCGTCGGCATGCTCCCGCTCGCGCTCTCAAGCGGCTCGAGCAGCGAGATCAAGTCCGGCATGGCCGTGGTGCTCATCGGCGGACTCGTCACCTCGACGCTCATATCGCCGATACTCTTGCCCGTCGTCTACACCCTCATCGCCGAGATGAGAGCGAGGCGGCGCGCGGGTGGCGGCGGGAGCCCGCCTTCGGGTTCTGGCGGCTCCGGGGCCGCCCGGTTCGTCGATCCGACGGAGGAACCGCGATGAGAACGAAAATCACGCTATCGGGCCGAGTCCCGGCGAGCTTCGCACGGCGAGACGCGGCCCTGCTTCTTGCCCTCGCCGTCTTCGCGGGTTTCGGCTCCTGCACGCGGCGCCCGGCCGTCGTGCCGAGCTTCCCCGTGGCCGTGCTCACGGCCACGGTCGCGCGCGGACCGTTCTCGGTCGTCGAGGAGCACTCCGCGAGGATCGCGGCCAGGCGCGAAGTGGACATCTCGTCCAAGGTGGGAGGACGGGTCCAGGCCGTGCTCGCCGACATCGGAAGCCGCGTGCGGGCGGGGCAGACGCTCTTCACGATCGAGAGCGGCGACTACGAGGCGCGGTATAGGCAGGCCCAGGCGGCCCTGCAGAGCGCGAACGCCTCGCTCACCCGGACGAGCGAGGCGGGGCAGGAACAGCAGATCATCCAGGCCCAGGCCGCGGCGGACGCGGCCCAGGTCGCCTTCACGGATGCGGCCGGCCTGTATGCGAAGACGAAGAGGCTCTACGATGCGGGCGCGATCCCGAAGCAACAGCTGGACGACGTGGACGCCCGCTGCAAGAGCGCCGAGATCCAGCGGGATTCCGCGAGGAAAAGCCTTGCGCTCGTCAAGGAAAAATCCGGACCGCAATCGGATGCGGTCGCGGAGGCCCAGGTGAACGAGGCGAAGGCCCGCCTCGAGCTCGCGGCGAGCCAGCTCGAGGCGACGACGGTGCGCTCGCCCATCGACGGCCTGGTGTCCTACCGCAACGTCGAGGCGGGCGAGATGACGGGGCCGTCCACGCCGGCCTTCATCGTGATCGACGAGAGCTCGCTGCTCGCCGAGACCGGCGTGTCGGATCGCGTCGTAGGGCTGCTGCGCACCGGCATGAAGATACGAGTGTCGGTGGACACCCTCGCGGGCGCTCCCCTCGAAGGCGTCGTCGATTCGATAAGCCCCGCCGCCGATCCGCGAACCCTGCTCTACCGGGTGCGCGTGCTCCTCCGCGGCGAGGGTCTGCGGCCGGGCATGCTCGCGAGACTTCGGATACCGGTCGAGACCAGGAGCGAGGCCCTCCTCGTGCCGGAAAGCGCCGCGTTCTCCGTCGACGGCGCCGATTCCGTCTACGTCGTCGAGAACGGCGCGGCCAAGCTGCGTCGCATAACGCTTGGCGCGAGCGACGGGAGGAGTGTCGAGGTTCTCGGCGGCCTCTCGGCGGGTGAGACCGTCGTCATCGCGGGGCAGGATTTTCTGAACGACGGGGAAAAAGTCGACGCGCGACGAACGGCGCCGATTGAGAAATTATGATTTTCCAATGATCCGGCGCACTCCTACATCGATCGGTTTCGCCGCGGACGAATTTTCGTCAGCCCGGCCAACGGGAAAATTTCCTGATCAATGCGGGATTTTTCGGCAATTTCCAGACGCGCAATCAGGAGTATTCCTACTTTTCGGAGGCTATCCAGACTCTCTCCGCTCGGATCGCGGCTTTTAGGCATATTTGGTGAATTGATCACTTGACGGGACAGCGCTCCTGGCATATACAAAAATCTCATGAAGTTCAGAGCGATAACGGAAGGAGGCAACATGAAACCGTTCGCACTGTTCGCGGTTCTTTCACTGGTCCTCGCAGGCGCATTCTTCTCCTGCGGCGGCGGCAGCAAGTATGTCACCGTAGGCGCGGTCGGGCCTGTCACCGGCCCGGCGGCTACCTTCGGCATTTCCACCAAGAACGGCGATACCCTCGCCGTCGACGAGTGGAACGCCAACGGCGGCGTGCTCGGCAAGCAGATCAAGATGGTTTTCGCCGACGACAAGGGCGACCCCGCCGAGGGCGCGACCGTCTACACGAAGCTCATTCAGCAGAACAAGGTCTGCGCGATCGTCGGCACCGTCATGTCCAACGTGTCGCTGGCCGGCGCCCCGATCTGCCAGGCGGCCAAGATCCCGATGGTGGCCACCGCCTCGACCAATCCCAAGGTCACCGAGGTCGGCGACTACATCTTCCGCGCCTGCTTCATCGATCCCTTCCAGGGCACCGTCGGCGCGGACTTCGCCTACAACAACCTGAAGGCTCGCAGGGCGGCCTGCATCTACGACCTCGGCAACGACTACACGAAGGGTCTGGCCGAGTTCTTCAAGGCGCAGTTCACGAAGCTCGGCGGCAAGATCGTGGCCGACGAGGGACACGACCACGGCGTCACCGATTTCAAGGCCCAGCTCACCCGCATCGTCCAGGCCAAGCCGGACATCATCTACAACCCCGACTACTACAATGATGTCGCGCTCATCGCCAAGCAGGCGCGCGAGCTCGGCTTCAAGGGTCCGCTCATGGGCGGCGACGGTTGGGATTCGCCCGACCTCGTGAAGATCGGCGGCTCGGCGGTCGAAGGCTGCTACTTCACCAACCACTACTCCAAGGACGACACCCGCCCCGTGGTCCAGGACTTCATCAAGAAGTACCAGGCCAAGTTCAACGAGGTGCCGGACGCCCTCGCGGTCCTCGCCTACGACGCCATGAACCTCACCCTCAACGCGATCAAGACCGCCGGCTCGACCAAGGGCCCGGCCATCAGGGACGCGCTCGCCGCTTCCGATTTCCAGGCAGTCACCGGCGAGATCAAGTTCGACGCCAACAGGAACCCCATCAAGTCCGCCGTCATCATCGAGATCAAGAACGGCCAGCAGCAGTTCGTGACCACGATCGCTCCGACGCCGTAAGTCAGGTTTTATTTCCCAAGGGGGGGCCTCGGCCCCCCTTACTTTTGCCAAGGGGTTTGCAATGGGTTCCATTTTCAACACCCAACAGGTTATCAATGGCCTGCAGCTCGGCTCGATCTATGCGCTGATCGCGCTCGGCTACACCATGGTCTACGGTATCGTTCGACTCATCAACTTCGCGCACGGCGACTTTTTCATGGTGGGCGCCTACGCGTCCTACGGCGCCTTCTATATTTTCAATTCGTTCCTGGGCAAGGGCACGCCCTTGGCCATTGTCGTCCTCATCTTCGCGATGGTCGCCGGCGGAGCCATCGCGACATTGGCGAACCAGCTCGCCTACAAGCCACTCCGCTACAAACCCAAGCTTTCCTCCCTCGTCACCGCTCTCGGCGTTTCGATGTTCCTCGAGTATTTCTTTTCGGCCTTTCCTCTCATCGGCGCCTCGCCCTTGGGCTTCCCCGAGATAATACATCGAGCGACATTCAAGATAGGTTCGGCAATGATAGATAACTATGTCATCATCGATATCGTGGTGGCCGCCATCCTGATGGTCGGCCTGACCCTCCTTGTCCAGCGCTCCTCCATCGGCCGGGCCATGCGCGCCGTCTCGCAAGACAAGGATGCCTCCAAGCTCATGGGCATCAATGTCGAGAACATCATCACCTGGACCTTCCTCATCGGCGGCGCTTTCGCCGGCGCGGCCGGGCTGCTCTCCGGCATGACCTATCCCCGCATCGACCCGTACATGGGCATCCTGCCCGGTCTCAAGGCCTTCATCGCGGCGGTCCTGGGCGGCATCGGCAACATCCCCGGCGCCATGCTCGGAGCGTACATCATGGGCCTCGCCGAGACCTTCGCCAATGCCTGGAATTCCCTCCTCGGCGCCGGCATCGCCTTCATCATCCTCATCATCGTCCTCCTCGTGAGGCCGACCGCCATCCTCGGCGAAAAGACCGCAGACAAGATCTAGGAGAGCGGCATGGGCAAGCGCAAACTCCCGCAGATGACACTGATAGCCGTTCTCCTCTACGCCCTGATCAAGGTGCTGAGTCTCGACAGTATCGGCGCCCTGAACGGCTACTTCATGATCATCATCAACCGGTCGCTCATCTTCGTGATCCTCACCGTGAGCCTCAACCTCATCAACGGCATCACCGGCCAGTTTTCCCTGGGGCACATGGGTTTCGCCGCGGTCGGCGCCTATGTCTCCGGCACCATCACGACCCTGGTCCTCAAGCTTTCGCCCGATGTGGCTTCGAGCTATCCGATCTTCATCGGGGCCATCATTCTCGGCGGAATCGGCGCGGCCATCATGGGCTTCGTCATCGGATTCCCCTCGCTGCGGCTCAAAGGCGACTACCTCGCGATCATGACCCTGGGCTTCGGGGAAGTCATCCGCATCATCCTCAACAACATCAATTACGTCGGCGGCCCCCGCGGTCTTCTCGGCATCCCGAAGTTCTCGACCTTCACCATCATCTACGCCTTCACGTTCTTCACCATCGTCCTGATCCGCAATCTCGTGCAATCTTCCCACGGCCGGGCCATGCTCGCGGTGCGGGAGAACGAGGTCGCGGCCGAGCTCGTGGGCGTGGACACGACGCGCTACAAGGTCCTGGGCTTCGTCGTCGGCGCCTTCTTCGCGGGCATCGGCGGCGGGCTTCTCGCCCACCTTCTGCAGATCGCCACCCCCACCCAATACGGCTTCTACGCGTCCGCCCTCCTCCTGGTCTATGTCTACGCGGGCGGCATGGGTTCGATCACCGGTTCCATCATCGCCGCCTTCGGCCTGACCTTCCTGTCGCAGTTCCTCCAGCTCGGCTTCGACTCTCTTTCCAACATGACCGGAATCAACTTCGGCAGCGAATGGACCATGGTCATCTACGCATTGCTCCTCATCCTCATCATGCTGTACAAAACCGAGGGTTTGATGGGCATGAAAGAAGCCAAGCTTCTCGTCATCGAGGAGGGCACGAAATGAGCGCCCTCCTCAGCATCGAGAACATGAGCCACTACTTCGGCGGCCTGAAGGCGGTCTCGAACTTCAACTTCGAGGTTCCCGAGGGGGTGATCTACGGGCTCATCGGGCCGAACGGCTCGGGCAAGACGACCACGTTCAACCTCATCACCGGCATCTATCGGCCCACCGAAGGGAAGATCCTTTTCGACGGCCGCGAGATCACGGGATACAGGCCGTATCGAATCGTGCACCGCGGCGTGGCGCGAACCTTCCAGAACCTGCGCATCTTCGGCAATCTTTCGGTCCTGGACAATATCCGCATCGCCCGCCACTTCAATTTCAAGGCCGGCCTCTTCGGCTCGCTGCTCCGGACCCCCGGGGCGCTCAAGGAAGAGAAGAAGATCCGCGAAGAGTCGATGCAGCTATTGGAGGTCATGCACCTCCAGAACCGCGCCCTCGAAGACGCCAAGAACCTCCCCTACGGAGAGCTGCGTCGCCTGGAGATAGCGAGAGCCCTGGCCACGAAACCCAGGCTCCTTCTTCTCGACGAACCGGCGGCGGGCATGAACCCCAAGGAGGTCTCGGACCTCATGGATTTGATCCGACGCATCCGCGACGAGTTCAATGTCACGGTCTTCCTCATCGAGCACCACATGAAGGTCGTCATGGGCATTTGCGAGCGCATCAAGGTACTCGACTTCGGCGAGACGATCGCCGAGGGTCTGCCCGAGGCCGTGGGCAAGAATCCGAAGGTGCTCGAGGCCTATCTCGGTAAAAGGGGCGCGTGATGCTGAGCGTCAAGAATCTCAAGGTCAATTATGGCCAGATAGAGGCCATCAAGGATGTGAGCTTCGAGGTGCCCGACGGCAAGATCGTGACGCTCATCGGGGCGAACGGCGCCGGGAAAACCACGACGCTTCGCGCCCTGAGCGGTCTGGAGAAGCCCTCTGGCGGCACGATCTTTTTCAAGGGCAAGGATATCACCGGCATGGAAGCGCACAAACTCGTGCCGCTCGGCATATCCCACGTCCCCGAAGGGCGCAAGATATTCCCGACTCTCACCGTGCGCGAGAATCTCGAGATCGCCGGAT
>JAJXZP010000156.1 GCA_021779995.1 bacterium | reverse complement strand
TTGAGGAAGCGGTACCGCAGGTAGCCGAAGGCGAACACGAACAATCCATTACCTCGCGGGAGGCGGCGCCACAGGCGCCGCTGGAGGCCGAGGAGGCCGAAGAGCTTGAGGAAGCGGAGGCGGTCGAGGAAGCCGAAGAAGCCGTACCGCAGGTAGCCGAAGGCGAACACGAACAATCCATTACCTCGCGGGAAGCGGCGCCGCAGGCGCCGCTGGAAGTCGAGGAGGTCGAAGAGCTTGAGGAAGCGGAGGCGGTCGAAGAGCTCGAAGAAGCCGTACCGCAGGTAGCCGAAGGCGAACACGAACAATCCATTCCCGTGCGGTCGGCGGAGCCCCAAGCGCCGCTGGAAGCCGAGGAGGTCGAAGAGCTTGAAGAGCTTGAGGAAGCGGTACCGCAGGTAGCCGAAGGCGAACACGAACAACCCATTACCTCGCGGGAGGCGGCGTCCCAGGCGCCGCTGGCAGTCGAAGAAGTCGAAGTCGTCGAGGAAGCGGAAGCCGTCGAGGAGCTCGAGGAAGTAGAAGAGCTCGTGCCACAGTTCGCCGAAGGCGAGCAGGTGCAGCCGACATCCCCGCGATCGACGACGTCGACGCCGGCAGCAGCAGCGCTTCCCGAGCTCATCTTCGAGGACGAGGAGGAGTCGCGGTTCCTCGAGGAATTGCCCGAATGGCTCAGGGCGCCGGGGACGGCGAAGGAAGCATCGCCCGCCCCAGAGGCCGCCGAGGCCGCCGAGGCCGCAGGCGCCGCCGAATCGCGGCTTGCCCAAGACCAGCGGCCGCAGCCGACTCCCCCGCAGGCTTCGGCCTCCGCGGCGCCGCCGGCGGGCGCTGCCGCTCCGGAAGAAGAGATCGCGGAGCTGGAAGCCGTGGACGAGCTCGAGCCGATTGCCGAGGACCGCCGGGACGACCTGGGATTCCTATCCGCCTCGGCCCGCGCCTTCGAGCTCGCCAGCGACCTGGTCGAGGACATTCCCCTCATCCCCGAATCTTCCGGGCTCGAATTGGCCGACGAGGCCGATATCACCGACATCATCGGTTTCATCGACATCGACGATTCGGCCCGGCTGGAGGACCTCGACACCATCGAAGAGGATTTCGGGGCCGAAGGCGATTCCGACAGCCGGCTGCCGAGGTCGCTACAGCCCGAGTTCATACTCGATGACGCCGAACTGCCCTCGGACGGGGCGGAGTTAGAGCAGGTGGAGGAAGAAGAGTTCCCTCTCCTTCTCTCCTCGATAGACCTCTCTTCGCTGGAGCAATGGGAAAGCGGCCCCGCCGGCGCGGCGGAGGCCGACGCGACCCGCTCGGACTTCGAGGCCGGGCCGCAGTCGCCCAAATCGTCCCGGTCCGGAGAGACCGTGGAGTCTCAGCCATCCGAGGAGGAGGAACCCCGGACCTGGCGGGTCCAGCGCTCGGCGCCCATCGACACTGTCGGCGAGTCCGACGATTCGGTGCTTGTCGGCGACGAGATTCCGATGCTTTCCGAGAACATGCGCGAGCTCGTCGAGTTGCTGCCCGCCTCGGAGAATGACGATGCCGACCCGTTGGAGCTCACCGAGTATCTGGGGCCCGCGCTTCGCTATTGCCCGGCCTGCAAATACGAAGTTGTCGCCCAGGCCGCCTCGGAAGAGCTTCCGGTGGTCGGCGAGGGCGATCCCTGGTTCGAGGCCGAGTATCTCGGGGAGTTCGACTCCGAGGCTGCCGACGAGGACGAGGTCTTCGAGAGCGATTCCTTCCGGTCGGAGGGGCCGATCCTCTACCAGGGCGGCATTTTCCGGATCAATCCCGGCTTCAAGGTGAGCGATGCGCCCAAGCTCGACCCGGAGCTCAGGGATCTGGTGGATTCGGTGCTCGGCGGCGACTGACCGGAGCCGTCCCTTGACGCCGCGCCGCGGTGCGTCTAGTCTGTGCCCCACATGTCCCTCATCTCGTGCTTGAATGCCCTCCGGCGGCTGGGAACGTTCCTGGGTGCCGCGGCGATTCTCCTCGGCGGCAGCGCCCTCATCGTCTGGCCCCTGTGGTATCTCGCCGCCGAACGACGCGCGATCTTCAATTACGGTCTGGCGGCCCTGGTCGTCCTCGGCGCGCTCTACGCCATATCCCGAGCCGCGCTCCGCAGAAAGGGGCGCCGAGGCTCCGTCCGGCGCACCGCCGCCTCCGGGCGTTGAACGACGGCGGCGAATCGGCTATGATCGGGCGCATTGTGGGATCCGCTCAGGGCAGGCTCCGGGAGTTCGAGTCTCTTCTCTTCTCGGGGGCGCGATGAAGTGCCCTCGTCCGGTTTTCCTCGCCCTGGCCGCCGTCGGCCTGCTGACCCCGGCTCTCGGGGGAGTCAGGCTTTCGGCCGACGATTTGCGCACGATCATCGCCGGCACGGCTACCGTCTCGGCCGACAACCCCGACGGCGTCAGGCTCACCATGGGCTACAACGACGCGGTCGCCGTCCTCCTCGCCAAGGACTCCACCTTCATTCAGGGCTTCGAGATCGAGCTCAAGCTGCCCCGGGTCGCGATCGGCGTGCCGGGCGGTTTCGCCTACGAGCTCTGGCGCGATATCAGCCCCCTGCCCGACAAAAACCGCTACGGCTACCGGGGCGATCGCATCATCACCCTGCCCCTGCCTCCCCATGCCGGCATAGTTCTCCAGATTCCCGTCCGCAAGGACTTCGACATCCAGCCGAGCCCCTACGCGACCATCGTCCCCACGGTGGTCGAGGCGAAGGATTTTCCCTTCATCTTCAAGCTTCTGCCGATAGCCAAGGGCTTCGGCTCCGAAATCGAGTCGGCGCGGTTTCACGTGCGGGTGCGGCCCATCCTGAGCGACGAAGGGGCCCTGAACCTCAAGCTGCGCTTCCCCGAGGGCTCGACCGATCGCGCCGTGACGGTGACGATAGACGACAAGCGGGTGGATCCCTCCGCCCGCCTCATCCTCGCCTCCGGCGTCCACCGGCTGCAGATCTCCTCCGAATCCTACCGCGACGAGATCCGCTCCTTCGCCATCGAGCAGGGGCAGGTCCTGGACCTCGTCGTGGACATGCAGGACACCGCTCCCATCGCCCTGATCGATGCGCCGGATTCGGCCCTCGTCTCGATCGACGGGCAGAGGATCGATCAGGTGGCCAAGCCCCAGCTGACTCTCGAGCCGGGAGAGCACACGGTCACCTGCCGCATCGGGGACTATACCATCACCCGCAAGTTCACCGCCTACCGCGGCAAGACCTACAGGCTCGTCCTCGCCATAGACCTCCACATCCAGGAGAGCCCATGATCCGGCTCATGTCGTGGAACGTGAACGGCATCCGCTCCTGCGCGGGCAAGGGCTTCTTCGCCTGGCTCGAAGCGTCCAGCCCCGATGTCCTCTGCCTGCAGGAGACCAAGGCGGATCCCGATCAGCTGTCGGCCGAGTTCTTCTCTCCCTCCGACGGGCGGGGAGGGCGGTACAAGGTCTACTGGGCCTCGGCCAAGCGGCGCGGCTACTCGGGCACGGCCATCCTGTCCAAGCGCGAGCCGCGCTCCATCTCCTTCCTGGGCGTTCCCGAGTTCGACGAGGAGGGCCGCGGCCTCGTGGCCGACTTCGGCGAGTTCACCCTGGTCTCGGCCTATTTCCCGAACAGCCAGGACGGGGGCGCCCGCCTGGACTACAAGCTGCGCTTCTGCGACGCCATCCTGGAGCTCTGCGACCGACAGGTCGCCTCCGGGCGCCGCATCGTGGTGGCCGGCGACTACAACATCGCGCACACGAGCATCGACCTGGCCAATCCCAAGGCCAACGAGGGCAACCCCGGCTACCTGCCGGAGGAGCGGGCCTGGATGGACCGCTACACCTCCTCCGGGTACGTCGACAGCCTGCGGCACTTCAACAAGGAAGGCGGCCAGTACACCTGGTGGACCTATCGCGTGAAAGGCGCCCGCGAGCGCAATGTCGGGTGGCGGCTCGACTACCACTGCGTGAACGAGGCCGCCCTGCCCGTCGTGGCGGCCGCGGCGATCCATCCCGAAGTGCTGGGCTCGGACCACTGCCCCGTCTCGCTCGATCTCGACCTCGACCTCTGAAGGGGAATGCCACATGAGAGTACGGTACAACGCGCCCACGACCCTGACCTTCGCGATCCTCGCGGCCCTGGTCCTGCTTCTGTCCGGCACGATCATGCCGGGGCTCACGGAGAGCTGGTTCTCGACGCCGGCGCCCTTCCACGCCGGCGAGGTCAAGGACTACATCAAGCTGTTCTCGCACGCCCTCGGCCACGCCTCGGTCGACCACTACATCTCGAACTTCAGCTTCATCCTCCTGCTCGGGCCGATCCTCGAAGCGACCTACGGCTCCCTGACCGTGCTCGTCATGATGTTCGTGACGGCGCTCGTCACGGGCGTGCTCAACGTGCTGCTCTTCCCGAACACGATCCTGCTCGGCGCGAGCGGCGTCGTCTTCATGATGATCCTCCTCGCCTCCTTCACCAATTTCCAGAAGGGCGATATCCCGCTCACCTTCATCCTCATCATGGTGATCTACCTGGGCCGCGAGGTCTGGGACGCCGTGGCCCAGCACAGCAACATCTCGCACTTCGCCCACATCATCGGCGGCCTCACCGGCAGCTTCTTCGGCTTCTTCAAGCCGACCAGGCAGCCGGCCAAGCGCGCCTAGGGCTCCGGTTCGACGAAGGCATCTCGATGCGCCGCGCCCTTCCGCGAAGAAGCCGATTCGTCCGCTACATCCGGGGCCTGTTCAAGGCCGCCGTCATCCTGGCCGCCCTCGGGCTGTGCCTGTTCTTCGTGCAGAAGCGCTTCGGCCTCTTCGACCGCGAAATCGCCGCGACGGACTCGTTCGTGGCCGGAGCGAGCGCGAGCCTGTCGTCCGAGGCCTTCGCCGGCATATCCCTGGGGAGCCTCGTCCTCGTCGCGGTTCTGTGCGTCTTTCCCGTCTTCGTGAAGAAGTTCGACAACAAGGCCTATCTGCGCTCTCTCTGGCGCGGCCTCATATCGGCCCTCGTGTTCTTCGTCTCGAACGAGCTGTATTCCCTCGCGGCCCGGGCGAGCCGTCTCTATCTCCTCGCCGCCATCGCCATCGTGATCGTGGTGAGCGCCCTGCTCGTCGAAGGCATCGCCCTGGCCGTGCGCGAAGGCGAGGAGCGCTCCTTCAGGACGGACGTCGTCGCCTCGATAGCCTCGGGTCTGCTCTTCTCGGTCCTGCTCAAGCTGGGCCAGTACGGCTACGAGTGGCTCAGGTCGGGACTGGCGAAGCTCTAGCCGAGGCGGAATGCGCGGGCCCGATCCGCCGGAAGGGCGCGGATCGGGCCCGCTGTCGTCGACAGTGTGAATCGGACCTCAGCCTACACCCCGGTCGGCGCGGCGACGGCGGTGCGACCGGTCTCGTGGGCCACTATCTCGGCCTTGACGACCTTGGCCAGGCGCCGCACGCCCTCCTCGATCTGAACCTTCGAGGAATAGGAGAAATTGATCCGCATCGCGTTGTGCTCGGGCTCGTCGAAGTAGAAGGCCGAGCCGACGACATAGGCCACTTTTTCGGCGACTGCCTTGTGGATCATCTCGTCGGTGTCGATGAATGAGGGAAGGCTGAGCCAGAGGAAGAGGCCGCCCTCGGGCTTGGTCCACGTGATGTCGGAGCGGCGGGGCATGTGCTTCTCGAGCATGTCGCACATGAAGTCGCGCTTGTCGCGGTAGAGTTCGCAGGTGTGCGCTATGACGCCGTAGATCTTGCCGGTCTTGAGGTACTCGGCGAGCCACTTCTGCGAGAAGACGTTGGTGCAGAGGTCGACCGCCTGCTTGGCCACGACGAGTTTCTGGATGATCTCGGGCCGCGCTATCACCCAGCCCACCCGGAGGCCCGGGGCGAGTATCTTCGAGAAAGTCTTCATCCCTATGATGATGCTGCGGTTCTCGCCCTCCTGGTCCAGCTGGTAGAGCGAGGGGATGGGCGTGCCGAGGAAACGGATTTCGCGGTAGGGCGCGTCCTCCACGACGAGGAGGTCGTGCTTGTAGGCGAACTCGAGGAGGGCTTTGCGCTTCGCGAGGCTCCAGCAGACGCCGCTGGGGTTCTGGAAGTCGGGAATCACGTAGATGTACTTGACGCTCAAGCCTTCGTTTTTCGCGCGCAGGTAGCGGCGCTCGAGTTCCTCCATGTCGAAGCCGTCGCCATCGCGGCTGGAGGGTACGCCGAGCATGCGGCCCTGGTAGGACTGGACCGCCTGGATGGCGCCCACGTAGGTCGGCCTCTCGGCGATGATGTAGTCGCCCGGGTCGAGGAAGATCTTGGGGATCATGTCGAGGGCCTGCTGGCTCGCCGAGACGATGATCATGTTGTCCGGGCTCAGCCTGACGCCCTGGCGCTCCTCGAATTTGATGAGCTCGGCCTTGAGCTCGTTGTCGCCCTCGGTCGTGCCGTATTGAAGCGCCGAGCGAGCCTGCTTCGCGAAGACGAGGTCGGCGGCGGCCTGGAGGTCCTGGACCGGAAAGGTGTCCGGGTCGGGCAGGCCCCCGGCGAAGGATATGATCTCCGGCTGCTGCGTGAGCTTCAGAAGCTCGCGGATGACGGATTTTTTCATGTTATTGGCATTCTTGGAATAGAGCGATTCGAGATAGAGCATGGCTGTGACTCCTTCGTAGCCGCGGCGGCCGGCCCCGGGTTGGCAGGTGGCCCCTCCGGACTCCCCTGCGTATGGTACACCCCCTCCGGGCCCGCGTAAAGCGAAAATGGATCACCTGTAAAACAAACGTTTCGAATAATGAAACAAACCTCGTCATTGACCCGAAACCGCCTTCCGGCTATTGTAGAGCCATGCCCCTGAATTGCGGAATAATCGGCCTGCCCACGGTAGGCAAGACCACTATTTTCACGGCCCTCACCCGGGTCAAGGCCGAGACCTCGAGCTACGGCTCCTCCGCCAAGAACGCCAACGTCGGCATCATCTCGGTGCCCGACCCTCGCCTCGACCGCCTCACGGCCATGTTCAATCCCCAGCGGAAGGTGCCGGCCACGGTCGAGTTCGTCGACATAGCCGGCCTCGCCTCGGCGGCCTCGAAGAAGGAAGGGGCGACCAACCAGTTCCTCTCCCACATACGCGACTCCTCCGTCCTGGCCCATGTCGTCCGCTGCTTCGACGATCCCGAGCTGCCCCACGTCTCCAGCAAGATCAGCCCGGCCGACGACATCGAGATGCTCCACCTGGAGCTGGCGCTCGCCGACCTCGAGACGATCGACAAGCGCGCCGAAAAGCTGCAGAAGGAGCTCAAGGATCCCGCCAGGAAGAAGGACGCCGAGCGCGAGCTCGCGGCCTTCGCCAAGATCCGTCCCGCCCTCCAGGAAGGCCGGCCGGCCCGCTCGGTGACCCTCGAGGCCGAGGAGGCCGAGGCGGTCAGGCGCTCCTTCCTCATCACGATGAAGCGCGAGCTGTACATCTGCAACACGGACGAGGCCGGCGTCACGAAGGGTAACGCCTACATCGAGGCCGCCAGGCGCGCCGCGGCGGCCGAGGGCGCCGAGTGCGTCGTCATCTGCGGCAAGTTCGAGGCCGAGCTGGCCGAGCTCCAGGGCGAGGAGGAGAAGCGCGAGTTTCTTTCCGAGCTCGGCCTCGAGGAATCCGGGCTTGCCACCCTGATCCACGCCGTCTATCGGCTCCTGGGCCTGCGCACCTTCTTCACCGCCGGCGAGGACGAGTGCCGGGCCTGGACCATCAAGGCCGGCGACAAGGCCCCGGCGGCGGCGGGCGTCATCCACACCGATTTCGAAAAGGGATTCATCAAGGCCGAGGTGTACCACTATGAGGATCTCGTCGCCCTGGGCTCGGAGCACGCCGTCCGTGTCGCGGGCAAGCTGCGCCAGGAGGGTCGGGACTACGTCGTCCAGGACGGCGACGTCGTCTTCTTCAAGTTCAACGTCTAGGCCGCGGCGACTCTCCCTGCCGAGCCTCCCTCCGGGCCACGGAGCCGCTCGCCGCCCGCCGCGTCCCGGCGGGCCCGGGCCAGAGCTGCGGCCTCTCGCGGCCCTGCTCTTCCTCCTCGGCGCCGCGACTCCCCTCTTCCCGCAGATCGACCTGCGCAATCCCTCCATCCCGAGCGAGGAGCGCATCGTCTACACCGAGACCTTCAACGGCGAGAAGGGGACGACAGTGGAGGCCGTGCGCCTGGTCACCGAGGGCGGCACGAGCTGGTACGAAGTGCGGCAGAGCTCCCCCAAGGTAGACTCGCTGTTCCGTCTCGACGCGGCTACCCTCTTTCCCTTCTACACCGAGACCACGACGCACGAGGGCAACTCCGTGGTCCGCAAGAGCATGGAAGTCCTCGAGGCCAAGGGACCGTTCAAGGCCGACGAGCTGCCCGTCTCCGACCCGAACGCCCTGGGCCTCGAACTGCGGGGCTTCCCCTGGGGCAGCCGGGACTCGGCCAGGCTCGTCTTCCTCGGCGTGAACGGTGTCCAGAGCATGTCCTTCTCCCTTTCCGTCCAGGGCAAGGAGGATCTCAGCCTGGGCGGCAAGGTCTACAGGTGCTGGAAAGTCCAGCTCGGCCTGGACGGGTTTGTCGGCAGCTTCATACCCAAGACCTACTTCTGGTTCCTGGCCCAGGCCCCGCACTACCTCGTCAAGTTCGAGGGCCTTTCCGGGGCCCCGGGCTCGCCCAAGCGGACCCTGGTGCTCAAGGACTACGAGGCTTCCGGCCCGGCTCCGGCGCCGTCGCCGCTTGCGCCGGGCTCCCCTTCGGGCGAGCCGGGCGCGGGTGTGCATCCGGTCAGGCCGGGCGCGGGCGTGCATCCGGTCACACCGGGCGCGATTTCTCCAGGCGCGGTTCCGCCGCTCGCGGCCCCGCCGCAGGAACAGAGCCCGGTCCCGCCCCAGGCACCGCCTCCGGCCGAGCCTCCCGTCACGAGTACGAGATGAGGATGAGGCGGTCCAGAAAAGTTTGCGCGAGCTTTTTTTCCTCGGCGGAGAGCGTCTCGGTCCGCGCCGGACGGATGAAGCGCCGCAGGAAGGCCCTCGCCGCCGCGTCGAGCGGGGGATTCTCGGGGCCGAACTTGGGCGGCAGATAGGACGAGCCCGGCGAGGGCAGGCGGACCGCCGCCCGAAGCAGGGGGTTGAGCTCGAGCCAGGTGCGGCTCTGGCCCGGCCTGTGCCGCGGCGCCGCCCGGCTCGCCTCGTGGCGGCTTGCTTCCGAAGCTGAGGTCGCGGCGGCGGCCCCGGCGGCCCCTGTCGCGGCCGCAGCCCCGGCCCGGGCGGTCGCG
>JAJXZP010000259.1 GCA_021779995.1 bacterium | reverse complement strand
GACGATATCCTCAACCTGTCGCGGGTGACCCGTGGCGACGTCCATCGCGAGGAAGTGGACCTGTCGGCCATGGCCGAGGCGGTGGTCGCCGAATTGCGCAAGGCCGAGCCGGAACGCCGGGTCGAGGTGGTCATTGCGACGGGGATGCGGGCCGAAGCCGATCCCCACCTGATCCGGGTGGTTTTGGTCAACCTGTTGGGCAATTCCTGGAAATTCACCGCCAAGCATGACGCGGCGCATATCGCCCTATCGGCGCAACTGGCGGACCGGTCGCTGAAACGCACCTATGTGGCGGTTGTCTGGGGCGCGAGTGGCGCGTCAGTGTGCTTCGGCGGCCGGCTCGACCAGCGAGACACTCGGCAACCGGGCCGAGGCGCCCGCCGAGGCCAAGCGCGCCTGGTGCGCGCAAAATGGTATCGCCTATCGCGTCCTGGGCGCCGCCGAGCTCTCGGGCTTCCCCTACGCGCCGCCGCCCGCGGACGCACCTCGCGAGCCCGGCGTGAAGCGCGTCGTCGTCACCGGCTGCTTCGACTGGCTCCACTCGGGGCACGTGCGCTTCTTCGAGGAGGCTGCCGCCTACGGCGAGCTCAACGTGGTGATCGGCAGCGACGCGAACGTGCGGCTCCTCAAGGGCGAGGGACACCCCCTGATCGGCGAGCTCGAGCGGCGCTTCGTGGTCGGCTCCATGCGCTCCGTCACCCGCTGCCTGGTCTCCTCGGGCTCCGGCTGGATGGACGCCGAACCCGAGATCCGAACACTCGGCATCGAGCGCTACGTGGTCAACGAAGACGGCGACAAGCCGGACAAACGGCGCTTCTGCGCGGAGCACGGCATCGAGTACCTCGTGCTCAAGCGGCTTCCCAAGGAAGGCCTGCCCCGCCGGGCGAGCACGGACCTGCGCGGCTTTTAGGGGCCGAGCTCGGGCCGTCGCCGGGGTAGCCGAGCTGCCCCGAAAGCTCCGCGCTCGCCGCCGCATCGGCCACATCGGCCGCGAAGGCCGCGGAGGCCCGCCGCATGCCGCTTGCCTCGCTCACCGCCGAGCCGCCATCGGCGGCGGCTCGAAGCGCAGGACGACCACGGCCGCGAGGATGAGCAGCCCGCCTATGGCCTGGGGGGCGCCGAGGCGCTCACCCAGGAAAATACCCGAGAGGACAATGGTGAGAACCGGCTCGAGCGTGCTGAGGAGCGAGGTGTCGGCCGCGCCGATGCGCGAGATGGCCGCGAAGAGCAGGGTCACCGCCACCACCGAAGAGATGATCCCCGCTCCGAGGATGCCCGCCGCCTCGCGGAGATGGGTGGGCACGACCACCGGGCCGCTCGCGAGGGTCACCGTCCAGTACACGCAGGCCGCGCTCGTCATGAGGATCGCGGTGCCCCAGATATGGTCGATGTCCACGAGCAGCCGCTCCGCCACGACGAGATAGGCGCCATAGACGAGTGCCATGACCGCGCCGATCGCGAGACCGACGACCGGGTAGGCGCCCGGGCGGAAGAGCGTGATGGCGCAGCCGGCGAGCGAGAGCGCGAGCGAGAGGAGCTGGATGTGGTTCGGCCGCTTGCGCAGGAAGATGATCGACAAGAGGAGCACGAAGGAGGGGTAGAGGTACAGAAGGAGACTCGTGATCCCCGGGTTGAGAATCTTCACGGTGAGGAAGTACAGCCCCGCCTGGGGCGCGAAGCCGAAGATGCCGAGCAGGGCGACGATGAAGAGCCGCCTTCCCCCGCCCCGCCGCCTCGTGAGCGCGACGATGACCCACAGCAGCAGGGCGGCGACGCTGAACCGCCAGGCCAGGGCCTGAGGCAGCGACATTCCGTCGGCGTAGATGAGCTTGGCGAAAAGCCCCAGGGTCGAGAAGCCGGCCGCCGAGAGGAGGGCGAAGATCACCCCCTTGGCGCGGGCCGCTCGGGCGGCGACCAGGTCCTCCGCGCCGGCCGCGGACGCCGCCATTCCCGCTTCGCCGCCGGAGGCGCGGTGAAGCGGGTCGCCCGAGCGGCGGGGGAGACTCACGAGTGGCTGTCGAAGACCGTATCGCCGAGCTCGAACTTCGAGGTGTCGATGGCGGCGCGGAGGGCGGCGGCCTCCTTCTGGGTCCTCGCCAGCTCGGCGAACTCGAAGCTGCCGTCGGCCTTGGGGTCGGCGCCGGACCAGGCCGCGAGCTCGGTCACGATGCGCTCGGCGGCGCCGGCGCTCTTGGGCCTGGCGGCGTCCGCGGAAGGCGCGATCGCGCCGGCGCGCACGGCGGAGGGCGAGTCCATCGCGGCGCGGTAGACGACGCGGCGCAGGTTCTCCACGCGGGCTCGCTCGTTGCGCGCGGCCAGCCGGGCCGAGCGGACGGCGGGGATGCCGTAGAAGAAGATCGAGAAGGCCAGAGGCACCGCGCCGAGGCCGTAGCCGAGCAGGGCCGTCGGATCGGCTATGCCGCCCAACTTGCCCAGGAGCTGGTGGACGAAGAGATAGAAGGCGTCGCCGCCGTGGGTCATCACGAGATGCGTGGCGTACTGCCCGCTGTACAGCGTCTGCAGCAGGCTGTGATGGGCCGTCGCCTCCAGGGTGAAGTACGTTCCGAACAGGAAGTTCACCGCGTTGATGGCGGCGAACCAGAAATTGGATTTCTTCGGGTTGGCCGAGAAGGCGGCTATGGGCCGCATGGGCGCGCTGCCGCCGACACTGCGGTCGGCCCTGTCCTTGCGCCGCATGAGAGCGGGGAAGGAATAGTAGATCGCGCCGCCTTCGGTCACCTCGGGGCTGCCCTCGAACTCGACGAGGTAGCGGTTGATCCTCTGCTCGGCCTCCAGGGGCGGCAGGCCCGTGATGCTCATGAACTCGGGCATCGTGACGACGCCCTTGTGCGCCTGCACGAAGGCCACCACCGCCTTCTTCTCCACGGCCTCCCAGCCCGAGTCCGGGTCCCCGTCGCCGAAGACGAAGGAGAAGATGGCCTTGTAGAGAGGCCTTTTCTGGCTTCGGCCCGCGGAGCGGGCGTCGCGCTCGTACTGCCGCTGGTAGGGGTCCTTGAAGAGCTCGGAGTAGAACCAGATCCGGATGATCGTGTCGAAGATCATCATGCCGCCGAGGCCGCCCAGGCCGCCGCCCCGGTCGCTGCTGCGGCTGTCCCGCGAGTTGCCCGACATCGACACCGCCACGGAGGCGAGCATGGCGACGAGCGCGAGCGCGACGAAAAGGACGAAATAGCCCACGAGCATCACGACGATCCAGACCTTGAACAAGGCCGCGCCCACGCGCGCGGCGGTCTTCTTGAAGGCTTTCCAGCCGCGCAGGAAAGTCGGCACGAAGCCGCGGTAGCGGCTGCGGAATCCGCTCGGGAAGGAGTACAGGAGCTCTCCCGACTCGGTGACGCGCAGCCTGGCGCCGTACTCGTCCGAGACCGCCTTGATCTCGGTCTCCACCTGGGTCGTGGGTAGCCCGGTCTGCGCGACCAGGTCGGCGGCCGTGGCCTCCCCTCCCCGCTTGCGGAACACGTCGAGGAGCTGATCGCGCACCCGCGCGGGCGCGTAGTCGTATACCTTCTTTTCGCTGGCCATACCTATTCCTCCAGGGAAGCCCGGCTCCGGGAACCGCTTCCGAGCGAACCGCGCGCGGCGAGCAGGGCCCGGTCGTAGAGCTTGTGATACTCCCGGGCCGAATGGTCCCAGGAGAAGCTCCGGGACATCGCCCGCGCGCGCATGACGCGAATATGATTGCCTCTGTTGTACCAGGCCCAGACGGCCCAGCCCGTGGTGTCGAAGATGGATCGCGGCGTGAGGCGGTCGAACATGAAACCCGTGCCGGCTCCCGTCTCCTGGTTGTAGTTCTCCACGGTGTCGGCCAGGCCGCCGGTCCGGTGCACGATCGGCAGGGTCCCGTAGCGCAGGCTGTACATCTGGTTGAGACCGCAGGGCTCGTAGCGGCTCGGCATCATGAAGAAATCCGCTCCCGCCTCGATGAGGTGGGCTATCCGCTCGTCGTAGCCCACGATCGCGCGGAAGTTGGGCAGCCGGGCCGAGAGCGAGCGGACCTCGTTCTCGCACCACTTCTCTCCCGAGCCGATGAGGACGAACTGCAGGTCCATCGTGGAGCAGATGTCGTAGGCGCTCCCGTACATGGGCCCGAAGAGCTCCCCGACGCCCTTCTGGTCCGCCAGCCGCGAGACCATGCCGACGAGGGGCTTGGCGGGATCGACGGGAAGTCCGAACTCGCGCTGGAGGGCCGCCTTGCAGACCGCCTTGCCGGCAAGGTCGGCGGCCGAGTAGGTCGCCGGCAGGAGGGCGTCGGTCTCGGGGTTCCAGTCGTCCAGATCGACCCCGTTCAGAATGCCCACCAGGTCCTCCGAGCGGAAACGCAGGAGCCCGTCGAGCCCGAAGCCGAACTCGGGCGTCTGGATCTCGCGGGCGTAGGTGGGCGAGACCGTCGTGAGGCAGTCGGCGTTCGAGAGACCGGCCTTGAGGAGATTGATCTTGTCGAAAAACTCGAAGCCCGCCCCGTGGAAGAGCTCCCAGGGCAGGCCGAAATAGGGAAAGGAGCGCTTGGAGTAAAGCCCCTGGTAGCCCAAATTGTGGATGCTCAGCACCGAGGCGCAGGAGGCGAACTCGGTGCGGCGCTCGAGGTGGCGGAGGTAGACGGGCACGAGCGAGGAAGGCCAGTCGTGCGCGTGCAGGACCTCGGGGATCCAGCCGAGCTTGCGGCAGAGCTGGAAGGCGGCCCGTGAAAAAAAGCCGAAGCGCTCGGGGTTGTCGGAGAAGTCCGGCTCGGCGCGGTCGCCGTAGATCCCGTCGCGGCCGAAGAAGCGCTCGTGCTCGACGAAGTAGACCGGCACCGACGAGGCGGGCAGCTCGCCGACGTAGACCTGGGCCCACTCCTCGCCCTGACCCACGGGCACGCCGAGCGGCCCCTCCAGGGAACGCAGCTTGGCCTTGTCCACCCCGTAATACCGCGGCATGACGATGCGCACATCGTGTCCGGCGCGCTCCAGGGCCCGGGACAGGGCCGAAACCGCGTCGCCCAGCCCGCCCGCCTTCGCGAAGGGCGCGGCCTCGCTCGTCACCATGAGAATCTTCACGGAGTTACGCTCCTCGTGCGGCGTCCTTGGGCGGCTGCGCCGCGAGCAGGCGGCGTCCCGGGATAGCGCGGAGATTCGGGCATCGAAGAGTCAGTATACCCGTTCGGCCGCGATTTACGCAACTCGCATGCCGAAGAGACTCGGATCGCCCTCCCTGAACTCGCGCAAGCCCTTGACGGTATGGTACTATCGCCCTTGGAGGATCGATGGACTTCTCGCCCTGCATAGAAAAAATCCGCGACGATAGGCGGATCCTCGCGCTCTATCTCCTGGGCAGCGCCCAGATCGGCACGATGCGGCCCGACAGCGATGTCGATTTGGCGCTCCTGCTCGAAGCCGGCCGGGAAATGTCCCCCCTGGAGCGCGCGGACCTCGCCGCCGTGGTCTCGAGCCTGCTCAGGCGCGATGTCGACCTCGGCGAGCTTTCCTCCCGGAATCTCGTATACGCCAAAGAAGCGATTTTGAAGGGACGAAGGCTGTTCGCGCGGGATGCGGCGCGGGCCGATCTCCACGAGACTACCCTGCTTTCAATGTATGCACGTTTCAATGAGGATCGTAGGGAGGTCCTGGATGCCTATCGAGCCTGACGACATATGCTTCAACAAGGCTGCGATCATGGAACAGGCGCTCGATGGTCACCTATTGCCGCGAGCTGGGCATCCGCATCGAGCCCCATGCGCCGCGGCGGTAGCCGGGCTCGCCGCGACGGCCTGAACGGCGCCGAGATCGAGGAGGCGTGAGCGGGAAGCCCGCATCCACGCCTCCCGCCCCGTTCATCGCTCACTTGCGCACCACCAGCACCTTCCTGATCTCGTCGATGTTCGGCGCCACCACGCGGATGAAGTAGACCCCGCGCGCCACAGGCCTGCCCCCCATGTTCTTGCCGTCCCAGTCCACCGAGTAGTCGCCGGCGGCCTGGGTGGCCAGCACCAGGCGCTTCACGACGTCGCCGTCGAGCGTGAATACGGTGACGGTGACGGCCCCGCTCGAGGGCAGCTGATAGGAGAGCCTGGCCGTCTCACCCCTCGTCGGGTCGATGACATTGTTGAGGATGCTCGCCCCGCCCCGCTGGAGGCGCACATCGTGAATCTCGAAGCTGAAGGGTTTGACGAGGCGGTACCAGTTGGAAGGTATGGCCGTGCCTGCCGGAATATCGAGGCGGGCTGCGTAGAGGGGCGTCGAGCCCAGCGGCGGCGTCTGTAAGGTGAAGAAGAAGCCCAGGTTCGAGATCGATACGATCCGCGGGTCGGACTTGGGCAGGATGAAGTTCCAGAGATTTGAGCCTATGGATGTTCCCAGAGAATAGCTCGCCCCGCGGCCCCAGGGCGAGGCGTTCGGATACGGCACGAGGCCCGAGAAACCCGCCTCGCTGAAACTGGGGAGCCAGAGGCCGCTATTCTGCAGACTCGACGCCACATTGCTGTCGAACCACAGCGTGAGCGGGTAGGCCGAGAGCGCGGGCTGCAGGGCCGCCTGCACCGTGATGTCGTCGGCACGCAGCCACTGGCTTCCGTCGAAGGCCCGGATGAGGCCGATGCCCTCGGCAGCCGTCTGCGCGGGGGTGAGCGCGGCGATCTGAGCGTCGGTGAGCGAGAGCTGGACCTGGTCCTTGGCGTAGATGGGCCAGGCGAAATACGAGAGGTCGGTCGTCGCGACCATGGGGACGGAGATGAGGACGTCAGAGACGCGGTGCTGGACATTCGCCCCGGAAGCCCCGACCGCCGCCCCGCCCCGCCAGAGGTTGAACGGATTGGCCGTTATGCGATCCGAGTCGGCCTGACCTCCGGCCAAAGCATAGGTGTTCGGGTCGGCGAGGTAGCCGGAGACGGGCGGATACGTAGGGTTTGGCGGAGCTATGACTTGGTTGTTGTAGGTCGACTCCCAGTGCGGAGCGTGTCCCATATCCCGAAGCGTTCCGGTCAATGTCAGCAGATTGCTCGCGTCGGCGACGTTCGACGCCGTCGGCGCCGTCGGCGCCGCGCCTGTCGCTTCTTGAATACCCGATCCCGAGGTGGTGACTAGCGGAAGGACGAAAGCCGAGAATCCGAGATCGGTCGCGGCGGGAGTCCCCCCTCCCGAAGTGACGACGGGTTCCGAAAGGTGGATGAAAGCGGTGCTCTGCCCGGGGATGGCGAGAGTATAGCCGATATAGGGCCAGGCCGTGTCGCCGGGGGTCATCCAGTCGGAGCCGCCGGCCTCGGACAAGGTCCCGATGATCTTGCCGCCGGTATCCCTGAAGGTCGTGTTGCTCACGATATGCCAGAGCGGCGTCACATTGGTATCGTTATATGGCTTCTCCTTGAGGTAGATGTAGTAGGTCTTGCCGGCAATCGGAACGGAATAGCCGTTGGTCCCCTTGGAGGTGTCTATATCGTAGCCTTGGACCGCGACAGTGAATCCGCTGAAGTCAGTCAAAGCCGGGTCCAGGTTCGACTCGGTAGTCACCCTGATGCGATCGATCTTGCCATTGTAGTCGCTGTCTTCCGTGTAACTGTAGATCGAGTAGGCTATGTCGAGCCATTTGAAGCAATAGTGGGTTGCATACGGTGTCGCAATCACGCCTGCCGGCACGGAGACTGGATCGGAACGAGCGTTGCTGTAGTACACATGGACATTGTTCATGTCGAAGACCGAACCCGGGGCCAGATCGAAAAACCAGAAGAGAGCGTCGTCGGTCGCGAGCGGAGGGTTGCTGGGATTGCCTGAGGAGTCCGGCAGGAGCGGGGGCAAGGTCCCGGGATTCAGCCGACTCAGGGTGATCGTCGCGCCTGAGCTTTTGACTCGGAATATGCCGCCGGTAGCTATCTGTTGCATCTTATCGTTTTCGAAGAGGATCGTGGCCCCTGGCGCTGTGCAGATGAACATGAACCAGGTATTGTCTCCCCAGATGTAGACAGGATAGGTGAGAGCGAGGAATTGCACACCCATCAAGGGATTGGAGCCGGCCACGAACGCGGCGGCGCCGACATCGTTGCGCCAGTTCGAACCGACGCTGATCAGCGCGGCGGAACCGTCGAGAACGCCGGTCCGCAGGCGGATACTGCCGTGCACCGCAAGGTTGGCTTCCGGGGTGAAGATGCCTGTACCGTTGATTATCAGATCCCAGTAATTGTAGGGCCCTGGCGCCGCAGACGTGTCCACAAGCCCCGTCGTGAAGATCGTGCCCCCGGCTCCGTAGTAGAGAAACGCTCCCGATGCGGTGGAGTATCCGGCCGCGGCTATCGTGTGCGTCGTCTGGAGACCGGTCAGCCGGATGATGCCGACGTTCCTCGTGATCGTCTTGGTCACCGGATTCGTGATCACGTCAACGCCGGGATTCACCAGAGTCATTATGTTGAAATTGCTCGACCCGATATCCACCGTCGCGCCCGTGGCGAGCTGCAGGGTGCCCGAAACCGAACCGTCGATGAGCGCCGCGGTGATGGTCATATCCGTGGGGTCGTCGACCGGGTCTGGCACGACTGCGGTGACGACATTGCCGACGCCCACCGTGCCGGTGAAGACGAAGTTCGAGAGTCCCGCGTCGAGAGTGAGTCCGGACGCGCCCACCGTGAGGTTGCTGACCTTGATGTCGTGGCCCGCCGCCCCGTCGTTCTGCACGGTGCCGCCGAAGGTATTCACCCCGGCAGTGCCGGCAGTCAGGCCCGCAGGCGCGTTAAGGCCCGCGACGATCGTCAGGCCTCCGGTATTCGTGAAGGCGACCGCGTTCGTTATCGTGCCGCCGGCATCGATAGCCACGGCGTAGGCTCCCGCGCCCGTGACGAGGCCCTGCAGGGTCACCGCCCCGGCGAAGGTCACGTTCCCCGTCGAGCCAGCATTCTGGATCGTGAGGGCCTGCGTTCCCGATTGCCCCACGGTAGAGTTGAAGTTGATGGTCCCGGTGGCGGTGGCGGTTATCGTCGTGACATTCCCCGCCAGCGTCACCGCGTCGTTGTAGGTCTGCGCACCGCTCGTCGTCACGTTCCCCGTCAGCGTCGTCGTACCACCCGCGTTCGTCGTCACGCTCCCCAGGCTCTGCGTCGCCCCCACCGTCGATCCAAAGCTCGTCGCTCCCGTCGTGTTCACCGTCAAAGTCCGGTTGTTCGCCGCCGCGTCCGCGTCCACCGTCGATACAAAGCCGATTGCAAGATTACCTGTCGACCCCACTATCACATTCGTCGCAAGCGTCACCGCG
>JAJXZP010000278.1 GCA_021779995.1 bacterium | reverse complement strand
CTTCACCCACAGCGTCTTCCGCCCCTCCCCCGAGAGGCTCAAGGCGGCGGACCAGCTCGTCTGCCCCGTGGCCAGGGTCCAGCCGTTCGCCCCCACCGTCGGATCCTCGCCGCTGTGATCCGTGGACGTCCCCGCCGCGTACAGACCGTCCGCCTTCACGTACACCGCGGCGACACCGCTCCCCGTACCGTCGGACGCCACTCCCGTCACCGACAGCGAGCTCGTCGAGACCCAGCCCCCCGAGCCCGGAGAGGTCACCGTCGTCGTCGGCGCCGCCGTGTCGATCGTGACCGCCTTCGTCACCGTCGTCGTCTTCCCCGCGATGTCCGTCGCCGTGAAGACAAAGCTCCACAGCCCGTCCGTCGTATGGCCAGCCGCATCCACTCCCGAGGCAAAGGGGCTCCAGCTCCAGCTGGTTCCGGAGACTGCGATGGGCAGGCTGCCTTGCGACACGCCGTTCTTGCTGTACTGAACCGTCAGGCCGGCCAGGGCGTCCGAATCGCTCGCGGTCCCCGCGAAGCCCGTGAACGAGGCCGCGGTGGCGGCGGTGATCGTCGCGGGCACGGCCGAGGTGATGGCGAGGCTGGGCGGGCTCTGGTCGTAGCCGAAGGGCACTATCTGCCCGCCGCCCGTCCAGACGAGGCCCGTGCCGCCGGCGGCGCCCGGACCGGAGGCCGCGAACGAGAGGCCTACCGTGTTGCTCGAGGCGCCCGCCTTCGTGAAGTCCGTGCTGCCGATCGTGTCGATGGTGTAGGTCGTGCCGGCCGTCATAGCCGTGGCCGGGAGAAGGCTCAGGCTGTCGTGGTTGCCCGCCTTGTCCACGGCTACGACCCAGAGGCGCTTGTGACCTTCGCTCGAGAAGGCGGCCGAGCCGTTCCAGTTGGACACGATGCCGCCCGCCTGCGCCCAGGAGGCCGAGCTCGAGGACGTGGGGGCTCCGGGCGAGGCGGAGGAAACCCAGGCGGCGATTTCAGCCGAGTGGTCGGCGGCGGCGTCGTCGACCAGATAGTAGACGCTCGCGACCCCCGAGCCCGAGCCGTCGCCCGCGACCCCGGACAGGCTCAAGGTGGACGAGGAGACCCAGGCGCCCGGCGTGGGGGAAGTCACCGTCAGGGTCGGAGGCGTCTGGTCGTAGATGACCGAGCGGTAGACGATGGTCTTCAGGCCGGTGGAGGTCGTCAAGGTTATGCGATACCCGTACGAGCCGTCGGTCCCCGCCTTCGGCAGGCTGACCGCCGGCGAGGTGGACCAGCTGTCGGAGGTGGGATTCCCCGCATAGGTCTTGCCGTAGGCCGTCGTCCAGGTGACGCCCCCGTCGGCGGACTCGTCGACCGTCAGCGTGGCCAGGCCGGAGAGGGAGCCCGCTATGCCCGACAGGACGAAGGGCTTGTCGTAGGTCGCCAGATTGTTGCCGACGCTGGTCTCGGTCAGCGTGGGCGCCGAGGTGTCGATGCCGAAGGTCACGTCGTCGTGGGCGGTGCCGGAGCCTTGGGCCGCGGCCGTGACGTCGAGGACATACTGCCCCGGCGCCAGATTCACGCCGCCGGAGTTCTCCAGGGCCACCCTGAAGCTTTGGCTCGTGCCGAGATTCGTGAGCACGAGCTGGATCCCCAGGGGATTGGCCGCCGTCAGGCCGACTTGCGGAGGGCCCTGGGGCGAAGCCTGAAAGTCCGCTAGCGAGAAAATCTTGAACACCAGGCTGGCGGGATCCACGGCCCCCGCGTTCGAGGGCGGGATGATGTTGCCGACGATCACCGATCCGGGAGCCAGGATGTTCGCCGAGGGATTCGCGGGATCGAGGTTCGCGTACTGGATGGTCGGCGTGAAGTAGTAGGTGAACTTGAGGTTGCCTCGGCCGGCGGCCGTATTGCTTATCCGTACCGCGGAGAGGGCCGAGAAGGCGAGCCCCGTGGGCTGGGAGGGGCTCGTCCCGCCCTGATCGAGCTGCCCCAGCTCCTGGATGGTGGGGAAGAGCTTGCCCGTGCCCAGGAGGCCGTAGATATCCTGGGAATGGTAGTAGTAGGCGCTCGCGTTGCCGGCAGCGTCAGTGGCAATCACGGAATAGCTGAGTATCGTGCCGTCCAAGGTCGAGCCCAAGGGGCCGCCGCCGGCTGTGCTCAGGAAGAAGCGGGAAGACCAGGAGTTCGTGCCGTTGGCCGTCTGCGTGACGGTCTTCATCGTTCCGCCCGAAAGGTAGGAGAGGGCCACCGCCACAGAGACCACCGGCGAGGCGTCGTAGGCCTCGCCTGAGATATCCACGTAGCCGCTGTAAATAGGAGGCGAGCTGCCGTAGGTCGTGGGAGTCGTCACCAGGACGGTGGGCGGCGTGTTGTCGACGTAGGCGAAGACCGAGGCCGTGGCCGACTTGCCCGAGGCGGCCTTGGCCGTGACGGTGATCGTGTCCTTGCCTTCGGCGAGTCCGCCCGGGCCCCCGCTGGGCAGGGAGACGGTCCAGGCATTCGCGGCGACGGCGACGGGCTTCTGGATAGTCCCTCCGCCCGCCGTAGGATAGGCCACGACGAGCGAGGCGACGCCGATGTCGTCAGTGGCCGTGCCGGTCAGGACGACGGTTCCGCGGAGGTAGGCGCCCTGGACCGGCGAGGTAATGGCGAGTTCGGGGGGGGTGACGTCGACCTTGGGGCCCAGGCCCGTCTTGAAAAGGTTACACGTAGCCAGCGCGAGAAGCGATGCGGCGATGAGCGAGACCCGGAGCGCGGCCCACAGGGCCTTTCCGGATATGGGCGAGGTTCCCCGCATCGATTCATCCCTCCTCGGAGGCGGCGATGAGTCACATGCATGACATGACTACTTGTTGGGATTACATGAAACAATCAACCAAAGCGCTTTTGAATTATCGGACAGTCTTCACCGTTTCTTCATATCATTATATCCGATAGTTCGCATTAATCAAGTGCGAAATAATCAGCCGACGGCTCCCCTGTACCGGTTGACCCCCAGCCGGTCGAGCCTGCGGCCGTGGACCTCCATCCTCCCCAGAAAATCGTCGAAGCCGCGCCCCTCCTTCGGGCTCCAGAAAACCTCCGAGAGCGCGCAGAGCCGGGGGAAGGCCATGTACTCGACCTGGCGGCCGAAGTACATGAGCTCGGTCCAGAGGTTGGCCTGGCCGCCGAGGATGCGGCTCCCCTCCTCCGGCGAGAGCTCGGGCGGGACCGGGTCGAAGGCATAGGAGTCGCGCAGGGTGCAGACGCCGAGCTGGCCGGGCTCTTCGGGCAGGTCGAGTTGCTTGTGGTCGAGGTAGCAGGAGCGGGTCTGGGGGCTCATCACCACCTCGTGGCCGGCCTTCGCCGCCTCGATCCCGCCGCTCATGCCGCGCCACGACATCACCACGGCATCCTGGCGCACGCGCCCTTCCAGGATCTCGTCCCAGCCCACCAGGCGCTTGCCGCGCTCGGCGAGGAGGGCCGCGACGCGGTTCATGAACCAGCCCTGGAGGAGCTCGGGCTCGAGCGCCCCGCCTTCGTCGCGCAGGCCCTCGCGCCTCATGAGCGCGCGGCACTTCGGGCAGGCCGACCAGCGCGCCGTGGGCACCTCGTCGCCGCCGGCGTGCACCCAGGGTCCGGGGAAGAGCTCTGCCAGCTCGTCGAACACGCGGCCGAGCAAATCGAAGACCTGCTCGTTGCCGGCGCAGAGCAGCTCCTCGAAGACGCCGTAGCGGTCCTCCGGCTCGAAGGCGAGGCCGCCGGGGGCGGCCCCGGCGCAGGAGAGCTCGGGATGCGAGGCGAGGAGGGCGGTGACGTGGCCGGGCGTCTCGATCTCGGGCACGACGACGATGCCGCGCTCCGCGGCGAAGCTCACGATGCGTCGCACCTCGCCCGGGGAGTAGCTGCCCTCCTTCCAGCGCGGCACGTTGAAACGCCGGTCGAGCCGGCGCGAGCCGCGCGCGGCGAGCTCCGGCAGGGCGGCCAGGTCGAGGCGCCAGGCCTGGTCGTCGGTCAGGTGCCAGTGGAAGCGGTTGAGCTTGTGCAGGGCCATGAGGTCGAGGAAGCGCTCGAGGAACTCGATCGGGAAGTAGTTGCGCGCGGTGTCGAGCATGGCGCCGCGCCAGGGGAAGCGCGGAGCGTCCTCGACGATCAGGGCCGGTAGGGCGCTCCCCTGCGAGAGGGCGAGCTGCCAGAGCGTGGAGGCCGCGGCCAGGGCGCCGGCGGCGGAAGAGGCGCGAATCTCGATCAGGGACTCGCCCGCCTCCAACCGGTACTCCTCCGCGCCGAAGCCGGCCTCGGCGGCGAAGCGGATCCGTGCCGGCCCGCCGCTCGGGGCCGCGGCCCGCGCCTCGCGAGGACTGCGCGCCGCCACGGCGATTCCGCCCTCCCCGCCTGTGCCCGCGCCTGTCCCGGAGCCGGGGGCGAGGCTGCCCGGGACTTCCGGGCCCAAGTCGGCCGATGCACCGGAGGCACCCGCGGTTGTCGCCTCGAAGCGCGCGCCCAGGCACTTCCCGAGCCAGGCTGCCGCGACGCGGCCGACGGCGGCCCATTCCTCCGGGCACTCGACGACCGCGCCGAGCCCGAGCTCGCAGAAGCCCGGCCTCAGTTCGAGCGAGCGCGGGACGGGGACGAGGCCGAGTGAAGACGCGGCGCTCACGAGCCGAAGCCGGCGACGAGGTCGCGGTAGAACCAGAACGAGTCCTTGGGCCTGCGCTCGCCCGTGACGAGGTCGACGGCTACCAGGCCGAAGCGCTTGGAGTAGCCGTGCGACCACTCGAAGTTGTCCAGGAGCGACCAGGTGAAGTAGCCCCGCACCGGGACGCCCCGGGACGCCGCGCCCGCCATGGACGCGATGTGCGATCTCAGGTACTCGATCCGGTCCCGGTCGCGCACGCGGCCGTCCGGACCGGCGAGATCGGGGAAGGCCCCGCCGTTCTCGGTGACGTAGAGGGCCTTCACGGGCCAGGTCGAGGCGATATGCTCCAGCTGCCGCCCGAGGCCCTCGGGCGCGATGTCCCAGCCCATCTCGGTCTTCTCGCGCCAGCTCTGCGCGACGCGGAAGCCCTCGGGATGCTCGGGCCCGACGGGGGCGGCCTCGACGGCCTCCTCCGAGTAGTAGTTCACGCCGAGGAAGTCCATGGGCTCGGCGATGGTCGCCAGGTCGCCGTCCTCGATCGGCATGGAGACCTCGGGGTAGGCGGCGAGGTGCCGTTCGGGATAGCCGCGGCCGTACAGGGGGTCCAGCCAGAGCGCGGTGCGCTCGTCCGCGGCCCGCGAGGCCGCCGTCCGGTCCTCGGGCCGCCGGGTGGCCGGCCGAGGCGTCGCGGTGTTGAGCACGATGCCGATCCGGGCTCCCGGAGCGGCCGAGCGGCAGGCGCGCACCGCGAGGCCGTGCGCGAGGAGGAGGTGGTGCACGGCGCGGTAGGCCGCGCCCCGGTCTTTCCTGCCCGGAGCGTGGATGCCCAGGGCGTAGCCCAGGTGCGAGCTGCACCAGGGCTCGTTGAGGCTGAACCAGGTCGTGATCCGGTCCCCGAGCGCGCGCAGCACGAGCCCGGCGTAGTCGGCGAAGCGGTAGGCGGTGTCGCGCTCGGGCCAGCCGCCTGCGTCCTCGAGCGGCTGGGGGAGATCCCAGTGGTACAAGGTCGCCGCCGGCTCGATGCCCGCCTCCAGGAGCCCGTCGGCGAGGCGGCGGTAATAGTCCAGTCCCGCCGCGTTGGGCGATCCCGAGCCGCCGCTCTGGATGCGCGGCCAGGCTATGGAGAAGCGGTAGGCGCCGACGCCGAGCTCCCGCAGCAACGCCACGTCCTCCTTCCAGCGCCGGTAGGAGTCGCAGGCGAGATCCCCGTTCATGCCCCCGAGCACGGCGCCCGGCCGCCTCGAAAAGACGTCCCAGATGGAGGTCCCGCGGCCGTCCGCTCCCGTCGAGCCCTCGATCTGGTAGGCCGCCGTGGAGCAGCCCCAGACAAAGTCCTCGGGCAGGCCGTCAGCGCGCGGCCGCACATCAGTTCGCATAGCGTTCACACCTTTCCTTCCCCGCGGCGCGAAGCGCGCCGCCGTCGCAGTATAGCCCGGTATCGGCCGTCGCCGCAGGGCCGTCGCCGCGGAACCGTCGCCGCCGAACCGTCGCCGCCGCGCCGCGCCGGCGGAGCTCAGCCTTTGACCGCCCCGGCCGCGACTCCCTTGGTGATCTGCTTCCGGAAGACCACATAGAAAAGCAGCATGGGAGCCATCCCGATGGTCAGCGCGGCGAACTGCTTGCCGTAGTCGCTCGACAGCGAGCCGGAGAACTTGTAGATGCCCAGCGGCAGCGATTTAAGGTCGGTGCTGGACACAAGGATGTTTATGAGAGCGAACTCGTTCCAGATGTTCGAGACGTTGAGTATCGCCAGCGTCGTCGCCACGGGCACCGACATAGGGAGGATTATCGACCAGAAGACGCGGAAGTATCCAGCCCCGTCGATCCTGGCGGATTCGACGAGGGCGTTGGGGATGCCCTTGATGAACTCCGTCGCGAGGTAGATGCCGATCGGCAGGCCGGCGCCGATGTAGACGAGGAGGACGGCCAGGCGCGTGTCGTAGATGCCCAGGAGGTTCACCTCGAGGAAGAGCGGGATCATGAGCGACTGGATGGTGAGCAGGATGCCGATCACGAAGCTGTTGTAGATCGGCTTCGTCGCCCTCGACTTGATCTTGGCGAAGGCGAAACCGGCGAGGACCGAGAGCAGGATTATGCCGACAGTCGCCCCCACGGTGTAGATGATCGAATTGGGGAAGAGCTTGCCGAAATCGCCGAGCTTCCAGGCACCGGCGAAGTTATCGAGGGTCGGTGATTTGGGGAAGGACAGCTGGCTCACCTGGAACTCCCTCGTGGTCTTGAAGGAGTTCATGACGAGCCAGAAGATGGGGTAGAGGGTCAGGACGGTGAAAAGGATCATGACGGCGTAGGCCAGGATCTTGGCCGCCGCCCCCGCGGCCCGTCCGAGCGCGGTCGTCGTGAGATGCTCGCGCATGCTCTTCACTCCTCCTTCCCGCCGTAGCGTTTCTCGAGCGCCTTGGTGAGCGCGATGAGAAGGAAGCTGACGGCTACCATGATCAGGGCTATGGCATTCGCGAGCGGGAAGTTGGGGCTCCCGAGGAAGGCCTTGTTATACATGTATATCGAGAGGATCTCGGTCACGTGCGAAGGTCCGCCTCCCGTCATGGCGAAGATGAGGGCGAAGCTCGACAGCGAGCCGGAGATCGCCAGGATCGCCGCGTTGACCATGGTTCCGGAAAGGGCGGGCAGGATGATATGGCGCATGACCTGCGCCTCGTTGGCGCCGTCGATGCGCGCCGATTCGATCACCTGGACGTCGATCTTCTGCATGTTCGCGAGGAAGAGGATGAGGTACATACCCGTGTACATCCAGAGGATCACGAAGAGCACAGGCAGCATGGCCTGGTCGGGCCTGGTCAGGAAAGCGGGTCGCCACTTCTGGGCGAAGAGGTTGGCCAGATCGTTGATCACCTGGCCCAGGTGTCCCTGCGGATAGGAGAGGATGAAGTCCTTGAGGTCGGGGACGGGATTGGCGAACATCGCCGCGCCCGAGGGGCCGGCGAGGTCCAGGATTCTCTTGACCAGTCCGTCCGTGACGTTGAATCCTCCGGCGGCGGCGAACAGCTCCGAGAGCTTGGCCTCGAAGGCGCGGTGGTAGATCGAGTTCATGAACTCGGCGATCGGACCGCTCGGCGAGAAGACCGTCTGCCAGAGCAGGCCGACGACGATGATCGATATGATGTTGGGCAGGTAGAGGACGCCCTGCCAGAAGCCGGGCCACTTCACGATGCGCCGGTAGATGATGTAGGCGAAGATGAAGCCGAGGGGCAGCTGTCCGAACACGGAAACGAGGACGATGTAGGCGTTGTTCTTGAGCGCGTTCCAGAACAGGGGGTCGGCGACCGTCCGGGCGTACTGTCCGAAGCCGGCGAAGCCCCATTTGGGCCCGCCGAACATCTTGCCCCCATTGTAGTTGGATACCGACAGGATTATGGAGAGGACGATGGGAAAGGCCATCACGAGCAGGTAGACCGCGAAGGCGGGCAGGACCATCGTCCAATAGGCTCGACCCTCTTCGCGGTCGATGCGCTTCGCACGAGACATAGAACCTCCGGACCGGGGTGGGGAATGGGCCGAGCGGAGGGCCGCGACCGCAGGCGCGGCCGCCCGAAAGGAATGCGCTCCGTTCCGGGCGGCCGCGGATCAGGCTACTTCTGGGAGGCCTTCCAGCTCTCAAAAGCCTTCTGGACGTCGGTCGCCACCTTCTGGGGCGTGGCGGTGCCGAGCCCTATATCGATGAGGCCGTTGTTGAGCACGGTGATGATCGAGGGATCCAGCACGCCGTCGAGCACGTAGCAGGTGTCCGGATTGTCGGCGTAGAAAGTCGGGACCTTGGCCATGAGCGGCTCCACGTCGGCCTTGACGCCTTTGAGGGTCGGGACATAGGCGCCGGTCGCGAAGCGGATGGACTGGACTTCGGGCGAATAGAGGTACTTGATCAGGCGGACGGCGGCCGCCAGCTTGGCCGAGCCCTCGGGGAGCGAGCCGGAGATCGCCCAGCCGGTGCCCGCGACCGCGGAGACCACGCCGTGGTACTTCTCGCCGGGGATCGACACGAAGGGCAGGAGGACGAAGTCGTTCTTCTGGGCCTCGGGGGAGATCAGAGCCTTGCCGGAGGCCTTGTCGGTGATGTACGCACCGACGCGCCAGTCGCCGTCGATGTAGATGGCGGCCTTGCCGGAGGCGAAGGCGCCGGCGCCCTCGCCATAGCCGACTTGGTTGTCGCTGCGCGCGATGATCCCGTCCCTGTACAGCTCGTCGACGACCTTGAGCGCCTCGACGAAGGGCTTGTCCGTGAATTTCGCCTTGCCCGCGAGGATGGCGTCGATGTAGGCGTCGCCGCCGAATCGGCCCACCAGCGTGGAGAAGAGGCAGGACTGCATGGGCCAGCCGTCCTTGTCCGGGAGCATGACGACATTGAGGCCCTTGGCCTTGAGCCTTGGCACCATCCTCCGGAGGTCGGCGAAGGTCTTGGGCAGGCCGAAGCCGTTATCAGCGAGGAGCTTCTTGTTGACGTACATGACCGAGGTGTAGGTGAAGGACTGGGGCAGCTCGGCCAGATAGCCGCCGAGCTGGTTCTTGGGATTGACGGCGGCGGCGGAGAAGCGCTCGAGGTACTCCTTGCCGAGCAGCTTGGTGAGATCCTTGGCGAGGTGCTGCGTGTGGATGACGGCGCTCCGCGAGCCCGGCCACAGGTAGAACACGTCCGGCAGGGTGCCGGACGCGGCGTAGGCCTCCAGCTTCTGGTGATAGGGATCGTTGAACAGGACTTCCATGTTGAGGGTGATGTCCGGGTTCTGCGTCTGGAAATCCTTCCAGATCTGGACGTCCTGCTGGTAACCGGCCTGGTCGGCCTGCTGGTAGTTGAACACGTTGAGCGTCACCTTCTCCTGGGCGACGACCCCTGCGGCGATGACGGCGATCATCATGACGGCGATCATCATTCGTTTCATCCTATACCTCCTATGCGGGCGCGCAGCCGCGCTCATCCCGCCTATTTCATCCCTCTTCGGGGACGAATGCTCATTGAACGTCGGACACCCAGGACGGCGCGACCTCTTCGACCTCGGCCGCGAGCCCCGGCAGCATGCGCTCGGAAATGAGGCCGTGCAGGACCATGCCGGCCGCCCCGTAGGCGACGGCCTTGCCGCCCAGGCTCGAGTAGCGGATCTCGACGTCCTTGGGGAAGGGATACATCCAGTTGTCCTGCAGGCGCCGCCTCAGCATGGCGGGGAAATCGATGTCGAGCGCCTCGATGTCGCCTCCTATATAGACACGGTCGAAGTCCATCGTGTTGATGAGCATGGCGGCATTGCGCGCCAGCTCGTCCGCGGCGGCGGCGAGCAAAGCCCGGTCCTGGTCGATGCGGCAGAGATCCTCGCGTCGCAGCGAGAACTGCAGGGAGCCGGGGCCTTCGCAGAAGGCCGAGCGGAACTCGCCCGCGTTGCCGTGCACCCCCGAGTAGACCTTGCCGCCGAAGGACACCCCGAAGCCGACGCCCAGGCCGCCGTATTGGCCCAGGGAAATGGGGTCCTTGCGGTATTCGACCAGGGCGAAGAGGAAATCTCGCAGGGCCTCGTCCTTGTTGAAGGCCAGCTCGCCCCAGGCGCAGCAGTTCGCGTCGTTCTCGATGAGGCACGGCACCTCCAGCCGGGAGGCGACTTCCCGCTCGAAGTCTATGGGCTCGGAGATGCCGAGCGGCACCGAGTAGCGGAGCCGGCCCTTCTTGCGGTCGACAAGGCCGCCCGTGCCCACCCCGACACCCAGGAGCCTCGATCCCTTCGGACAGAGCTTCTTCCGCGCCAGGGCGATGATGTCGAGCACCGTCTCGGAGAAGCTCGCGGCCTCGACCTTGGTCTCGCCGCGCAGCTCGCCCAGCACCTAGCCCGCGAGGTCGACGGCGAGGGCGACATAGGACTCGACCTGGATCTCGATGCCGATGACCCGGCCGTATCCCCGTCTGATCGCGAGGTGGATGGGCCGGCGCCCGCCGCGCACGCCCGCGTTCCCCTCGGACACCTCTTCTATTATGCCGAGCTCGATGAGATGCGAGACCTGGTTCGTGACCGTCGACTTGTCGAGTCCCAGGTGCTCGGCTATGCCGATCCTCGAGATGCGGGGATTGAGCCAGATCGTCCGAACTATCCGGGTAGCGGTCAGCGGCCCGGAACTAGCACCCCTCGGCATAGGAACCTCGTCGTATCGATATCTTAGTTGGTTGAATATCCCAACCAAAGGTGGTATAGCATGGTCCCGGCGACTCGTCAACGGAAAATGGAGTAGAATGTTGTGCGACGGAGGCAGGCATGAAACGGTTGGCCCTCGAGGGAAGTTGGAGACTTCGGCGTTTGGCGGACGGCAGCATCCGCCCCATCTCGATCCCGGGCGACATTCTGAGCGCTCTCGTCGCCTCCGGCGAGGCGCCCGACCCCTACTACGGGATGAACGAACTCGACCTGCAGTGGGTCGGCCGTGAGGACTGGGCCCTGGAGCGCGAGTTCGAGCTGCCCGAGAACTTCCTGTCGGCCGGGCAGGTCTTCCTCGAGGCCGAATCGATCGACACGGTGGCCGCGCTCGAGCTCAACGGCCGCCCTCTGGGTCGCGGCGACAACATGTTCCGCCGCTTCCGCGCCGACGCCCGAGCCGCCCTCGCGGCCGGCACGAACCTGATCTCGGTCCTCATCCGCTCGCCGGAGAAGGCCGCCGCCGAGGCCGCCGCCGCCCTGAGCTACCCCGTGCCCTGCTCGACCTATCCGGTCTCCTCGCCCCATCGGAACCTCCTGCGCAAGGCCCAGTGCATGGCTGGCTGGGACTGGGGCCCCTGCCTCATGACCGGCGGCATCTACGAGGGCATAGCCCTGGTCGCTCTCGAGGGTCCGCGGATCGAGTACGCCACCATCTCGTCGCACCCCGTGCCGGGCGACGACACGCGGCGATCCTGGTCGGTCCGGGTCAAGGTCGAGCTCGAGGCCCCATCCGCCATGGAGGCCGAGCTCGAGATCGAGCTCGCCGGCGCGAAGGCCAGGCGCCGCCTGAGCCTGGACGCCGGGCCCTCGGTCCATATCGAGGAGCTGAAGGTCGAGGGCGTCGAGCCCTGGTGGCCGGCGGGGCACGGCGCCCAGCCGCTCTACGACCTCGTCGTCGCCTGCCGGTCCGCATCAGGCGCCGCGACAGTCGGGCTCGGAGGCCACGAGCTGCGCAAGCGCGTGGGCTTCCGCGAGCTGGAGCTCGTCAACGAGGAGAACGAGGCCGGCAAGAGCATGAGCTTCCGCGTCAACGGCCGCGACATTTTCTGCAAGGGCGCCAACTGGATACCCGCCGACGCCCTCCCCTCGCGCTGGTCCAAGGCCAGGGTCGAGGGTCTCCTCCGCTCGGCGGCCGAGGCGAACATGAACTGCCTCCGCGTCTGGGGCGGGGGCCGCTACGAGTCGGACTACTTCTACGAGCTCTGCGACGAGCTCGGCCTCCTCGTCTGGCAGGACCTCATGTTCTCCTGCGCCCTCTACCCCTCCTCGCCCGAGTTCCTGGCCGAGGTCGAGGCCGAGCTGCGCCACCAGGTCCGGAGGCTCATGGACCACCCCGCCATGGCGCTCTGGTGCGGCAACAACGAGGCCCTCGGCGCCATCGGCTGGTACGAGGAGTCGCGCTCCAACCCGACACGCTACGTGGTCGACTACGACCGGCTCACCGAGGGCGTGGCGGGCAGGGTCGTCCGCGAGCTCGATCCCGGCAGGCCCTGGTGGCCCTCCTCGCCCTCGGCCGGGCCGAACGACTTCTCCGACAACTGGCACTCCGACAGCCGCGGCGACATGCACTACTGGTCCGTCTGGCACGAGGGCAAGCCCTTCTCGGCCTACCTGGACGTGAAGCCGCGCTTCTGCTCCGAGTTCGGCTTCCAGTCGCTCTCGTCCTACGAGACCGCCGCGAGTTTCCTGCCGCCCGGAGAGTTCAACATCACGAGCCCCTCGATGGAGCACCACCAGCGGCATCCCCGCGGCAACACCATCATCCTCGAGACCATGTCGCGCTACTTCCGCATGCCCTCGGGCTTCCGCGAGACCCTCTACCTGAGCCAGGTCCAGCAGGCCCTGGCCATCCGCACCGCGGTCTCGTACTGGCGCTCGCTCATGCCGCATTGCATGGGCACCCTGTACTGGCAGCTCAACGACCTCTGGCCGGTGGCCAGCTGGTCCAGCCTGGAGTACGACGGCGGCTGGAAGCTGCTCCACTACGAGGCGCGGCGCTTCTTCGATCCCGTCTTCCTCTCGCTCTTCGTCAAGGACGGCGTGATCCACGCCGTGGGCGTCAACGAAGGCGAGCACCCCGTGCTCGGCGACCTGGTGCTCTGCCTGCGCCGCTTCGACGGCAGCCTCCTCATGGACATAGCCGCCGACGGCGACCTGGCCCCGCAGGGAGTCACAGAGCTCTGGAAGATGCCGATCTCCAGCCTGCCCTGCCGGCCCGAGGACGTGTACCTCGCGGCCCACCTCGAGGGCGTGCGCGCCGGCCTGCCCCGGAGTCCGGGCGCCGCTCGGCCCCACAGCGTCGCGCCGGCGGGCAGCACCATCGACGGCGTCCCCTCGGTGGCCGGCGGCCGCGCCGAGATTCTCCGCCGCGCCCAGCTCTTCCTCACCGAGCCCAAACGCTGCAAGCTCGTCGACCCCCGCATCGAGGCGCATGTCGAGGACAGATCCGGAGGCCCCGTGCTCCAGCTCACCGCGCATGCGCCCGCCTTCTACATCGAGGCCCGCGCCGAGGGCATACCCGGCCGCTTCGAGGACGCGGGGTTCTACATGCTCGGCGGCGAGACCAGGCACCTGCGCTTCATCTCGCCCGAAGGAGAAAGCGCCCCGAGCGCCTCGAAGCTCCGATCGGCCCTGCGCCTCATGCACCTCCGTGCGAGCTACGAGTGAGCCGGCGCTTCACCTTGAATGAGGGAGATCGAAACCCGAAGATCGCAAAGATGAGGGACTGAACCGCAAAGGACGCGGAGCGAAAAGGGAGAAAAAAGGAGATGGATTGGAAGGAGCAGGCCTAAACACCCCTTCCCTTCCTCGTTTCCTGCTTCCTCTTCGCGCCCTTTGCGTTTGTGTTTATTTTTGATACATATAACTGACTCTAAATGATACGCCTTGTCTTCCTTCCCTACAGTCGCGACACCCATAGACCAGAAGATGCTTCAGGCAAACTCATCCAGTAGCTCCACCACCTCGAAAGCCGCCGAAACGCACGCCCGGGTTTTTTGATATGACATTGGCGTACCGAGCCTGCCGAAGGAAACGCGGGGAATGCCGGATTTCGCCAACTCGTCCTATTTATTTACACTTTATATAATTAGTAATATCGACCGTCCATCGCACCCGACACCCCAAACGAGTTGTGGCGTAAAAGTGCCGACCTGGCCTCACATTTCGAATTATCCATGATCCCGTAGGGGGATTTGGCACGAATCCTGCTTTATATAAGGTGAGCGCCGAAAAGGGCTCCGCCCCTGGCGAGCGCACGGCCGCGTTGCGGCAGGCGATGCCGGATCGGGACGAACGAGAACCTATATGGAGGGTATCAGTATGAGGACCATGTACGACAATCTGTTTCCGGTTATCAGGAATACGATGGATTCGGTCTATCGAGCCAACCCCTTCGAGCTTTTGAACAGCGTGTTCGACGAGGACTTCTTCCCCGCCGCGAGCCGGAAACCCGTGATGGACGTCCGCGAAGAGGATAATCGCTACGTCATCGAGGCCGAGCTGCCCGGTCTTTCCGAGAAGGACATCAAGCTCGAGCTCAAGGACGGAGTCCTGAGCCTCTCCACCTCGGCCAAAGAGGAGAAGAAGGAAGAGAACAAGGACCTGAAGTGGCTGCGCCGCGAGCGCCGCGAGTTCTCCTTCGAGCGGAGCTTCGAGCTCCCCGAGGACGCCGACGGCGAGAAAATCGACGCGCGCTTCAAGGACGGGCTCCTGGTCGTGGACCTGCCCAAGAAGCCCGAGACTGCCCCGCGGGTAGTGCCCGTCAAGGTGGCCTGACCGGAGCGACTAGGGCCGCGGACTGAAGGGCCGCGGCCGGCGGGCGCCGCGAGTCGGAGACTGGCAGCAGGCACGCCTCCGGCCGGAAGAGAGCCGCAATCGGCGGCCCCAGGATCACGGGGCCGCTTTTTTATTGTGCGCCCGGCAGGGCGCACTCACGTGCGGGTGCGGCGCGGAGAGTTCGCGGCGGGAGAGGCGCCCGGATCGAGGGCCGCTCCCGCGGCGCCGGCGGCTTACTCGGCCGCGGCATCGCCGGGCTCGGACTCGCGGAAGCCCGTGAGGACCGACTTCACCTTGACGCCGGGGACCTTGCCCAGGCGGCCGGTGAGGGCGCCGAGGGTATCCGTGTCTCCCTCCACGACGAGGGAGATGAGGCTTATGCCCTTGCCGCGCATGGGCAGGCCGAGCCGGGCGTCCACGATGTCCGCGTACTCGGAGAGCAGGGCGTTCACCCGGGGCACGGAAGCCTGCTCCTCGACGAGAATGGCCACGATGCCGAGCCGCTTTTCCATGTTCTCCCTCCTTGCCGCAGGACGATCGGATACCTCATTGCACATGCACTTCGACAACCGTAGTATGAGCGCGAGGCCGCGCCTTCCGCGAGGCCCCGCGACGAAGGAGAGCCAAGGTGAGTGTCGCCACGGGTTGTCTCGCCGTCTTCGGCCTGTCCACGCTCACCCTGTGGAGCGCCATCCCCCTCGGCTTCGCCCTGCACCTTCCGACCCTGCTCATCGTCTTCGCCGCATCGGGCGGAGCGATAGTCGGCGCTCTAGCCGGCGCCCTGCTCGGCGAACGGCTCCGCAGGGGTCCCTTCGCTTCGCTGCTCGAGCGCGCCCAGACCGCCGCCTCGACGAAGGCGCGGCGGCTGACCGCCAAGTTCGGCGTCATCGGCCTGGGACTGCTCAGCCCCGCGATCACCGGCTCGGTCATCGCGGCCATACTGGGCAGGGCCTTCGGCGTGAACCTGCGGCCCCTCCTGATCTGGCTGTCGATCGGAGTCCTGCTGTGGGCCTCGGTCCTGACCATGGTCAGCTACTGGAGCCTCGACGTCATCTTCTAGCCGGCCGTCGAGATACTCGAAGCATTTCGGCGGCCTGTCAGCGCAGGTTCTCCGGATTCAGGCGCTCGAGCTCGGGGACGACGAAGCGGCCGTCCTTGCGCACGAGGGCACCGTCGAACCAGATCTCGCCGCCGCCCCACTCGGGCGTCTGGATGAGGACCAGGTCCCAATGGAGCGCCGAGCGGTTGCCGTTGAAACAGTCATCGTAGGAATTGCCCGGCGTGAAGTGGATCGAGCCGGCGATCTTCTCGTCGAAGAGCGTCTCCTTCATGGGCTTGTCGATGAAGGGATTGACGCCGAGGGCGAACTCGCCCACGTACCTGGCGCCCTCGTCGACGTCGAGCACGCGGTCGATCCGGGCCTTGTCGTTGCAGCTCGCCTCCACGATCCGGCCCCGCTCGAAGGCGAAGGTTATGCGCTCGAAGGTGAAGCCGTCGTGGTCGGCGGGAGTGTTGTACGAGATGCGGCCCTCCACCGAGTCGCGCACGGGCGCGGTGTAGACCTCGCCGTCGGGGATGTTCATCGTCCCGTCGCACTTGACGGGGGGCAGGCCCTTGATCGAGAAGGACAGGTCCGTCCCCGGCCCGACGAGGCGCACCCGGTCGGTGCGGGCCATGAGGGCGACCAGGGCGTCCATGGCCGCCGACATCTTGGCGTAATCCATGGTGCACACCGAGAAATACCAGTCCTCGAAGGCCTCCTCGCTCATGGAGGCCATCTGGGCCATCGCGGGCGAGGGATAGCGGAGCACCACCCAGCGCGTCTTCGGTACGCGGATTTCCATGTGGACCTTCCGGCCCACGATGCGGCTGTAGGCGTCGAGGGCCGGGCCGGGCATGTCGGACCAGGCGTACTGGTTCCTCGACGAGGTGAAGCCGATGTAGCAGTCCATCTCCTTCATGCGCTCGGCCTCGAAGCGGGCCTGGAGCTCGAGCTGCTCGGCGCCGGCCCGCCTGAACAGCGCGCGGTCCACGCTCCGGTCGCGGAGCGACACGAAGGGCAGGCCGCCGGCCTCGTGCACCGCGTCGACGAGGGCGTTGACGAACTCGGGCTCGGGGTTGGTGTCCTGGATGAGGACCCTCTCGCCCTCTTTGACGGCGACGGAATAGCCGACGAGTATGGACGCGAGTCTCTTGAGTCGTGGATCGATCATGTGATCTCCTGCCCGGGAGGCGGCCGCGTGAACGGCGTCCTCGGATCGAAAGCCCCGGCGCGCGGCCGGTCCTCGGAGTGTAGCCTAAGCGGCCGATCGCGTAAAGTGAAAGGGCGTTTCGGAATTCGCCCCAGCTTCGGCGAGCGACGGCCGGGCCCGGCCGTCGCCCCGCGTCGAGTTGACACGCCCGGGCGCGGGGGATAGCCTTGTCGGAGACACAAGGGGAAGGCCCATGAAAATCAGGCAGATCAACGTCGTGCTCGAGAACATGGCGGGACGGCTCTACGAGATGACCGCGCTCCTCCACAAGGGCGACATCGACATCCGGAGCCTCTTCGTGACCGAGGACACCGAGTTCAGCGCCGTCCACATCATCGTGGACAGGCCCGACGAGGCCCTCGCGGCGCTCAGGGCGGGCGGCTACTTCGTCACCGAGGTCGAGGTGTTCGCGCTCAAGGCCGAGGACGAGCCCGGCGGCCTCATGAAAATCCTCGAGGTGATCCGGGCCAACCAGCTCAACATCGAATACGTCTACGGCTTCGGCGAGAAGAGCGACAACCACGCGGTGTTCATCTTCCGCATCACCGAGATCGACAAGGCCCTGGACGTGCTCAAGTCGGGCGCCCTCGGCTACCTCACGCCGGACAAGGTGGAGGGCAGGCGCCGGGGCTCGAGCTGGGAACTCGTCGAGAACCTGTGAGCCGGAACATGAAGGAAATCACCACCCTCCTCTTCGATCTGGGCAATGTCATCACGAAGCCCCAGGACGCCTCGTACGCCGAGAAGATGCGCTCGATCCTGGCCCCGGGGCTGTCGCAGGAGCGCTTCCTCGAAGCCTACTACGCGCGCCGGCGCGACTACGACCGCGGAGACATAGACTACCGCGTCTATTGGAGCCGCGTGGCCGAGGAGCTCGGCCTGCCCGTTCCCGAAGACCGATTCGAGGAGCTGCGCGACGCCGACCTCAAGAGCTGGTTCAACATCGACGAAGCCATGGTGGACTACCTCCGCGAGATCCGCGGCCGGGCCCGGCACCTCGTCCTGCTCTCGAACATTCACCGGGACGGGGTCGAGTACCTCGAGAGCAATTTCCCCTGGAAGGACCTCTTCGAGAGCCGCGTCTATTCCTGCGAGCACCGGGTGAACAAGCCCCATGCCGAGATATTCCAGATCGCCCTTGCCGAGGTGGGCGAGAGGCCCGAGAACTGCCTCTTCGTCGATGACCTGAGCGAGAACATCGAGGGTGGCCGGAGCGCCGGGCTCAATGCCATCCAATTCGTCGGACTGGCCCGGCTCAAGAGCGAACTGGCGGACGGTTACGTGATCCGATCGTAGCCGCTCGCGCGGCGGGCGGACTCCTACGACCTGCGGCCCAGCAGATCGATGCGCGCGAAGACCTGATCGAGATAGGAACGCCGCAGGGTGAAGCGCGTGAACGGCGAGCCCTCGAGAACGTCCTTGCCGAGGGCCTCGCTCTCGATATAGCTGCGGCTTCGCTCGTCGCGGGCCCAATGGACGAGCGATATCGTGTCGCCCTCGATCTCGAGCGCGGTGTAGCCGTGCTTGCCCGTGGCGCAGCCCGAATTGAAGGTGCAGGGGATGAGGAGGTTCTTCTCCTCGTACAGACTCTTGGAGAGTTCCCAGCGCACGTCCTTCCTCCGGAGGCGGTCGCACTCGGCGCCGTAGACTTCGACGAGCTCGGCGATCTGACCCTTCCGCTCCGTCTCGGCGAGCGCGTACTCGCGCAGCAGCTCCTCGATGCTCCAGCGCAGGCTGTCGTACTTCGACAGGGACTCGAACATCGGACGATGCGTGTGTCCCGTGAGGGAGACTATCCCCAGTCGCTTCGAGGCGCGGTAGATGCGCCGCTCCGCCTTGAACCTCTGGCGGGAATCGCCGGAGATGCTCGTGTTCTTGATTTTCAGGGGTTTGGCCAGATAGCGGACGGCGAACTCCGAGAGATAGTCGAAGCGGGCGAAAAAGCGCGAGGCCTGATGCCCGTGAAAGGCGAACAGGCTGCGCTCCCGCCGCTCGAGGCGCAGGCCATGGTGGAGCGCGTAGGGGTAGTCGCCGGCATTCAGGAGCGCGAGGTCGTGGTTGCCCACGATTTTGCGCAGATCTCCCCTCGCGTCGAACTCGTCGAAGAGAGCGTACAGGTCGCTCCACGCATTCCGGATTTCCCGCAGGCGGAACTTCAGCAATTCCTCGATATCGCCGTTGAGAATGAGCCGATAGCCCCGCTCCAGGTACCAGCCGCGCAGACTCTCCACGACGAGCTCCCGGTTCGCCTCCAGGTCGTCGCGCTTGCCGCCGTTCCCCATGTGGAGGTCGCTCATGACGACATATCGCTTGCCCTGCTCGAGCCCTTCGGCGGGGCAGGCGGACATGAAGGCGTTGAAAGAATCGAGAAAATCGGGAAACTTCACCGACAGCCTCCGAATACGGATATTCTACGAGGCTTCGGTTAGTCCTTGGTCATGCTTTCGTGAGCGGCTCGTTAATTTTCGCGACTCGATTCCGAGACCCGCCCCCCGATTCATACGGAAGAGCCGAGGCGGGCCGCGAAGAGCCTGTCGTCGGCCAGATCGCCCGGCTCGAGCATCGCGTAGCCCTCCTCGTCCATCGACATCACGAGCGCTTTCGACCAGCGCGAGGCGTTGCGCGCCAGGAACTCGCGCAGGAGGTTCCGCAGAGCCTCCGAGCGGCGCTCGGGCACCATGAGCTCGAGGTAGCCGCCCGAGAAAAGCGCCGCCGAGACCCAGCCCGTGCGCAGGATGAGCTCGCAGACGTTGTGCGCTCCCCGGGAGAGCTCAGGATGCTCGTGCATCCACTCCTCGTGGAAGGAGGGCACCGGGATCACCTCGCCCGCGGGAGTGAGCCAGCTCGCGCCCTGAAGGAGGGTGAAGGGCTCGGGACTCGCGGGACTCACGGCAGCTCCGGGTCGGGCGCGTCCGGGTACAGCGACAGGAACTCGAGGAAATGCGGCGGCACGGCGGCGCGCAGGAGGGGGCCGCCCGGCAGGCGCAGCGAGTAGGCCAGGAGAAGAAGCCGCTTGAGCCCCGCTTCCTTCCTGAGGCGCTTGTTCACGGCGAAGTCGCCGTGGCGGTCGTCGCCGAGGATGGGCAGGCCCGCGCCCGCCAGGTGGAGCCTGATCTGATGCATGCGGCCCGTGTCCAGCTCGAGTTCCAGGTAGGAGAAGGCCGGCCGCGGGCGGCCTTCTTGGGGCTGCGGGCGGCCGTTTGCGGACTGCGGCTGGCCGCGCAGGGGGTCCGCGTGGCCGCGCCCGGACTCCACCTGGCCGTTTTGGGGCTGCGGGCGGCCGTTTTGGGGCTGCGGCTCGCCGCGCGGGGCGGCTGCGCTCTCGTACGGGGCCGCTGCGGTCTCGCGCGGGGCCGCGCCCCCCGGGCCCGCGCCTTCGGAGCCGAAGCTGCCGAGCAGGCGCCAGTGGGTCCGGGCCGGACGGCTTCCCCCGCGCAGCGGCAGGGCCTCGTCGAGGATCCCCCTGTCCGCGGAGGGCGCGCCCCGCACGACCGCCCGATAGACCTTGCGCAGCTCGCGCGACTCGACAAGGGAAGTCCAGCGCGCCGCCGCCCGGGCGTTGCGCGCCACGATGATGCAGCCGGCGGTCTCCTTGTCGAGGCGGTGCACGAGAAAAGGCCGAAAGCCGTAGTCGCGCTCGACCGCCTCGACGAGCGAAAGCCGCACGTCGGCGCCCGGCTGCGAGGCGAGGCCCGCGGGCTTGTCGAGCACGAGAATGTCCTCATCCTGATACAGGGCCGGAATCATCGGCGCAGAGCATAATCGAGGCGGCACTCGGGTGCAAGCGCCGCAGGGGACCCGCGGCAAACCCGCCTTCGGCAAACCCGCCTTCGGCGAACCCGCCTGCGGCTCACCAGCGGAGGATCGTGCCCCCGTAGGTCAGCCCGGCGCCGAAGGCCAGGAGCATGATGAGGTCGCCGCGCTTCAGGAGCCCTTTCTCGTCCATCTCGTTGAGAGCTATCGGAATGCTCGCCGAGGAGGTGTTGGCGTACTCCTCGATGTTCATATAGAAGCGCTCCTCGGGCAGGCCGAGCCGCTTGGCCGCCGCCTGGATGATGCGGGCGTTGGCCTGGTGCGGGACGATCCAGGCTATGTCGTCGAGCTTCCTGCCGCAGTTCTCGAGCAGCCGCTGGACCATCTGGGGAATGATCTTCACGGCGAAGTTGTAGACATTGCGCCCGTTCATGTAGAGGAGGGGGACGACGGGAGGAGCCGGGGAAAAGGTTTTCGTGCGCTCGGCCTGGATCATGTACAGATCCCCGGCCCCGGAACCGTCGGCCCCGAGGACGTTGGCCAGCACGGCGGCCTCGCCCTCGTCGCGACGCGAGAGTATGGCGGCGCCGGCGCCGTCGCCCAGAAGCACGCAGGTACCCCTATCTTCCCAGTTGGTGATCCGGGAAAGGGTCTCGGCGCCGAGGACGAGGGCGTGTTTCGCCCGGTTCGTCTCAAGATAGCCCGAGGCGACGTTGAGCGCGTAGACGAAGCCCGAGCAGCCGGCGGTGAGGTCGAAGGCCGCGCAGTTCCTGGCCCCCAGCTTGTCCTGGACGATGCAGGCCGTCGAGGGAAAACCGAAATAGTCGGGGGTGGCGGTCGCCACCACGATGAGATCGAGATCGTCGGCGGCGATGCCGGCCTTGGCCATGGCCTTCCGCGCCGCGGTCACGCACAGGTCGCTCGTGAGGCTACCGTCGGCGGCTATGTGCCGAGAGCCGATACCCGTGTGGGAGCGGATCCATTCGTCGGTGGTGTCCACTATCGTGGCGAGTTCGTCGTTTGAAATGCGGCGTTCCGGGATATCGACGCCGACCGATTGCATATAGACAGGCATGAGGCCTCCCCTCGTGAAATTGTGGTGCGCACGCAGACACCTCGGTCTTGGACAGCGACAGGGGCGTTTCGGTTGCGGCGAATCGACGCTTTGCCTGATTCGAAGATCGGCGCTATACTTGCGGGTAGCGAGGAGCCAGACGGCATGGAAGCGCTGAAGGACTTCAGCTGGATCCGCCAGCTTTCGCTGTACGCGAAGGAGCGCTTCGAGCTCCGGGGATTCCATATCGCCCTCGTCGCCGTACCCGCCACCGAGACCCACCACGACGGCCGCTTCCGCTATCGTCTCCTGGCCATGGATCCGATCCTCGGCAGGCCCGTGCTGGCCGTGGACCTGGAGAGCGACATCCTCGGGGATTACTGCCTCTCCGTCGAGCTCGCCGAGGGCCGCCGCGTCCTGGCCCGCTACGACGAGCTTCCCAAGCTCGAGGACTTCCGGACCGCGGCCCTCGCCGAAGCCGAGCGTACCCTGCCCCGCGGAGGCGGCGCGGGACGAGGCGGCGCGGGGCCCGCGAAGCGCTCGCCGCGGAAGGCCGGCCCGCGATCGAGCCGATAAGCTTCCGACCGCACTGAAATCCGCGCCCGGGAACGCCGATCATTGGATGGTCCGAGCAAGGAGCAATCATGACCCAGATCAGCGCCCTCTGGCGCAGCCCCGCAGCCCTCCTCGTCCTCGTCATTCTGCTGCTCTTCGCCTCGCGCGACGCCTTCGCGAAGCAGCTCGGCTCGGACTTCGGCTTCTTCGTCGAGATGCCCGCAGGCTTCGTTCCCGGCGAGGGCGACGGCAAGACCCGCTTTTCCTACTCCGATCCCTACAACGGCATGGAGTTCGACATCCGCGTCTACCAATCGGGGCGGTACATTTCGGCCGAGGCCATGGCGGCAGAGGTGGCGACCAGGCTCGGCTCCACGGGCGACTCGGAGTCCTTCATCTACGAAGGTCGGCATGCCGTCCTCACCGAGCTGGCCTTCACCCTGAACGGCGCCGCGAAGAAGGGCTACGCCCTCTTCATCCTGGGCCGGGCGCTCCCGCCGGCGGCGATGGCCGCTCCGGCGGCGACGGTTCCGACCGCGCCCTCCGGCTCCGGAACCGGCGCCCCGGCGACGACTCCGGCGGCGGCCGCGCCCTCCTCCACCGGCGACCCTTCGGCAGCGCCCTCGTCCTCCGCCGCCTCGTCTCAGGGCTCCCAGCCCAGCCTCGCCCCGCCGCCGCCCGAGCCCAGCTTCGCCCTCCTCGCCTTCGCCGACACGGCGCGCTTCGAGGCCTACTCCGACCTCATCCTCTCCTGTCTCGACTCGTTTTCCATCGATGCCGAGGCCCTCCGCCATCCGGGCCCCCTGAGCCAGTTCGTCCTGCCCTGGCCGCCCACGGAGACGAAGACCAAGGCGGCCATCCTCCCCGACGGGACCAGCGTCGATCTGCCCTGGAGCGACAAGGCCGCGGCCCAGGAGATGGACACCGCCGAGCGCGAGTATCACGTCCTCGAAAGCTACGCCAAGAGCCAGGAACTCTGGGAGGACGCATGGGCCCGCTTCTACCGCATGATCTTCCGCGAGTCCGCCTCGCGCCTGGACCGGCTCAGCCTGGAGTTCGCCCGGACTCTGCCGCTCGACGACCCCACCGAGTGCGCGCGGAGGGTCCTGGCCTGGGTCCAGGGCTTCACCTACCAGCGCGATCAGAAAGGCATCGACTTCGTGACCCCGCTGCACGCCGCCTTCGAGCGCCGCGGCGACTGCGACTCGCGGGCCATGGTCATGGCCATCATCCTCGAGCGGCTCGGCATCCACTGCGTGCTCATGCTCTCGCGGGAGTACTCGCACGCCATGCTCGGCGTCGACGTTCCGGGCGGCGGCCAGAGGTTCCCCTGGAAGGGCAGGAACTACCTCGTGGCCGAGACGACGGCCAAGGTGGGCCTGGGCATGATCGCCGCCTCGCAGGCCGATTTCTCGAAATGGCTGGGTGTGGAGCTCGAGTGGCGCTGAGCCGCGCCGTGGGCGAGCCCTGCTCCTGCGTAGCTTCGGCCAAATCCCGCGCCGGGCAGTCTCCAGGGCGGCCTCCGGGCGATCTCCGGGCGGCCGCGCGCACTCCCGGCGATCGCGCGCCCGAGCGTCTCCAGGCGGTCTCCAGGCGGCTGCGCGCACTCCCGACGATCTCGCGCCCGAGCGTCTCCGGGCGGCCGCGCGAGCTCCCGGCGAGCGCGGCGCCGCCGGGCCAGGAGTATTCAACTTGTTCTATTACAGTTATTTAATGAGCTGTCGCTTGACCATGCGGCGGCGCTCCGGCTAGGCTGTTCCACCATGCGCCGCAGCATCATCTCCCTGACGATCGCCCTTTTCGCCTGCGCCGCCGGCATCCGGCTCTGGGCCGGCGGCGAGGTGATCATACTCGACTACCACAGCTTCCTCGGAAGCGGCAGCTCCTCGCTCGACTACAGCCTGGCCGACATGGGCGCCCAGCTCGACCGCATCCGCGCCCTGGGCTACACCTTCGTCAGCCTGGACGACGCCATCGCCGGCCGCATCGAAGGCACGGCGAACGTGGTCATCACGATCGACGACGGCAACCGCTCGGACTACGAGGCCTACAAACGCGTCTTCGAGGAGCGGGGCATCAAGCCCGAGCTCTTCATCTATCCCTTCCCGATCGGGCGCAGCAGGCACGCGCTCACGCCCGAGCAGCTGAAAGAACTCGCCGGAGACGGCTGCGGGATCGGCGCCCACGGTTTTTTCCACGAATACATGACCGCCAGGGCCTACGAGCGCGACCCCGCGAAGGTCATGATGGAAGTGACGCGTCCCGCTCCCGCCCTCAGGAAGCTCGTCGGCGAACGCCCGCGGCTCTTCGCCTATCCCTTCGGCTTCGGCTGCCCTCCCGTGTCCCAGGCCCTGCGCGAGGCGGGCTACGACTGGGCCTTCACCGCGGGGGACAAGATAAAGAGCGTCGATTTCTCGGACCCGAGGCTCGACCATTTCAACGTGCCCCGGACCATCGTCTATCACTGGAACCGCGCGCAGATTTTTTCGTACCTCGCCACCCGCCAGGGCCTGGCCCGCTCTTCCCGCGGGGAGAGCGACCAGCGCGAGATATCCCTGACTCGGCCGTGAGGTTCGACGCCGGCGCGGCAGGAGCGCCGCTGCGCAGCGGTTCCGGCGCGTAGGCTCGACGCCGGCGGAGAGCGGGGCCGGCGCGCGTCGACCGGCCGCGCCGCGTCCCGGAGTCTAGCTCGACCGGCTGCGCCGCGGCTGCATCGTGGCGAGGTAGACGCCCGCGATGGCCACGGCGCCGCCCAGGAGCTGGAGGCCGCTCAGGCGCTCCCCCAGGATGAAAAAAGCTCCGATCACCGAGACGACCGGGATGAGGTTGATGAAGACGCTCGCCCTTCCGGCGCCGAGCGTGTCGAGGGTCTCCACGTAGAGCCAGTAGCCCACCGCCGAGCACAGCACGCCCAAATACACCACATTGAGGATGACCTCCGTCCCCGGGGCGCGCCAGGCGGCGTGCTCGGTCAGGGCGAAGGGAATGCAGCCCGCGAGCCCGAAGAGGCTCTGCCAAAACGTGACGGTGATGCGGCCGTAGCGCCCCGACACCGGGCGGGTGAGGAAGGAGTAGGCCACCCAGGACAGGGCCGCGACGCCCATGTACAGGTAGCCGACGGGAGAGGAAGCGGCGCCCGCCGACCGGGCGACGATGAGCGCGACCCCCGCGAAGGAGGCCAGGGCGCCCAGGTAGGCCCGCGCTCCGAGCTTCGTCTTCAGGAAGGCCCGCTCGGTGAGCACGGTGAGGACCGGGATGGCTCCGATGATGAGCGAGGACTCGGAGGCCGAGAGGAGGCGAACGCCGTTGTTCTCGCCCAGGAAATAGAGGGTCACGCCGACGAGGCCGCCCGCGGCGAGCACGGGGACGTCGCGCCAGGCGACCCGCATGCGCTCTCTCGCCGCGAGGGCGATGAGGGGCAGCACCGCGCAGGCGATGACGAAGCGGGAGGCGGCGAGCGTCATGGGGGGCAGCACCGCCACGGCCGTCTTTATGCTGAGGAAGGACAGACCCCAGATCAGGGCCACGAACAGGCCGTACAGGGGGGCCGCTTGTTTTTTGTTCACGCCGCCCATCCTAGCCGCATCGTTCGCGGCGAGTCTAGGGCGGACGATGCGCGGCAGAGATGCAGCGAACGACGCGGCCGCACCCGAGCGCCCTCGGCACGGCAGAGATGCGGCGAACGACGCGGCCGCGCCCCGAGCGCCCTCGGCGCGGCGGACCCCTCGCGCGGCGGACCCCTCGGCCCACGGGCCCTCCGGCGACGAATCCTCGGCCCGCGCCCCGTTTACATTCGCGCGGCCCCGCGGGATACTTCAGGTCATGCCGCGCGCCCAACTCGAAGCGATCCTCGACTTCATCCTCAACAAGGCCGACGACTCGGAGTTCGAGGTCATCCGCAAGGCCTGCGAGCGCAGGGTCAGGGACAAGACCGCCTTCGCGAGCTTGGGCGGCGAGGGGCCCGGGGCTATGGCGAGGCGCATGGCGAACGAGCTCCAGACGAACGTCGGGGCGACGATGGACTCGGTCCGCGCCACCATGAAGGGCTTCGTCGCCGACATCATCCGGAAGAACGCCCCGGAGGTCAGCGAGGAGCAGCTGGCCACCCTCCTCGACGAATACGTCCCCGAGCCCGGATCGAGCGCGGCCCTCGCCAAAGAGGCGGCCGAGAAGGCAGCCGCCTCCGCCTCGGCCCTGCCGCCCGAGGCCCTGATCGGCATGGTGCGCTCCTTCGTCGCCTACTCCGAGGACCGGATGCCCCCGAGCCGCCAGCGCGAGCTCTGGGAATCCAATCCCCGCTGGCAGGACGAGTACTGGGCCGCCTTTCCCGCCGAGATCAAGGCCCTCGTCAAGGCCTATCTCGAGGGGAAGATCGACGGCGACACCTTCGGGACGGCGGTGCTCTCCGTGCTGAAACTCTAGCAGCCGGGAACTGCCGGTGGCCGAGCCCCGAGCCGAGTCGGGGCGGCCGGCGAGACCGGGGGCCGGCGCTCGAAGCCCGCGCGCAGCGAGCGCCCGACCGGTACACTTTGCCCGCGGACCGGGCTTCGACTGTGACTGTACTTTATCCCCGCGGCGGTTTATGTATGTAGGTCGAATTCGTGGTAGAACGTTCACAAGGCGGGCATATGGACAGGGTTATCATCGACGGTCGTAGCCTCACCATAAAGAAAGTGGCGCTCGCGGCGCGCTTCGGCGCCCAGGTCGCCCTCGACAGCGAGGCCGAAAAGCGCATGAGCGCCTCGCGCGCGGTCGTCGACCGCTGCGTGGACGAGGAGCTCGTCCGCTACGGCATCACCACCGGCTTCGGCAAGTTCTGCGACGTCGTCATCTCCAAGGACGAGAACGCCCTCCTACAGCGCAACCTCATCATGAGCCACGCCTGCGGCGTCGGCGAGCCCCTGCCGGCCGAGGTCGTGCGCGCCGTGGCCCTCCTGCGCGCCAACGCCCTGGCTGTCGGCTACTCGGGGATCAGGCCCTCCACCGTCCGCGCCCTCGTCGACCTGCTCAACGCCGGAGTCGTGCCGGTCGTGCCCGAGAAGGGCTCGCTGGGCGCCTCGGGCGACCTCGCCCCCCTCTCCCATCTCGTCCTCGTCCTCATGGGCCTGGGCGAGGCCTTCTACAAGGGCGTGCGCATGGGCGGCGCCCACGCCCTGGCGGCGGCGGGGCTCGAGCCCGTGACGCTGGCTGCCAAGGAAGGGCTCGCCCTCATCAACGGCACCCAGGTCATGACGGCGATCGGAGCCCTGGCCTGCTTCGACGCCAGGAAGCTCCTGCGGACGGCCGATCTCGCGGCCGCCCTCAGCGCCCAGGCCCTCGGCGGCATCGTCGACGCCTACGATCCCCGCGTCCATGAGCTCAGGCGCCAGGACGGGCAGATCGCCAGCGCCGCCTCGCTGCGCGCCCTGCTCTCAGGCTCGCGCCTCACGTCCCGCCAGGGCGAGCTGCGCGTCCAGGACGCCTACGCGCTGCGCTGCGTGCCGCAGATCCACGGCGCGAGCCGCGACGCCGTCGACTATGTGTCGCGCATCGTGGAGAACGAGCTCGGCGCCGTGACCGACAATCCCCTCATCCTGCCGGAGGACCTCGAAGCCGGATTCTCCGGCGGCGCCGCCCGCCGAGGCGCCGCGGACGCGCCCGAGGCCGGCGCCGACCTGGGCGCCGATATCATCTCGGGCGGCAACTTCCACGGCCAGCCCGTCGCCCTCGCCATGGACTTCCTCGGCATCGCGCTCGCCGAGCTCGCCTCCATCTCGGAGCGCCGCGTCGAGCGCCTGGTCAACCCGAGCCTCTCCAACGGCCTGCCCGCCTTCCTCTCCTCCAACGGCGGGCTCAACTCGGGCTTCATGATCACGCAGTACGTCGCCGCGGCCCTGGTCAGCGAGAACAAGATCCTCGCCCACCCGGCCTCGGTCGACTCCATCCCCTCGAGCGCCAACCAGGAAGACCATGTCTCGATGGGCACGATCGCCGCGCGCAAGGCCCGGAGCATCCTCGAGAACCTGCAGCACGTGCTCGCCATCGAGATCCTCGCGGCCTGCCAGGCCATAGACCTGGGCGCGCACGCGGGCCGCCCCGGGGCGGAGGGCCTCTCGCCCGCCACCGCCGCCGCCCACAAGCTCGTGCGCTCGGTCGTGCCCCCCCTCGGGCCCGACCGCGTCATGTATCCCGACATCGAGGCGGTGCGGGCCCTCGTCGCCGAGGGCTCGCTCGTGCGGGCGGCGGCCGATCGCGCCGGGGCGTCCGCCGAGGTCGACTGACGCGATCGCCGAGCGGCCGGCGGCCGGCGCCGGCATGAAGGCCCGATCGCCATCTGCCCGTCAGCGATTCATCCATAGGAGGTGACCGACATGCAGTCCAATGACGCGTTGAGCGATTCCATGAAAATCGACCTGGGACTCCACGAGCTCCCTCCCGATCCCGTCTTCGAGCCGGGGATCAGGCGCGCGCCCAAGCGCGAGGCCGAGCTCACCCGGGCGCAGGAGGCGCTGGCCCTCGAGAACGCGCTGCGCTACGTCCCCGAAAAGTGGCACGCGCGGCTCGCGCCGGAGTTCCTCGCCGAGCTCAGGACGCGGGGCCGCATCTACGGCTACCGCTTCCGGCCGGCCGGCGCGCTCAAGGGGCTGCCCATAGACTCCTACAAGGGCAGGTGCGTCGAGGGCCGCGCCATGCAGGTCATGATCGACAACAACCTCGACTTCGCCGTGGCCCTCTACCCCTACGAGCTCGTCACCTACGGCGAGACCGGACAGGTCTGCCAGAACTGGATGCAGTACCGCCTCATCAAGCGCTACCTCGAGCTGGTCGACGGGACCAGCACCCTGGTCGTCGAGTCGGGCCATCCCCTGGGACTCTTCAAGAGCCACCCCTTCGCTCCGCGCGCGATGATCACGAACGGCCTCATGATCGGCATGTTCGACAACCAGAAGGACTTCAACGTGGCGGCCGCCCTCGGCGTGGCCAACTACGGCCAGATGACCGCCGGCGGCTGGATGTACATCGGCCCCCAGGGCATCGTGCACGGCACCTTCAACACCCTCCTCAACGCCGGGCGCATCAAGCTCGGCGTGCCGCACGACGGCGACCTGAGGGGCAAGCTCTTCGTCTCCTCGGGCCTCGGCGGCATGTCGGGGGCCCAGGGCAAGGCCGCCGTGATCGCCAACGCGGCCTGCGTCGTCGCCGAGGTGGATCCGAGCCGCATCGAGACGCGCCTGAGCCAGGGCTGGGTCGACGCGGTCGCCGACACGCCGGAGGAGGCCTTCGCTCTCGCGAACGAAGCCAAGGGCCGCCGGGAGCCCATCGCCGTGGCCTTCCGCGGCAACATCGTCGAACTCCTCGAGTGGGCGGATTCGCACAACGTTCCCATCGAGCTGCTGTCCGACCAGACGAGCTGCCACGTGCCCTACGACGGCGGGTACTGCCCGGCGGGCACGAGTTTCGAGGAGCGCACGCGGCTCCTCAAGGAGGACCGGGCCGCCTTCGCCAAGCTCGTCGACGTCTCGCTCAGGCGCCACTTCGAGGTCATTCGCCGGCTCACGGCCAAGGGCACCTACTTCTTCGACTACGGCAACGCCTTCCTCAAGGCCGTCTTCGACGCCGGCGTCAAGGAGATCTCGCGCAACGGCGTCGACGAGAAGGACGGCTTCATCTTCCCGAGCTACGTCGAGGACATCCTCGGGCCCGAGCTTTTCGACTACGGCTACGGCCCCTTCCGCTGGGTCTGCCTCTCGGGCAAGGCCGAGGACCTGCGCAAGACCGACCATGCCGCCATGGACTGCATCGACCCGAACCGCCGCGGGCAGGACCGCGACAACTGGGTCTGGATCCGCGACGCCGAGAAGAACAAGCTCGTCGTCGGCACCCAGGCGCGCATCCTCTACCAGGACGCCTTCGGCCGGATGAAGATCGCCCTCAAGTTCAACGAGATGGTGAGGAAGGGCGAGATCGGTCCCGTGATGCTCGGCCGCGACCACCACGACACCGGGGGCACCGACAGTCCCTTCCGCGAGACGAGCAACATCAAGGACGGCTCGAACGTCATGGCCGACATGGCCACCCAGATCTTCGCCGGGAACGCGGCGCGCGGCATGAGCCACGTGGCCCTGCACAACGGCGGCGGCGTCGGCATCGGCAAGGCCATCAACGGCGGCTTCGGCCTCGTGCTCGACGGCTCGGAGAAGGTCGACGAGGTCATCCGCATGGCCATGCCCTGGGACGTCATGGGCGGCGTGGCGCGCCGGGCCTGGGCGCGCAACGAGCACGCCCTCGAGGTGAGCGCCGAGTACAACGTCGACCACGCGGATATGGGCCTCATCACCCTGCCCTATCTGGCCGACAAGGAGCTTATCGAGCGCACGCTGGGTTGAGGCACGAGCCGATTCCGGTCGGCTCGCGCGCCGCGGCCGACACACGCGAGCCGGCCGGCTCGCGCGAGCCGGCCGACACGTTTCGCGCGGGAGTCCAATTTAAAATGCCGCCCTGCCGGCGGGAGGGTTTATGCACGACTATCGCCTTCTCGGAGCGGTCGCCTCCGACGCCTTCGCGACGCTCTTTCTCCTCGGCATATTCGTCGCGGCCTGGTGGAAGGATAGGCGCCGCTTTCCCGGCTACTGGCTCATAGGCTGGTCCCTCTACACCGCGAGATTCATCTTCGAGGTCCTGGGCCTTCTCGTCCCGCCTGCGCCGATCCTCGAGCTGTCTCTCCTCGCGACCACGGCGGCGAGCTCGCTTTTCTTCCTTGCGGCCGCGCTGGTCCTGGCGCGCAGCGTTTTCTCCGTTCGGCGAATCCTGACCGCGATCGCGGCGGCGGTCGCCGCGATGGTCGCGGCCTTCCTGGCCGAGGTTCCGCCCGATTCCCTCAGCCTGGCGAGCTTCGCCGTCTTCGGCGTCCTGCAGATCGCCGCGGGCGCGCTTTTCATCGAGTCCAGGACCTCCTCGCGCAGCGTCGGCGCCCTCCTCGCCGGCCTTTCTCAGATCGTCTGGGGGCTCTTCAAATTGAGCTATCCCTTCGTATCCTATTCGATGTGGGGCGGCGTCCGGGGCTACGAGTTCCGCGGCTTCCTCCAGGTGGCCACCGGCGCCTCGGTGGCGATCATGCTCTACGAGCTGGCGCGCGACGCCGCGCGACGCGAGTCGGTGCGGTATCGGGCCCTCTTCGAGGGCATGACCGATTCGGTCTTCGTCGCCGACTTCCAGGGCGGGAAGCTGGGCGCGATCCTGGAAGCCAACGACACCGCGATCGACCGTCTCGGTTATAGCAAGGAGGAGCTGCAGGGCATGAGCCCTCTCGACCTCTCCCGACCCGAGGGACGAAGCGCGTCGGAGAATCCGCTGCGAACCCTCGCCGAGACGGGCCGGGCCCGGTTTTCCACCTACCACCTCGCCAAGGACGGCCGCCGCATCCCCGTGGAGGTCAACGCGAGCGTCTTCCTCCTCGACGGCAGGCCGGTCGTGCTCGGCATCGCGCGCGATCGCAGCGAGCAGGTGGCGAGCGAGGCGAAGCTGCGCGCCGCGCTCGAGCAGCGCGAGCTCCTTTTGCGCGAGATGAACCACCGCGTCAAGAACAACCTGCAGATCGTGTCGAGCCTCCTCAGGCTTCAGGCCGGCGAGACCCGCGAGCCCGAAGCCGCGATCGCCCTCCAGGACAGCCAGGCCCGCGTCGCGTCCATGGCCCTCGTGCACGAGATGCTCTACGCCGACCGCGATCTGGAGGCGGTGGACATGAGCCACTATCTCCCCCGGCTCCTCCGCGACATCGCCGCCCTGCGCGACCCGAGCGGCACGGTGCGCTGCGAAACGGAGGTCGAGGCCGTCACCTGTTCCATCGACCGAGCCATACCGCTCGGACTCATCGTGACCGAGCTCGTGACCAACGCCTACAAGCACGCCTTCTCGGGCACGAACGGCGGCCATCTGCGGGTTTCCTACACGCGGTCCGCGGACGGAACCCGACTCGTCGTGGCCGACGACGGGGCGGGAATCTCGGGCGCCTCCGGCCCCGGAGGGGCCCACCTCGGCATGGTGATGGTCGAGGCCCTCGTCACTCAGATCGGCGCGGTCATAGCCAGGCGCACCGGGCCCGGCACGACCTGGATCGTGGAACTCCCCGCCGACCAGCTCAATCCCGAGAGCTAGCCCGGCGACGGAAGGCGGGGCCCGGGCCGCGGCGCCCCTGCGGGGCGAACCGGCGCCGCTCTCCATTTCGCGCAGTTCGTGACATTATTTTATTTTATGTCACGGTTCCCGGACTAGCCGTACGGCCTCTTCCCGATTATTATCCGGAGTAACGTGCGCCCGGCAGATCCAGCCGTGCGGGAGGTTATGCTATGTCCGTGAAGCGCGACTTCGGCCTGCGTCTCGACCGCCGCGACCCCGAGGAGCGGCTGCGCCTCATTTCGTATATCAACATCAAGCTCGCCAATCTCGGACTCCCCATCCACCTGAAGGAAGGGACGGAGTTCGTCACCCTGGCCAGCGACATGCTCGAAAACTTCCGCGAGAAGGACCGCCTGCTCGCCGGCTATCTCGCGCCCGCCGACCGGCGCATCCAGGACTTCCTGGACTCCTACCTCGCGGGCATCGGCATCTCGCCCCTGCCGCGGCTGCCTTCCAATACCCTCGTGCTCGACCGCTACGGCATGGCCCGCGAGCTCTCGCTCTGCCCCGACGAGCAGCGCTACGCCTCCTCCACCCTCACCTCGTACCGGATCCGCAACGGGGTCCTGCACAATCCCGCCAGCGACCGGCGCACCACCGAGGGCGTGTTCCACATCGCCGAGGACGGCCTGCCCGTGCCCCTCGACAAGAGGGCGGTGCCGCGCCTGGCCTTCGCCCGGCTCCTCATCGCCGCCCTCAACCCTCCGCCCGAGCTCCTGGAGCTGCCCTTCGCGGCCCACGCCGGGCGGCCGGCGCGGACCTTCCTCTCGCTGCTCCTGCGGCCGGTGGTCAGGCCGGCCGTCACGGGTTTCTGCGAGGAGCGCTCGATGGAGCTGCGCTTCTTCGCGCCGGCCTCGCTGGCCGCCAATCTCGATTTCATCGAGTCGGTATTCGGCAACTCGGGCGACCCCTTCGTCCCGGAGAACGACGCCGCCCTCGCCCCCCTGGGCTGGACCGGCACGACCGGCTGCATCATCCTCGCCACCCACCTCACCAGGATGACCAAGAAGGAACTCGGGCTTCCCCGCTGGGAGGAGGCCACCGAGCGCCAGAGGCGCGACGGCATGGCCTGGAAGGAGCCGGGCGAGCTCTACAACGGGGGCAAGCCCTTCAAGATCAGCGCCCGAGACGAGCGCGGCGTCATCGTCTCGATCATAGCCGACAATTACTTCGGCTACTCGAAGAAGGAAGTCAAGGCGCAGATATCCTACTCCGCCAACCTCCTGGGGCTGGCCGAGGAGGAGCACGCCGGCGGCGCCCTGGTCTTCCCCTCCTACAACCTCGGCACCCGTTTCGTGCCCGACACCAACCTGCGCTCCCGAGGGCACAGTCTCGACGGCGTGATCGAGCTCATGAAGGACCGGATCGAGGCCAGACCCGAGGGCTACGCGGTCGACAAGACCTTCCCGAACATCGTCTACCTGCCCGAGGACGCGGTGATCTCGCTGGAGGACCAGACCGCCCGCTGGACCTGGGCCGGCGTGCAGCACAGCCTCCGCATCCTGCCCAGCGAGGTGTACGTCCATCCCACGGGCTACCGCGTCCACATGGAGCGGCACGCCGCCTCGGGGGCCTGGCGCCTCGTGGGCACCTCGGCCGAGGGGCTGCTGTGCCACAAGCCCTGCACGGTATCCGGCGGCGGCAAGTCCGAGATCGCCAAGCCCATCAGCGACGCGGTCTCCTACTCGCCCCTCACGATCGCGGACTACGTTTCGGACATCGCGGCGGTGAAGTCCATCATCGAGCGCGACTACGCGAGCCGCTTCAAGGACGGCCTCGGCCCGGCCGAGCCCGACAACCGTTCGATCCTTTCGGGCCAAAGGTCCCTCGGCTCGGTCATCAAGCTGCTTTCGCCCTCCCCGCTCTACAACGACGACTACAACGCCTGGCTGCGCTCCATACCCGAGCGGGTCAAGGCCCTGGCATTCTTCGTCAAGCGCTTCTACCGCCCCGACTGGGGAACGGACTGGGAGTCGCATTTCTCGGTGGACGCGGTGAACGGCACCACGGGCAACATCTTCAAGTTCGAGGGGCGGCCGGTGCAGGGCTCCTACCTCCGCGTCGGCAGCGACCACACGGGCATGCGCCGGACCTTCAAGCTGCGGCAGGACTTCATGCCCGCCGCGAAGATCCAGTGGGAAGACGACATCACCGCCAGCGTCGTCGCCCCGGCCCTCAAGCTCCAGGGCCTGCCCGCCTGGGTCGACCAGCACGATAGCGTGAAGTTCTGCGTCAACGTCGAAGCCCGCTTCTTCCAGAGGCCCGACGACGCGATCCACCGCGGCTACGACAAGCAGGCCGAGCTCGACATGTCCGGCCGCGACAACTTCATCTCCAACTTCGAGCCCCTGCCGCGCGCCGAGGCCGTGACCATGGCCGAGAAGATCGTGAGCCTCTCCGAGTACTCCGAGCCCATGCGCAATTTCGTCGTCGAGACCGCGCACGACGAGAGCTACGACTGGTTCGTCGCCTCGGACCGGCCGCGCATGGTCGACGGCGCGCCCTCGAAGAATCCGCGCTACCTCCAGCTCGACCCCAGCCTCGTGCATCCCCTCTCGCGCTATCTCGCCGACCTGGGCCCCCGCCTGTACCGGCGCGTGAGCGTCGACCACCTCCTCCTGCACCCCGTCGGGGCCGTCCTACCCGGACGGCGCAACAACCCCGCCGATCCCCAGGCCGGCATCCGCCCCCTCGCGGTCTACGGCCCGATCCACTACCAGGACCTGCCCGAGCTCTTCATGGACTTCGTCTGCTCGCTCACCGGGAAGAGCCCCTCGACCACGGGCGCGGGCAGCGAAGGCGCCCTCACCAAGGGGCCCTTCAACTGCCTCGTGCCCACGACCGACCTCGGCAACGCCCTCCTGGCCTTCATCCTCACCGACTGCGGCGGCTTCTCCTCGGCGGCGGGCCACATCGGCCGCGCCTACAAGGTCGACCACGACATCTCCCTGCTCATGCCCGAGCTCTGGGCGCGGATGGGCCCCGACGAGCGCGACCCCGAGTTCCTGAAGCGCGAGGGCTACCTGGAGCGGGTCGAGGACTTCGAGCTGGACGGCAAGCTCCACCCGGCGAGCCGGCTCGGATGGCGCATAACGCCTCTCTTCGCCGCCCACTTCCTGGGCAGGATCTTCGACACGCCCACGGCCGTGTTCAGCGAGGACATGCTGCGGCCCGAGCTCCAGTCCCTGGAGGACTTCGCCGACGGGGTCGCCAACATAGTCGAGGCCCAGGCCCGCTCGGCGCGTGACTATATCGAGGACGGCTCGGCCGACGCGGCCATACCGCCCTTGCGCGCCATCCTCCACATCATGGCGGAGGGCAGCTTCGAGGGGAAGGGCGTGCACGATCCCGAGATCCGGCGGCTCTTCGACCGCGGCTACGTGCTGGGCTCGGACTGGTACCGCGAGCGGCTCGAGCGCTACCGCGACCGCGAGATCGGCTACGTCGAGCGCTCGACCGAGTACCTGCGCTCCTTCCTCGCCGAGCGCGCCATAGCCGGATCAGTCTCGAGCCGCCGCGCCCAGGCCGAGCTCGGTCGCGCCCAGGAGCGCCTCACGGCTCTCAGGCAGAGCTCGTACATCGAGCGCATCAACGGCAGCATCGGCCTGGACGAGCTCTTCGCGGGGAGGTAGCGGCTCGGGGACCGGAGAAGCGCCCGGGCCTTCCGGCGGAGCGCCCGCGGCATTCGCGCAGCGCCCAAGGGCTTCAGTTTGAGCGCCCGAAGCATTCCGCCGGTGCGCCCGCGGGCTGCGGCCTGAGCGCCTGAATCATTCCGCCGGAGCGCCCGCGGCATTCGCGGCGGCTTCCAGCACGCGAAAAGGCCTCGACGAGCCGCGCTCGCCGCGCTACAGTGATGCGATCTTCGTGCGCCGTCGGCTCACATCACCGGAGGGAAGCATGGCAGGCGATCTGCTCATCACGAACATAGGCGAGCTTTCGACGCCGACCGGGACGAGCGCCCGGCGCGGCGCCGAGATGTCCGAGCTGCGCGTCGTCGAGGACGCGGCCGTCCTCATCAAGGACGGCATCATCGTCTACGCCGGGCCCGGCGCCGACGTCCCCTGGGAGGAGGCCGACGGCGTGCCCCCCATGAGCGCGGACGGGCGCGCGGTCGTCCCGGGCTTCGTCGACAGCCACACCCACTTCGTCTTCGCCGGCTATCGCGACGACGAGTTCATGTGGCGCGCCGAGGGCCTGCCCTACATGGAGATCCACAATCGCGGCGGCGGCATCAGGCGCAGCATGGAGGCGACGCGCGCGGCCAGTCTCGAGCAACTCGTCGAGATCGGCGAGCGCCGCCTGTGGACCATGCTCTCGATGGGCGTGACCACGGTCGAGGGCAAGTCGGGCTACGGCCTCGACCTGCAGCACGAGCTCAAGCAGCTCGAGGCCATGTCGGTCCTCTCCGAGCGGACCCCCGCTGCCATCGTCCCGACCTACCTCGGCGCGCACGCGGTGCCGCCCGAGTTCGAGGGCAGGACCGCGGACTACCTCGACTACATGATCGAGGAAGTGCTGCCCTCGGTGCGCGCCCAGGGCACGGCCCGCTTCTGCGATGTGTTTTGCGAAAAGGGTGTATTCGATATCGAAGAGTCGCGGCGCTACCTCGAAGCCGCCGCCGAGATGGGCCTGGGCCTGAAGCTCCACGCCGACGAGATCGAGGCCATGGGCGGGGCCGGCCTCGCGGCCCGGTTGGGCGCCGTCAGCGCCGACCACCTCCTCAAGACCTCGAAGGAGGACATGGCCGCGATGGCCCGCGCCGGCGTCGTCGCCACCTGCCTGCCTTTGACCTCGTTCGCCCTCCGCGAAAATCACGCCGACGCGCGGCTCATGATCGACTCGGGCTGCGCCGTGGCCCTCGCCTCCGACCTCAACCCGGGCTCCTGCTACAGCCAGTCCATTCCCCTCATCTTCGCGCTGGGCCTCCTCTATATGAGGCTCAACCTGGCCGAGGTCCTCACGGCGCTGACGCTCAACGGAGCCGCCGCCCTCGGCCTGGCCGAAAGCCTCGGCTCGATCGAGAGCGGGAAGGAAGGCGACCTCGTGATCCTCGAGGCGCGCTCGGCCCGCTTCCTGGCCTACAACACGGGCATGAACGTCGTCTCCACCGTCGTCAAGGGCGGCGAGATCGCCTATCGCGCCTGACCTGAGGCATCCGGGCCGGATCGCGCCGGGTCGGACCGGACCCGGCCGACGGGGGCGCGGCTAGCGCTCGGCGCCGGCGGCGCTCGCCCCGGCCGGTCCGATCGCGGCCGCCTCGGG
>JAJXZP010000276.1 GCA_021779995.1 bacterium | reverse complement strand
GCTCCTGCTGCCCGGCTGCCGGCGGCTAACCCGCGGGCGCGTGCGGCGCGCCCGTGCGGCCCGCCGGCGACGATCAACCCGCGGCGGGCGCCGCGCCTCTACTTCAGGTCGAGGGCGCCCAGGTAGGCCGCGTAGGCGTCGCGCGCGTTCTGGGCGGCGGCGCGGGCGGCCTCGATGCGGCCACCGAGCTTGTCGAGCTCGGTCTCGGAGTCGGACAGCTTCTTCATGTACTGCTGGCCCTGACTCGAGTCCCTGCCCACGGCCTGGATGTTCTCCCTGATCCGCGCCTCGTCCGCGTCGATCTCGGTCTTCCGCGACTGCAGGTCCGCGAGGGCGCGGTCGGCGTCGTCGGCTCGGTTTTTAAGCTCGACGGCCTTGCGCAGGGCCGTCCGGACCGACTCCGGTACGCCCTTCGAGCTGGCGTAGGCCAGGAAGGACTCCGGGTCGAGGGTGGCGAGCGTTATGCGCTCCTCTTCGGGCGAGCTCTCCTTGACGACCAGCGAGGAGGAGCCCGAGGCGGGCAGGGCGAGGCTGAAGCGGTAGAACTCCGGGGTCTTCTCGTCGTAGGCCGAGGGCGAGGCGAGGGTGGTGCCCGGGGTGATCGGATGCTCGACCACGATCGTCTTGGCCGCGGTCGAGGTGTTATCGAAGGTGTAGCTGCGCGTCCAGGTGACGCGGCGCGCGAAGGTCATGACGCCCTTCGCGACGGTGACGCCGAGGGTCTCGCGCGAGCTGGAGGCCGAGACCTCGGCGTCGACCGAGAGGTCGTCGCCGAAGACGATGAGGCGCTGGTCGCGCTCGGGAAGGAAGTCGAGGAGGGCGTCGCCCGCGTAGATGCCTCCGTCGAAGACGGTGATCGGGCCGGCGGGCAGCTTCATCCCCGTGTCGTTTTCGAGGAGGGCGCCGAGCATGGGGTGGAGGGGGTCGGAGCCGCCCGGACCGGAGCCCGGCGTGAACACCGAGACCTTCCGGCCGTCGATGGCCCCCGCGACGAGGGGCAGCATGGCGCTGTGCCTTCGATCCAGGGTCACCGCCCCGCGGAGCGTGAACTCGAACAGGTCTCCCGCCGCCCGGCCGCTCGCCGCCTGAGCCGCGCCCTGCGACAGGGAGGGAGCCGGCGCCGCAGCCTCGGCCAGGGGCGCCGCGAAGGACTTGGCCGCGCCCCGCATCATGGCCGCCGGGGCCGGAACTCCCGAGGCTTCGTCGGCCTCCGCCCGGGCCTCCTCCGGCAGGCCCGACTCGAAGCTGCGCGCCTGGGCCGCGCCGGCTATGGCGAGCGGCAGCAAGGGGCGGTTCAGGTACAGCGGGGCGTAGAGGTCCTGCCGGAAGGATACGGGCCGGCCGCTCACCAGCGAGAGGCTCACGTCCTTCCAGTCCTGGTCGGTCGGATTGTCGACGATGGCCCAGGCCTGGAGGAAACTCTTGTCGCCGGAGAGGTCGAGGCGGTAGGAGACCTTCCAGACCGGGGCCGCCACGACGTAGCCGAGGACGGCCTGCCGCGGCCCCGAGCCGGGCAGATGAACCTTGAGCACCCGCCTGAGCGAGTCTTCGGTGGAGAGGATGAGCGAGAGCGCCCGGTCGAAGTCTTCCGATAACTTCGGGTCGAGGAAACGGAAGGCGGCGATCCTGTCGATCGAGATGGCCCGAATTCCGTCCTTCGTCGCGAGCACGAGCCAGGGCAGCATCACCGAGCCGTCCTTGCCGCCCGGCCGCGACTCGACCGAGACGATCCGGCCTTTGATCGTGTCGGGCGCGTCGACCGCCAGTTCGGCGCCGCGGAGCCGGGCGAGCATGTCGGCGATCCGGGGCGAGCCCGAGAGGTCGATCCTGAAGCCCTTGAGGGCGCGGTCGAGGCTCTCCTGGGAAGGATAGCTGACCGAAGGAGACTCCGCGAGGCCGCCCGAGCCGGGGGCCGCGCCTGATGCCGCGCCGAAGTCCCAGACCACGAGGGACTTGAGCGCGTCGTTCACCTCGTCGGAGCGGAAGCTCAGGGCGACCGTGGCGTCGCCCGAGACGATGCCGCGGTGCTCGAAATAGCCCACGCCGGAGGAGTAGAGCACGACCTTGGTGACGGGCAATTCGACGGGACCGGCGGCCATTGGGCCGCTTCCGCCCGAAGCGGCCGGGCCTGCGCTCTGGGCGAAAGCGGAGGCGAGGGCCAGCGAAACGAGTGCGGCGGCGACCAGCATTCGGGGAAATGGCGGGAGCGGCGACATGGATAGCCTCCTCATAAAGAAGCATTCAAGCCGACGCAGGGCCGAGATGGATTCCGCGGCGGCCTCTGTCGAGTATAGCGGGAGGTTGTCGAAAAAAAATGAAGGCGGCACGGATATCGGGGGACCTGCCGACGGACGTGTCGGCCGGCGGTTAACGAGGTGCCCGCCGTTCGCGAGGATGGAGCTCGTGGAAGCCGGGGTTTGCCTTTTTTTACATCCATCGATCACTGGCATTCTTTGTTTCAAACCCGAAAATGATGTCCTGTACCGCTCTGGTCGCATAGGCCCGCTGACAACCACTATTTTCTGCGTTTAATATTAAAATCTATAAATGAATAACCAATTGATACAACTAATGTATTTCTAATGAATATAGGTAATTATACCGCTTCTATTGACATATCGTGCGATATTTGCTATCCCTACGCAGGGTTGCAGGCAGACGCTGATACAACATCGTAGATGCTTAAGCGCCGCTCACGCAGATTCCCACATGTCCCACGGAGAGGAAAGAAATGAAGTACCTCAAGGTTGCTGCAGTCGTCGCTCTTGCCGCGCTGGCCTTTGCCTGCGCCCCCAAGATTCCCCAGGCCGACATCGACGCCGCCACCGCCGCCTTCAACGACGCCAAGACCGCGCAGGCTGATGTCTACGCTCCCGATGCCTTCAAGACGGCCTCCTCCGCGAACGATACCCTCCAGGCCGATCTGACCGCCAAGGCTTACGGCAAGGCCAAGACCGACGCCAAGGCCCTGCTCGACGCCTCGAATACGGCGAAGAGCGGTGTCGATGCCGGCAAGGCCGCCATGCAGACCGCCGTCGACGGCATCGTCGCCGCCATCAACGCCGACCTTCCCGTCGTCCAGAAGGAGATCGCCAAGGCCGCCCGCTACGGCAGGAAGGCCAAGGTCGACGTGAAGTCGCTCAGGGCCCTCGTCGCGCAGGCCAAGACCGGCCTCGCCGACATCAAGACCAGCTATGACGCCGGCAACATCGGCGACGCCGACGCCAAGGCCACCGCCCTCCAGGCGACCGTCGAAGGCGCCCGCAAGCAGCTCGAGGACGCCGACTACAAGGCCTAAGTTCCCGACCCGCTTTCGAGGCCCGGGCTGCCGGATCGAATCGATCCTCAGTCCCGCGCGAGCAGGGGCGCCGTTCCGAGAGGGGCGGCGCCCCTTTTCAATGCCCGGATGATCAGGCCCACGAACAGGAGCGCGAGCAGGGAGAAGGGAAGCAGCGAGAAGAAGGAAGGAATGATGCCGCCCATCGAGCCCGCGAGGCCGGTGATGACGTTCGCCCCGAGGGCGTACTCGCCGATGTTGGAGAAAGACATGAAGGTGCAGAACATGAAGCCCTCGATGGAGGCCGGGCAGAGGCGCATGGCGATCGTGAAGACGATCACGTTCCCCAGACCGTAGCCGATGCCGGACAGAAACTGGCACGCGAAGATGAGCGGAACGCCGCCTCCCGATCGGGCGACGAGCAGCCAGGGCAGCATGAGGATCCAGTAGGCGACCGTCGTGAGCGCGTAGAAGGGCATCGAATAGGTCCTCGTGCTCATGATCCGTCCGACGACGAAGGAGCCCAGGGCGGCCCCGCCGAACAGAGCCAGGTTGAGAAAGCCGTAGAGCTTGAGCAGCCCGGGATCGCGGCCCCAGCCCAGGTCGGTCAGGATGTACAGCTGGGCCACACCCGGGATGGCCGTCACGGCGGTCAGGCTGAGCATGAAGAGAATGCCCATCCAGGGCTTCGAGCCGCCGAAGGCTTCTTTAAGCACCGCGCCCAGGGGCATCAGGGTCTTCAGGTCCGCGCGAGTCACCTTCGGCTCGCGGAAGAAGAAGGCGCTGGCGGTCTGCACGAGGGCGGCGAAGGCCATGAGCGCCACCGTCGTCGTCCAGCCGAGCCGGGGGCCGATCAGCGGGATGAGCACCGAGCCGGCCGCGAAGCCCACCATGCGCGTGGCGCTGTGCACGCCCTGGAAGCTGCCCTGCAATTCGTCGGGCGTGATGTCCACCGCGAAGCCGTCCATCGTGCCGTCCACCAGCATCCAACCGGCCATGACGGCCATGAGCGAGGCGATCCACAGGGCGTCGTAGGCGTCGTGGAAGGCCAGGATCGCGAAGGCCGGGACGTAGAAGATGAGGCCGAGGAAAATGTAGGGCTTGCGCCGCCCCAGCCGCCCCAAGGGAACGCGGTCGCTCAAGAGGCCCGAGAACATTTTTAAGAAGGTCGGCAGGGCGACGAGGGTCTTGATGAGGGTCTGGGTCGTGACCGGCACCGCCCATTCGGACATCCTGACGCTGCCGTAGGTCATGATCCCCGAGAGGTAGAATCCCTGGAACAGGTAGAACACGCCGATCACCCAGAAGTACGAGGCGCGGAAATGGCGACGCTTGGACTCCAGGTTGAGCGATTCTATGAGGGCGGTCATGCGCGCTCCTTTTATGAATGGGCCGGGGAATGTTGATCGTTGTAGCCTCCGCCGGGGGCGGCGTCAAGGTTCGCCGGAGTCCATGGGGGTGTCGAGTTCTCCAGTGCGCATAGGCGCGCGACGGAACAAGGAGCCCGGCCGGGCGTCGAAATACTCGAAGCTTTTCAATACCCGGCTAGACGGCCTGCACTTTGGTACCCGAGTCTCGAATCGATTGCAACGCCGAATCGGGCAGGCCGTCGTCCGTGATCAGTTCGCTGAAATCCGAAAGATCCGCGAAATAGCAGGAATTGACTTTCCCGAACTTGGAAGAATCGGCGACCAGTATCTTCTGGATGCTCGAGCGCAGCACGGCTTGCTTGATCGACAGCAGATAATTGTTGGAACAGGTCACCCCGAGGTCTTCGCGGAAGCCGTTGGCCGAGACAAAGGCCTTGGTCGCTCGGTATCGTCTGATGAGCTCGATGCTCTCGGGACCTTCGAAGATATGGGTTTCTTCGTGGTAAATCCCTCCGGCCAGAATGACTTCTGCCGCGGGATTGCCTGCGACATTGAGAAATGCGTTGAGACTCAGGCAGATGATCGTGAGAGGGATGCCGCGCGGAAGCTCGCGCGCCACCAGGGCCGCGGTAGAGCCTCCGTCGATGAAGAGAATGTCCTCCGGCTCGACCATGGATGCGGCAGCCCTTGCGATTCGGAGTTTTTCCTGCACATGCACGGCCTCGGCCTTCGTAAGCGCGTACTCCTGAAGCGAGGTGGCCTCCTCTTTGAGGGGAACGACGACTCCATGGTAGACCCGGACAAGCCCCTTGCCTGCGAGCAATTCCATGTCTCGCCGTATCGTCATCGTCGATACTTCCAGGCGGCTTGCCAGCGCCGAAATCGAGCATGCTCCATTCTGCACGAGGTACTGCTGGATCAGGCTTCTCCTTTTCTCGCTGTCGGCCAAGGCAAACTCCTGAGTTGAGCGTATGGAGCCTGAGTATAAGCCCCTTCGTCGCAATATTCTGCACGGGCTCCGGTCCGAGTCAGAGCGCTCCGCCGATCTCCGGTCCTGCGGGCAAAAAAAATGTTGACAAGAGCGAGGACCGTCCTTATAATCTGCCATAGAAATGTTATAAAAGCAACAAAAATGTAAATAACATATCGTTTTTGACTCGTAGGAACATCGAGCCTATGCTCGATCGAACAATCTTTGTTAGGAGGGGCTCATGCAGAACAGAATGATCGCGCTCTTGAGTGCGGTACTGGTGCTGGTCGGCGGTGCTTCACTTTGGGCTGCCGGCGGAACAGACAACACTATCCACATCGCGCTGACCGCGCCATTGACGGGCGACTACGCCGAGTATGGCGTGAACTTCCAGCGCTCCGTCCAGATGGGGATCGACGAGATCAACGCCCAAGGCGGGGTGCTCGGGAAGAAATATGTGCTCTCCGTAGGCGATTCGAGGGGAGACCCCAAGGAGTCCGTCTCCCTCGCGCAGAAATGGACCTCGGATCCGAGCATCGTGGCCGAGATCGGCGATTTCACCTCCAGCTGCTGCCTGGCCTCACAGCCGATCTACGACGCCGCTGGCATGGTGCAGCTCTCGCCCACTGCGAGCGCCACGACCTTCACTCCGGGCTCGGTCTGGAGCTTCAGCATCGTCGGCACCCAGGCCTACGAGCAGCCCTTCATGGCCGATCTCGCCTTCAATAAGCTCAAGATCAAGAGGATGGCCATTCTCTTCATCAACAACGACTGGGGCATGGACACTCAGAAGTTCTTCAAGGAGAACTTCGAGAAGATCGGCGGCAAGATCGTCGCGGTCGAGTCCTTCTTCCAGGGAGAGAAGGACTTCAACGCGGTGCTCACCAAGCTCAAGGAGTCCAAGCCCGACGCGCTCTACATGGCGACGATGTACAACGACGGGGCCCTCATCAGCCTGCAGCGCCAGAAGATGGGCTGGGATATCCCCGTGCTCGGGCCCAGCTCGCTCTACTCCACCGAGCTCACCAAGCTCGGCGGCTCGTCCGTGAACGGCCTCTACACCAACGTCAGCTTCTTCGCCAAGGATACCGATCCCCGCGTGCAAGCCTACGTGACCGGTTTCCAGAAGCGCTTCGGCGCGACGCCCAATTTCCACGCGGCCCTCGCCTATGACGCGATCTACATTTTGACCGAGGCGATCAGGCGCGCCGGTTCCACCGACAAGCAGGCCATCCGAGACGCGTTGGCTGGAATCAAGGGCTTCCAGGGACTCACCGGCACCATCACCTTCACCCCCAACCGCGACGCGATCAAGGGCTATAAGGCCGTGCAGGTCGTGAACGGCGATTTCAAGCTGTTGAAGTAGTTTCCTGTCAGGTCTTGAATCGAGCTTCGGACCCTTCCGGGGGTCCGAAGCTTATGGGGAGAATCGATAGCATGTTCACGCAGCAGCTCGTCAACGGAATTACTGAAGGCAGCCTTTTCGCGCTCATCGCGATCTCCTTCTCCCTCGTCTGGGGGCTCCTGAAGCTGGTCAATTTCGCGATGGGCGAAATTTACATGTTCGGCGCCTATGCCGGCTGGATCGTCGTGAGTTACATCACGCCCAACCTCTTCCTCGCCCTCCTCGCGGGCTTCGCGGTCGGTTGGGGGCTCGGCTGGATCGTCGAGAAGGTGGCCTTCAAGGCTCTCCGCGGAGTGCCTCATATTGCATCCCTGGTCTGCACGATAGGATTCTCGTTCCTGTTCAAGGAGATCGCCGCCGCTATTTTCGGGGCCCAGACGAAGGCCATGCCGAGTTTCTACTCTTCGACGGCTCTCGTGGTAGCCGGAGCCAACGTGTCGTGGCTGCAGATATTCATGGTGGCCCTGGCGGCCGCGATGATGCTGCTTCTCCAGCTCCTGTTCTACGGCACCAAGATCGGTCTCGGGGTCCGCGCCGTCGCCCTGGACTACCGCACCGCGGGCCTCATGGGCATCAAGGTGGACCGGGTGACCTCCATCGCCTTCTCCCTTTCGGGAGCCCTCGCCGCGTTCGTCGGAGTCCTGGCGGCCATCTACTACAATGCGATCAATCCCTACATGGGATTTGTCCCTGGGATCAAGGGATTTACCGCCGCGGTATTCGGCGGCATCACCTCTATCCCGGGCGCGATCCTCGGTGGCTATCTTTTGGGGATCATCGAGAACATGAGTGTCCAATTTGTCTCGTCAGGGTACAAGGATTTCGTCAGCTATCTCCTGTTGATCGTCTTCCTGCTCTTCCGCCCGAACGGGATCCTCGGGAAGAAAGCGAAACTCTGACACGCCGGAAGTGAGGGATATAATGATTTCGATCTCCCGAAAATATCGCCTTGTCCTGCAGCTCTGCGTAGGGTTGCTCCTCATCGCGTTGCCGTATCTGCTGGGGAACCAATACTTCGTCAGAATCGCCACCATGATCGGCATCTACGTCGTGCTCGCCTCCAGCCTCAACCTGATCATCGGTTTCACCGGAATGTATTCCCTCGGCCACGGCGCCTTCTACGGCATCGGGGCCTACGCCTCGGCCATTCTCAGCCTGAGTCTTCACTGGCCGTTCTGGGTCACGATGCCCTTGGCTGGTCTCTTCACCGCCATGGTAGGCGCATTCCTGGGCCTGGCTACGCTGCGGCTCAGGCAGACTTTCCTGGTCTTCGGGACTCTGGCCTTCGGCGAGATCGTCAGGATCCTCATCATGAACTGGAACTCGCTCACCCGGGGTCCGATGGGAATCCCCGGCATCCCGGTCCCCTCGCTGTTCGGGTTTTCCTTCAAGAACTTTTCCAACTATTACTACCTTGTCCTCGTATTCGCCGCCCTCGTGGTATTTCTCATAGCCAGGCTCTATCGCTCCAGGGTGGGACGGGCCTGGGTGGCCATCCGCGAGGACGAGGTGGCCGCTTCCACGATGGGTGTCCCGGTCTTCGGCTACAAGGTTCTCGCCTTCACCATATCGTGCCTGTTCACCGGCCTCGCGGGGGCGTTCTACGGGCATTTCGTGAGGTACATCAGCGCGGACCAGTTCGGCATGAACGAGTCCTTCCTGATACTCACGATGGTGGCCCTGGGCGGAACCGGCTCGATCATCGGGCCCGTCATCGGCGCGGTCATCCTCATGCTGATTCCTGAGCTGTTTCGCTTCCTGGCGCAATACCGCTCGGTTCTCTACGGCGCGATCCTCATTCTCGTCATCGTGGTCAAGCCCGAGGGGCTCGCCGGGGTCAAGGGACTGTTCGTGCCTCCGTCGGGGACGGCCCGATTCCATTTCCGGAAGCAGAAGATCGATTCCGCGGCCGAGGGCCAGGCGGGGGGAGGTGCGGCGTGATTCTCGAGATACGCGACCTCGAAAAGCGCTTCGGCGGGCTGGTCGCCGTGAACAAGGTCAGCCTATCCGTCGCGGAAGGCACGACGCATGCGATCATAGGGCCCAACGGCGCTGGCAAGACCACGCTCTTCAACAACATCAGCTCCATCATTCCGGCTGACTCCGGGCAGGTCGTCTGGCGCGGAGAGCGGATCGAGCGGCTGCCGCCTCAGAAGGTATCCGCCAAGGGCATCTCCAGGACCTTCCAGAACATCCGTCTGTTCGGCTACATGTCGGTGTTCGACAATGTGCTGACCGGAACCCACAATCAATACAAGTCCTTCGTGTGGGCCGCGGTATCGCACAACGCTCGTTACAGGCGGGAGGACAAGGAAGGCCGCGCCTTCGTGATGGATATCCTGGAGAAGGTCGGTCTCGTCGACAAACGGGAGGAATACGCGCGCAATCTGTCGTACGGGGAGCAGCGCAAGCTCGAGATAGCCAGGGCCCTCGCCGCGCGGCCCCAGCTGCTGCTGCTCGACGAGCCGGCCGCCGGTATGAACACGGCGGAGACCGAGGAGTTCGACAGGTTCATTCGCGAGCTCCGGCGAGAGGGTCTCACCCTGCTCCTCATCGAACATGACATGAAACTGGTCATGAGCCTCGCCGACAAAATCACCGTCCTCGACTACGGTTCCAAGATAGCCGAGGGAACCGCGGCCGAGATACAGAACGACGAGCGGGTCATCGAAGCCTATCTGGGGAAGAGGAGGGTATAGGTTTGGCGCTTCTCGAAGTCGACGGCCTCGTGGTGCATTACGGAAAGATCAACGCGCTCAAGGGCGTCTCGATCCGTCTGGAACAGGGAGATCTCGTGACGCTAATAGGCGCCAACGGCGCCGGAAAGACCACGCTTCTCAACACGCTTTCGGGGGTCGTGAAGGCCACCCGAGGAACGGTCCGGTTCGGCGGCGAGGACGTCGTCAACAAGCGGCCCGAGGAAGTCGTCGCGCGGGGGATATCGCACGTGCCCGAAGGGCGGAAGATATTCTCCGAACTCAGCGTCGAGGAGAACCTGCAGGTCGGCGCCTATACGATCAAGGACAAGGCGCGGGTCCGGGAACTCGTCGAGCGCAGTTTCGAGCTTTTCCCCCGGCTCGCGGAGAGAAGGAAGCAGGAGGGTGGCACGCTCTCGGGAGGGGAACAGCAGATGCTTGCCATCGCGCGGGGACTCATGTCCGACCCGAAGATACTGTTCCTCGACGAGCCCAGTCTGGGCATCGCGCCCCTGATGGTCGACAAGATATTCGATTTCATCGTCCAGATAAACAAAATGGGGAAGACGATCCTCCTCGTCGAGCAGAACGCGAATCTGGCGCTTCAGGTGGCGAGATACGGCTACATCCTCGAAACGGGGAAGATCACCCATGAAGCGCCCTGCTCCGAACTCAGGACCGACGACGCCATCCGCAGGGCCTACCTCGGCGTCTCTTAGGCAACAAGGCGCCGGATCATCCTAAGGAGAGAACAATGACGAAGATCGAGCGAATAGACGCGGTCCTCCAGGGCAAAAGCCTGGACCGGCCGCCCATGTCGATGTGGTACCATTTCGGCAATCAGCACGCGAGCGGAGAGAAGTTCGCGGCGATCGCGCTCGACTGGTTCGAGCACTACGATTTCGATTTCCTGAAGCTGATGAACGATTATTTCTATCCGATGCCGGAGGGGCTCGAGGAAGTCAAGTCGGCGGCGGACCTGGGGAGGATTGCGCGCTTCGAGCCGGAGTCCTGCGACTGGAACGAGCAGCTCGCCGCCATCAGGATCGTGGCGGAAAGGCTCAAGGGCAAGGCCTATTTCATCGACACGGTTTTCGATCCCTGGCAGAGCCTGCAGCGCAGCATCGCCGGGGAGCATCTCGCGAATCTCGTGAAGACGGCCCCTAAGGAGCTGAAGGCGGCGCTGGACGTGGCGGCGGACAATCTCATCGCCTACTGCCAGAAGGCTCTAACGCTCGGCGCGAGCGGCATCTTCATGTCGGTGCTCGGCAGCGAGAGCCAGCTGGACCGCGGGGTCTTTCTCGAGTTCGCCAAGCCCGCGGCTATGAAGGTGTTCCGCGCGATAGCGAGCCTGGGCAGGATGAATACCGCACACATTCACGGCGAGAGAATCTACACCGACGATGTGCTCGATTTCCCGGTCGCGATCATGAGCTGGGAGGACCGGACGGCGGGCAATCCCTCCCTCGCCGAGATGAAGGCTAAGTGGTCCGGCGTGGTCATGGGCGGCATCGACAACGATCGGGTCACGCGCGTCTCGACCGCGTTCTGTAGGCAGAATGTGCGCGAGGGGCTGCGACTTGGCGGGAGTTCGCGATTCATTCTCGCCAACGGATGCTCCATTCCCACGTGGCTCGACCCTCACGCCCTCGCCGCGATGGTGGAGACGGCCAAGTCCGCAGGGGCGTAAAGGCGAGAGCGTGAATTTTCTCGTCGTGGATCTCGGAAGCTCCAGCTGCCGTGCCTGCCTTCTTCGCGAAGACGGGGCGCGCATCTCCGAAGCCCGTGAGCGTGTGCGGGTGAGCTACGGCGCCGGCGGCGTGCCCGGCGCCGCCGAGATCGACGCGGACGAAGCGCTGCGCCTTGTGCTCAGGGCTTCGTCCGCGGCTATCGACTCCGCAGGAGGGGCCCGACCCGACGGTGTGGGAATTTCGTCGATGCTCGGCTGGGTCTTCCTCGACGGGGAAGGGCGGCCCCTCCGGCCCGCGATGGTCTGGGCCGACACGAGGGCGGCCCGCGAAGCCGAGGCGCTCGCCTCCGAGATAGGCCCCGAAGTTTTCTACGCGCGCTCGGCGAGGCGGCTCTCGCCCGAGCTGCTGCTGCCCAAACTCCCCTGGCTCGAGACGCACGAGGCGGGATGCTTCGAGCGGCTGGCGTCGGTCTTGAGTCTCAAGGATTACATCGTCTGGCGCCTGACCGGGGCCAGGGCGATCGATCGAGCCACGGCCGGTTATACGGGGCTCGTCGATATCGCCGGTCCCGCGGAGGACGAGCCGCTGCTCGCGAGGGTCGGTCTTCGTCCCGGCTTCCTGCCTGGGATCGCCTCGGCGACGGCGCTCGTGGGGCAGGCCGCCGGAGAGTTCGCGCGGGCGGCGCATTTGCCCGAGGGAACGCCCGTGGCGCTCGGCTCGATCGACGGCACGACGGCGATGTACGGATCGGGAGTCCTCCTTCCCGGCGTAGCGGCACTCGTATCCGGGACAACCGACGTGCTCATGGTCGCCTGCGCCGAGAGACCGGGCGATCCTGGGATGCGGCTCACGGTGAATCCGGCTATGGTTGACGGTCTTTTCCTGGTCGGGGGAGCCACGGGGCTTTCCTGCGGGGCTCTCGACTATTTCTGTTCGCTCTTCGGAACGGGGATACGGAATCGCGAAGAGGAGATTGCACGTCTCCCCTTCGATCTGGACGCGCCCTTCGCCCTGCCCGGCCTGACGGGGGAGCGCTCCCCCTACTGGGATGCCGACGCGCGCGGCGGCCTGCTCGGCCTCGGCCCGGGCCACGGCCCCGCGCACATCCTGCGAGCGGTGATGGAGTCGACCTGCTTTCGACTCGCCGCTCTCGTCGAGCTCCTGAGCGATTCGGGCATAGCTCCACGGAACATCGCGATCTCCGGCGGAGGGAGCAGGTCCGGGGCCTGGAACAGGATGCGCGCCGACGCGACGGGGATACCGGTGGAATTGACTCTTCGCGACGAGGCCACCATGGCCGGAACGGCCCTATTCTTGGAATCGGCGCTCACCGGGGCCGGGTTGGTCGAACTCTCCGCGGCGCGCATAGGCTTCGGCGAGGTCTGGGAGCCCGAGGCGAGCTTGAGGGCCCGATATCGCGCGCGCCGGCTTAGATTCGAGTCCCTGCTGGACGCCGGTCGAGCGGCTGCGAGGAGGAACGATCATGGATGATAAGGCCTTGGCCAAAGTACGTTCGGCCGTCGCTGACCGTGCCCAGTGGCTCGCCCTCGTCATGGACGCATTCGGCGAGGCTCTTCCGGCCGCGGAGATAGAGCGTTTGGCGCGGAAGGCGATTTACGCCTACGGACGCTACAAGGCGGCGAAGGACCCGACGCCGTTTTCCGCGAGAGATCTCGTCAAGAAGTACGTCGAGTCGGGGACGGCGAGGATATTCGAGTCGGAGATCGAATGGGACGAGCGCGGGGCGGAAAACCGCGTCCATCGTTGCGCCCTCGTGGACGGGTGGAAGGCCATGGGACTGCCGCCCGAGAGGATCGACACCCTGTGCGATATCGCCATGGAAGGCGACCGCGGGCGCGCGGATTTTCACGGCATAGAGATGAGCCTCGGGGAGACGATAGGCAAGGGCGACGCCTTCTGCCGAATCGGACTGCGAGCGAGATGATAGGCGAGGAGTTTACGATGGACTTGAAGACCGAGAAGACAGTGGAGAAAGTGCGCGCGGCGATCAAGGATCGCGCCGTCTGGCTCGCGCTGCTCTACGACACTTTTATGGAAGCCTTGCCGGAGGCCGAGGTCGAGCGGCTTTGCCGAAAGGCGATATTCGAGTTCGGAAGGATGAAGGCGAAGAAGGATCCCGAGCCCTTCACACACCGGGATTGGGTGCGAAGGCACGAAGAGAAAGGCTCAGCCCTCGTCTTCGAATCCGACATCGAATATTGCGAGCATCACTCGGTGCAACGGATGAATTTCTGCCCCCTCGTGGAGGCCTGGAAGGAGATGGGCCTTGCCCCCGAGAGGATCGATACGTTGTGCGATATAGCCATGGAGGGCGACCGCGGCCGGGCGGCGGCGCATGGGGTCTCTATGGAACTGAACGAGACGATAGGCAAGGGCGACCGCTTCTGCCGGCTCGTCATCAGGGAAACGTGAGATCGCGATGAATATCTACTTTTGCGGCATGATCGGCTCGGGAAAGACCACCATCGGGGAGCGCGTCGCCGAAGCCTTGGGGCTCCGCTTCCTGGATTTGGACCGCGAGATGGACGGGCGCCTCGGCTACAGCTTCCATCGGCTCGTGGCGGAGAAAGACTGGCTCGCGTTCCGAGAACTCGAATATTCCATCTGCAAGCACTTCGCCGCCCAGAACGACGCGATCGTGTGTCTCGGAGGCGGGACCGTCCGCTACGAATGGAACACCGATCTCCTGAAGCCGACCGGGATATTCATTCTCTTCGAGGCCTCCGTCGAGGCCTTGATCGACAGGGTCCGGGCGGCCGATCGGCCGCGCGTCAACAAGGATACTTCCCTCGAAGACGATATCAGGCTGATGTGGGAGAACGAGAAGCCCAAATACTACGCGGCCGCCGACATCGTCTATCGCACCGACGAAAAAGCCATAGAAAAGGAAACCGAAGAGGTCGCTGATATCATTCTCCATGATCCGCGCTTTTCGGCCTTGCGCCTCGGAGCCGGGGCGAAGGGGCGCTCGCCATGAAGAGAGGCACGGCTTCCGGCTTGAGTATCCTGGGCAAGCTCATTCTCCTCTCCGCGGTGTCGGTGCTCTCCTTGGCCATCCTCGCGGCCGTATCGGGCAGGGCCTTCGGTCTTTTTTCCGCCTCGCTCGAGGATGTATACGCCGTCCGTGGAGGCTTGACCAGAACGAGCCTCCAGATCGAGCTTCACGCCTACGCAGCGCAGGTGGACATGTACAAGCTTATCAACTATGGCAGCCAGGGCTACGGATCCGCCCTCCTGCAGACCCTGATCGCCGGCATCAAGAAGAACATCGCAGATGGAAACTCGCTCCTGTCGTCGTTGCAGAGTTTGAAGGGCGCGTCCCAGGAGGAACAAGCCGCGATGACCGACCTTGCTGCGGCCTACGGAGATTTCTCCGGCGTCATCGCCACGATTCTCGACAGCGTCAAGCCCGGCGTCGATTTCTCGCAATTCTTCTCGCTGACCCGATCTGCCGACGGCTATTTTACGGCCCTGAGACGGAGCCTCGGCACGCTCGAGGCGCTCGTCATCAAGGGAGGCGATGCTAGCTACTCGCGCGCGCGGGTAGCCGAGCGAGTCTCCTCGCTCGTTGTATATGGGGTGGCGGCCTTCGCCCTGGCCATAGTGGCCGCGGTGATGATCGTGACGGCGCGGTCCATTACGAGGCCGCTGGGTCTCCTGCTCCGCTCTGTGGAAAAAGTCGGAGGCGGGGATTTGACCGTCAGGATCGATTCGCGGCGCCATGACGAGCTGGGTCGCACCGCGAAGTATGTCGATACCCTCGTGGTCGACCTGCATCATCTTGTGAGCATTGTCAAGGAGAAGTTGGCCGAACTCGAGCAACAGGGCCAAGGGTTGTCGGCCAATATGGAAGAGACGGGCGCCGCGGTGATCCAGATCAATTCCAACATCGGCAATACGAAGGGGCAGCTGGTGGAACTATCGGATGCCGTCGGGAGCGTTTCGGCCGCGATCGAGGAGCTGGCGCGGAGCGTCGATGCCCTGTCCGCGATGATCTCGAGCCAATCCTCTGTGGTGTCGCAGTCCTCGGCCTCCGTCGAGCAGATGATCGCGAATATTGAGTCGGTCGCCGCGAACGTCGGGCGCGCCGCAGAGGCTTCGGATAGGCTCTCCTCGGACGGAACCGAGGGAAAGACCAAGATCGACGAGGTCAACGAAGCGGTCGTCGCCATCGTGGGGTATTCGCGGAATCTCAACGAGGCCGCGCGGTTGATCACCGAGATCGCCGACCGGACCAACCTGCTCGCGATGAACGCGGCCATCGAGGCGGCCCACGCCGGGGAATCGGGGAAGGGGTTCGCGGTGGTGGCCGACGAGATCAGAAAGCTCGCGGAACAGTCCAATTCGCAATCAAGGGAAATATCGGCCGATCTCGGCCGTGTTTCTTCGTCCATCGAGTCGGTGCGCTCCGCCTCCCTTGCCGCCGTGAGCTCCTTCGAGCAGATCCTGGGCCGATCGTCGGCTCTCGGTGCGGCCGTCAAATCGATCGGGGACAGCATGGACGAACAGCGCGAGGGAGGCAGGCAGATACTCGACGCTCTCGCCCGTCTCCGGGGAATTACGCGTGAGATATCCTCTGGCGCTCAGGAGATGGCTGCCGGCAACGCGTCGATCCTCCTGCAGGTAGAGAGGCTCAAGAGCGTGAACGATGTCGTCGTGCAGAACAACATCGAGGTGACGCATGGGACTGAGGAAATCAACAAGGCGATAATGGCCACGATCGACCAAACCGCCAGAAACGGTAGGCTTATAGAGGAAGTGCGGGAGGCGTCGGATAAGTTTAAGATATGACGCGCATCACACCGAATCGCCGAACAGATAGGCGTCGGCGGGAAGATGACCCTACGCGCCGCCATCGGCGGGATTGAAGCCGAGGAAAGGAAGGACTACGTGAAAAAACATGCTGTGGAAGATTTTATCGCTCGATATCCTGGCTATGCGAAAACCGCGTCGCTCGACGCCCTGCGCGCCGCCGACTATTCGCGGCTCGACTCCCAGGGCCACGTATACCTGGATTACACGGGCGGCGGCCTCTACGCCGAGTCCCAGATCGAGGCGCACCGCGGGATTCTCGCCGCAGGGGTCTTCGGCAATCCGCACTCGAGCAATCCTTCGTCCCAGGCCGCGACGAAACTCGTCGAGAGCGCGCGGGAGTATGTGCTCGAATACTTCAACGCCTCGCCCGAAGAGTACCTGGTCATCTTCACGCAGAACGCCTCGGGCGCGCTGAAGCTCGTGGGCGAGTCCTATCCCTTCGAGCCCGGCTCCCGGTACCTGCTCACCTTCGACAATCACAATTCCGTCAACGGCATTCGCGAGTTCGCGCGCGCCCGCGGCGCCTCGATCACCTACCTCCCCGTCGAGCTGCCCGATCTCCGCATTTCGGGCGAGCGGCTCGGCTCGGAGCTGGGCGCCTCGCCGAAGGCGCCCAGCAAGCTTTTCGCCTACCCGGCCCAGTCCAACTTCTCCGGCGTCCAGCATCCCTTGGAGTGGATCGAACTCGCCCACGAGAGCGGCTGGGACGTGCTCGTGGACATAGCCGCCTTCGGACCGACCAATGTCGTCGATCTCTCGCGCTGGAAGCCGGACTTTGTGCCGCTCTCGTTCTACAAGATGTTCGGCTACCCGACCGGCATCGGCGCCCTCATCGCGCGCAAGGAGGCGCTCGCCAAGCTGCGCCGTCCCTGGTTCGCCGGCGGCACGATAACCGTCGTCTCGGTGCAGGGCGACAAGTACTACCTGACCGACGGGGCCGCCGCCTTCGAGGACGGGACCGTGGACTACCTCGGCATTCCCGCGGTGGAAATCGGACTGCGGCACCTGAAGGCGGTCGGCGTCGAGCTGGTCCACGAGAGGGTGCTGAGCCTGACCGGCTGGCTCCTCGACAACTTGTCCGAGCTGCGCTACTCGACGGGCGTGCCGCTCGTGAAAATCTACGGACCGCTCGATACGCGAAGGCGAGGCGGCACGATCGCCCTCAATTTCTCGAACGCGCAGGGGAAGACGATCGACCACCGCGCCGTCGAGGCCGCGGCGAACACCCACGGCATCTCGCTCCGCACGGGCTGCTTCTGCAACCCCGGCGCCGGGGAGATCGCGCTGGGTATCTCGAGCGAGGAGCTCACCTCCTGCTTCACGGCTCCGGGGCACGACCAGCGCCTGAGCATGGACGATTTCCGCGACTGCATCACGACGACGGCCTCGGGCGCGGTGCGCATCTCGGTCGGCATCGCCAGCGACTTCAAGGACGTGGAGAGGTTTCTCGATTTCGCGCGCGGATTCCTCGATCGGTGAGGGCGTCCTCCGGCGGCTTTTCTCGGAGCCTGCCGTCGGGGTCCCGGCATCGCGGAGGGGATCTCGGCAGGCCCGGCCCCTTCCACGATGCCACCCCTCGTCCGACTCGCCTTGGGAATTCACCCGAGGCCGCCGTCGGAGATGAACCCGTCGCAGCCGCCGCAGGACCCTTTCCGCGAGCTTATCGGAAGCTTCGGGCGGGGAAGAAGCAGGACGGCCTTTCCAGGACGGTCCGCTAGAGCGCGGTCTTCACGTAGGGCAGCTTGCCTATCGCCTCGTAGGCCGCGTACATCTGGTCGCGGCTTTGCATCGTGACACGGCTGCCCATGCGGCCGTACTTCGAGCCTGGGGCGGCGATGCCCTGGATGAGGGTGCAGCGGACGCCCAGGCTCGCGTAGATGCGTTCGAGATCCTCGACGATAGTGGCGCCCTGCGAGAGGACGTAGATGACCCTGAGGTCGAAGGTGACCGGGTAGTCGACCTCGACGCCGTCGGCGAGGGGCTTGCCCGAAGCGTCGAAGAGCCCTTCGGCCGGATCTGACTGGCTGCCTTCCATGCGGCGATACTGTCACGATAGGCCGCCCTTGGGCTAGGTGGCCGTCCGAGGGGGCCTCGTCCATGAACCCGTGCGCACAGACCTCGTCAGCCCATCAGGATTTCTATCCTGTGTTCGCCGCCCGAGGGGAAGAAGGGCAGAACGACCGCCCGGCCGCCCGCCTCCGCGAGGCGCCCGGCGTCCAGCGGCGCCCCGTCGATCGAGACCGAGCGCAGGCCGGAGCAGACGCCTTCGGGGTTGCGCACCTCGATCCGATAGACGGCTCCGCGGTATTTCCGCGTCGCGGCGAAGCCCTTCCAGTCGTGCGCCAGGCAGGGCTGCACGCGCAGGCCGCGGTAGTCGGGCTTGATCCCGAGGATGCCCTGGGTCAGGGCGACGAAGGTCCAGGCCGCCGTGCCGGTGAGCCAGGAGTTCTTGGCCTCGCCGAAGAGGGGCGAGTCCGGGCCGGCTATCATCTGGGCGTAGACGTAGGGCTCGGAGCGGTAGAGCTCGATCTCCTCCTGTTTGGCGCTCGGACAGATCGAGAGATAGTACTCGAGCGCGCGGTCGCCCTCCCCGAGGAGGCACCAGGCGAGGTGGACCCAGGCGTTGTTGTGGCAGAAGATGCCGCCGTTCTCCTTGACGCCCGGCGGGTAGCTCGACACCTCGCCGAGCTCGACGCGATAGGCGGAATAAGCCGGCTGCTGCAGGATGACGCCCTTGGGCGTGAAGAGCTCGCGGTGCACGCTCTCCATGGCGAGCCGGGCCCGGTCGGATTTCCCGGGTACGGCAGCGCCAGGGGGGGGCGCGCCGGCGGCTGCGGGCGAAGCGCCGGAGGCGTCGGCCGCGTCAACCGCAGCCTCGCCGAACCCGGCTCCGCCGAGCACGCACCAGGCCTGGCTCTCGATGTAGATCTTCCCCTCGTCGCACTCTTTCGAGCCGACAGGCTTCCCCGCCGCGTCGTAGGCGCGGCGGTACCACTCGCCGTCCCAGCCCGGGCCCTCGACCGCGGCCAGCATGTCGCGCCGAGCGGCGCGCATCCGCTCGGCGCCGGAGGGCTCGCCCATGAAGTCGTAGAGCTCGGCCATTTCGCGCGCGGCGTAGAGGAAGAGCCCCGCGATCATGACCGACTCGGCGCCCGAGCCCTTCGCGTCGCCGGCCGTCTGGAAGCTCTCGTTCGGCTCGGTGGAGAAGCAGTTGAGGTTGAGGCAGTCGTTCCAGTCGGCGTGGCCGATGAGGGGCAGACCGTGCGGGCCGCGCTTGCGCAGGGTGTAGGCGATGGAGGTTTCGAGGTGGTGGAGGAGGGTTTCCTCGGCGCCCGCGCCTGCGTAGCTCCTGTCCGCGTAGCCGCAGCGCTCGTCCAGCACGGCGAGGTCGCCGGTCTCCTTTATGTAGGCGCAGACCGCCAGGACGAGCCAGAGGTGGTCGTCGTAGAAGTCGCCGCCGACCTCGGCGTTGCCCTTTTTCGTCAAGGGCTGGTACTGGTGGTAGCAGGTGCCGTCCGAAAGCTGGGTCGAGGCGATGTCGAGGAGCCGCTCGCGCGCGCGAGCGGGGATCATGTGGACGAAGCCCAGGATGTCCTGGTTCGAGTCGCGGAAGCCCATGCCCCGGCCGATGCCCGTCTCGTACATCGAGGTCGAGCGCGAGAGGTTGAAGGTGGCCAGGCACTGGTACTGGTTCCAGGTGTTGAGCATGCGCGAGGCGTGCTCGTCCGGAAGCTCGGCCTGGAAGTTCGAGAGCAGGTTCTCCCAGAACGAGCCGAGCTCGGCGAAGGCGGCGTCGACGGCAGATTCGTTCGCATAACGCGCCAGCACGGCGCGGCCCGCGCTCTTGTTGGCCCGGCGCGGAGCCTCGAACTTGGGCGCCTCGGTCTGCTCGACGTAGGCCAGGATGAAGGAGAAGACGGCCTCCTCGCCCGGAGCGAGGTCGAGATCGACCTGGTGCGAGCCGATGGGATTCCAGCCCGAGGCCAGGGATCCGGTGCAGGCGCCGGAGAAGGGAACGCGCGCCTCGTGGAGGCCCTCGTGCACCCCGACGAAGGCGTCGCGGTCGGTGTCGAAGCCCGCGACGGGGCGCGTGCAGGCGAAGAGGGTGTAGTGGTTGCGCCGCTCGCGGTACTCGGTCGTGTGGTAGATCGCGTTCCCCTCGACCTCGACCTCGCCGATGGACCAGGTGCGCTGGTAGTTGGTCATGTCGTTGAGGGCCTCGTAGAAGGCGAACTCCTGGTACGAGAAGAGCCGCGGCCGCTTGCGCCGTGCGGAGCTGTTCCGGACCCGCGTCTTCCATATCTCGAGGTTCTGTCCGGGAGGGACGAAGAACAGCACGTCCACTTCCAGGCCGTCTTTCGCGCCGAGGATGCGCGTGTACCCGAGGCCGTGGCGGCACTCGTAGGCGTCGAGCTCGGCCTTGACCGGCATCCAGCCCGGGTTCCAGAGGCTCCCGTCGTCGTTGACGTAGAGGTAGCGGCCGCCCAGGTCGTAGGGAATGTTGTTGTAGCGGTAGCGGGTCAGGCGCCTGAGGCGCGAGTCCTTCCAGAAGCTGTACCCCCCGCCCGTGTTGGTGCACAGGCCGAAGAAATCGTCCTGCCCCAGGTAATTGAGCCAGGGGAGGGGAGTGTCGGGTCGGGTGATGACGAACTCCCGCCTCGCGTCGTCGAAGTGGCCGTAGTCCATGACGCAACTGTACTTCGGTTGGTTGGATGCGTCAAGCAACTAAAAGTAGCCAGACCGCAGAACAAAGAGGGAAACGCAGGGCCGGCGAGCGCCGCGGCTTCTGGCCGATCGGCGCCGCGGCTTCGCCCCGGTCGTCGCAGCGGCTTCTGGCCGGTCGTCGCAGTGGCTTCTGGCCGATCGGCGCCGCGGCTTCGGGCCGGCGCCTTCGTCGCGTGGCGGATATCGGATTTGCATGGTCGCGCGACGGCTCTTTCGACCCGATCGCGTTGAAAGGATCGCGCGTGGCTCAGTATCATAGGCAAGTCTCGCGGCGCTTGCGTCAAGAGCCGGGGTTCGGCAGGTCGGCCGGCTTCGGAGTCGACTCGCCCGAGCGCCCCGCGTTCCTCGCCGTAGCGGCGGGAGGAATCGAAGCGACCTACATTCCCCGCGAATCGAGGCCCCATGAACGATGATCGTCCTGCGACTGATACCAAGAGGAAGGCCGCCTATGCCTTTCTCGCCCTGCTCGGCGTGGTGAGCCTCTTCTCCGATTTCACCTACGAAGGGGCCCGGAGCATTCTCGGGCCCTATCTCCTCCTCCTGGGAGCCTCGGCGGTGACGGTCGGCTTCGTCTCCGGCCTCGGTGAGCTCATCGGCTATGCCCTGCGCCTGGCGACCGGCTACCTGAGCGACAAGACGCACCGCTACTGGCTCCTGACCATCATCGGCTACCTCATCAATCTTTTCGCCATACCGGCCCTGGCCCTCGCCCCCGGCTTCGGCTGGCTCTTCGCCTGCATCCTCATCGTCGTGGAGCGCCTGGGCAAGGCGATCAGGAACCCGGCCAAGACCACCATCGCCTCGTTCGCCGCGAACGAGGTGGGAGCCGGCAAGGGCTTCGCCCTGCAGGAGGTGCTGGACCAGATCGGCGCGGTCCTGGGCCCCTTGATGCTTTTCGCCGTCCTGACACTCAAGGAGTCTTCCGGCAGGCTCTCGGCCTATTCCCTGGCCTTTTTCCTCCTCGGGATCCCGGCTTCGATCGCGCTGGTCCTCCTCCTCGTCGCCAGGCACCGCTACCCGCGGCCGCACGAGTTCGAGACCACCGCGCCCGAGCGCGAACGGGAGGGGCTATCCAGGCCCTACTGGCTCTACTTCGGGGGCATCATCTTCCTCGCCATCGGCTTCGCCGACTTCCCGCTCATGGCTTTCCACGTGGTCAAGCAGCAGATCTTCCCCGACAACATCGTGCCGGTCCTCTACGCTCTGGCCATGGGCATCGACGCCGTCTCGGCCCTCGTCTTCGGGCCCCTGTTCGACCGGAAGGGCATGGTGGCGATCATCCTCTCCACCGCGATCTCCGCCTTCTTCGCCCCTCTCGTATTCCTGTTCAAGGCGCCCGCCCTCGTGATCGCGGGCGTGCTCCTCTGGGGCATAGGGATGGGAGCCCAGGAATCGATCCTCAAGGCAGCCGTGACGACCATGGTCCGGAAGGAGAGGCGCGGCACCGCGATAGGCATCTTCAACGCCGGCTTCGGCGCCTTCTGGTTCCTCGGCTCCTGGGCCATGGGCTTCCTCTACGACAAGTCCTTGGTCGCGCTGGTCGCCTTCTCCCTGGTGGCGCAGCTGGCCGCCTTGCCCTTCTTCTTCGCGGCCAGGAGGGCTCTGGCCGAGGGCGCTTGAGTCGTTGACGCAGGGGATCGGCGGGGCTATCCTGATCGCCGGGCATTTTTAGGCGATGGAGTTCGCCGGAACCGCCGCGTATCGCGGCTGACGACTCCTGGATACGCGGGTACGTTCTGACGGCGATCCGGGAGGTTCCATGAGCAGAGACGGCAGCGTAGAGACCTGGTCGACCAGGATCGAGGAGCCCGGCCGATTGCCGGCGGCCTGCGCCGACATGGTCGCCGAGGCCTTTCCCGATTTCCCCTACTGCGTGCGCGCCCCGGCCTCGCGCGGCATGCGTGGCTTCGAGCCGGAAACTTTTCTCTGCCAGGCGCTCTCGCGGGTGCTCGTCATCAAGAAGCGGCGTTCGGGCTACGAAAAGCGCCTCTTCGAGCTCGCGGACGTCGATGTGCTGGAGACGGCCACCACCCTCCTTGCCTCGCGCATGAGCTTCTACCTCCGCGGCGGCGATCGGGTTTCGCTTCTGTACAACACCGTCAGTTCCTATTTCTTCGTTCCGATGATAGCCGCCTTCAGGCGGTATCGGGCGCGCGAGGCTCCCCCGGAGCGCCGGCTGCGTTCGATCGAGCCGGATCCCTTCGCCGATCTCCTGCGCATCGACTACAAGTACCACAGCTACGCCGTCGAGGTCATGAACGACGACGAGCTGGCGGCCAGGTTCTACCACCCCGAGACGCCCGTGCCCCGCTTCCTCGACTCGTCCAGGATCATTTCGTCGTACATCCTGACGCTCGCCCCGTCCATGTTCTACGGCATCTCGGAGGAACCGCCCTTCCGCTCGAAGCGGATGGCCGAGTACAGCCACATGACGCGTTATGTGCCGCTGGACCTCCGCCCCGTCTTCGTGGACGGCGGCGCGCCGCCCGGCGAGGAACGCTACCGCATGCTGGAGCTGCGCTCCGGCGGCGCCCGGTTCCGCTACCCCCTGGCGGCCGGCGAGGCGCCGCGGTTCGAAAAGTTCGAGGAGGCGGTCCGGAATGCGGCCGCCGCCGAGCGCTCGGCGGCTAGCTGAGGCGCCGCCGCTACTTGCGACGGATGCCCAGGATCGTCAGGTCGTCGTACTGATCGTCTTCCTTGATGCCGGCGTAGAGCAGGTAGCCCGGGTTGTCCTTCTGCGGATCGGTGTAGGGCTTCTTCTTCGAGCAGTAGAGCCGGTACTGGTCGAAGTGCCGTTCGAGGAACTTGTCCACCTTCTCGTCCACGAGGACGTAGTCGCTCTCGGTCGCCTGCGGATCGGGATACATGCGGAAGACCTTCTCGACCGCGATGAGCGCGAGGACCTTCTCTTGCAGGCTGCCTGAGCAGGTCGAGAAGTCGAAGCTGAGGAGGTCGTCGGGCAGGGGATCGTGCTGCTTCACGAGGCGGTACGAGCCGCGCTTGTCCACGGCCTCGAGAATGGCCGTTATGCGATCGTAACCGAACTCCTCGTTGTCCTGGCCGCCCGAGTGGTTTTCGTGCGTCTGGTCCTTCGGCACGTCGGTGCAGGGCACGATCTTGAAGTCGGCGTCGCGGAAATGGCGCTTGGCCTCCTCGATGCCGTCGGTGTAGAGCAGGAGCACGTCGTCCTGCTCGAACGTGCGGACGATCTGCACCATGGGATTCTTCATCTGGACCATGAAGCTCGGGAAGATGCCCGCCGCCGGCGAGTCGGGCAGGAGTTCCTCGACGAGCTCGCCGCGCTTATGGTTCCAGGAATGGAGCTTGCGGTCGCCGGCCTCGCAGATATAGGCGGCGCCGTCCTGCGAGTCCCAGAGGCCGAGGGTGAAGGCGGCGAAGCGGCCCTGGAAGCCGCGCTCCTCGATGAAGTCGTTGATCTGGTAGGCGAGCTGGGTGAGGTCGATGTTGCGCGGCATGGCCTTCTTCCACTCGTTGAAGTAGTTGATGACCATGGTCGCGACCTGGACCATGATGAGGGCCGCGGAGACGCCCTTGCCGGAGATGTCGCACTTGATGAAGTAATGGTAGCGGGCGTTGATCGACTTGAAGTCCCAGTAGTCGCCGGAGACGCCCTTGGCGCCTTCATAGTAGCCGAAAACCTCGAAGTCCTTCTCGTCGCGGCTGCCGGTCGAGAGCTTGGCGCGCGATCCGGGGGCCGGGTCGAGGGGAATGAACATCTTCTGGATGCCCTTGCCGACGATGAGTTCCTTCGAGGCTTTGGCGGCCCTCACGAGGCCGTCGGTCATCTGGTTGACCGTGTCGGCGAGGGTGAAGAGCTCGTCGCGGGTCGCCACCTCGATGCGCTCCCCCGCCAGGGTCTCGATGTCGGGCGTGTCGCGGATCTTGGCGATCTGCAGCACGAGCGTGCGGATCGGGCGCACGATCGCCGTGGAGAGGATGAAGGCGCCGAGGATGCCGATGCCGAGCGCGATCGCGGCGATGACGAGCGTTATGCCCACGAGACTGGCGGTGGCCGAGCGGAGCTCCGCCACGATGTGGACCGTGCTGACCTCCAGGCGGACCATGCCGCGATAGAGCAGCTGGTCGTTCGGGCGGTACTCGATGATCGGCTTGTAGAAGAGGAAGTCTTCCGGCCGGGAGGCCAGCTTCGCCGGATCGAAGGCCGGCACCGAGCCGACGGCCGCGTCCGAGATGGTCCTCAGCATCTCGCGGATCCGCCGGTCCTCCTGGTCGAGCGCGTCGTTGATCTGGGACCTGCGGGCCGAGGCCGCGGCGCCCTGGCCGAGGCCGGCCTTCTCCTGGGCGAGCCTCACCTTGTCGGCGAGGTTCTGGGCTATCGCCTCTTCCGACTTGGTCTGGAGCTCGGCCGCCATCGAGGCGATCCCGGGCGCGAGCGGGTCGGCCCCGGGGCCTGAGCTTCGCATGACGGACTGTCCGAGCACGAAGGGAGCGCCCTCGACCTTGGAGGCGATCGCGTCGTCGTTGGTGGCGTAGACGACATCCTGGCCCGCGACCTTGGCCTGGGCGCTGTTGCCGGTGATGGTGATGTACACCCCGCCTTCCATGGCCTTGGCCTGGTCGGGGAGGAAGCTCAGCTGGGTGACCGCGTCTTCCTTGCCGAGGAAGAAGCGGCCTCCCTGGGCGGCGCTTTCGAGGAGGACCTTGGCGCGCTGCTCCAGGCCCGTGGCCAGGGCCGAGCGCTGGGTGCTGATCATGAGGAGCCCGAGGGGGATCGAGACGAGGACGACCACGAAGATGACGAGGATGCCGATGGTGAGGGTGAACTTCACCCTCAGGCCGGCTCCGCGCCGTTTGAGCGACTGCGCTCGACGAAGCTTTTCTGTAGTCGGCATGGACCCTCCGGAAATCAGGGCGAGCACCTCGCGCCGCACCTCGGCGCCTTCCCGCGCGACCAGGACGACCTGTCGCAGGGAGAGCGCGAGACCGAGGCCGGCGAAGAGGATCGCCGCGAGTATGAATGCGTCGTAGATCGAGAGCGGCCGGCTCTGCAGGCCCAGGAAGCGCCAGGCGGGACGGTAGGCCTCCTCGACGCCGTACTTGACCGTGCCCGAGAGGTCGACCGAGACGAGGGCGGGTGTCCAGTACCAGCCGCGCGTCGAGTGGTGGAGCCCGAGCCGGTACTGGCCGGTCTGCACGTCGCCGAAGGAGAAGCCGTCGATCTCGCGGTCGGAGACGAGGCGGTAGTCGCCGTTGCCCGAACTGCGCTCTACGTCGTACGGCGGCTTGCCGTCGCGGTCGAGGACGATCCGGTCGATGATGCCGTCGGTGGTGAAGCCGCGGCCCAGGATGCGCAGGTTCGTCCGCCCCAGCGCGTCCCGCGTGGGCTCGACCCGGGTGACGATCGTGTGCGGGACATACTTGTCGGCGCGCAGGAGAATGGTGGAAACGTCGCTGATGTTGCCCACGCTGTCGATGGCCGCGACCGAGAACAGGTAGTAGCCGTTGTCGACATTCGTCTGGGAGAAGCTCGGCGTCGTGCCGCGGATGACCGGCGGCGGCACGGGCGGTCCCGCACGCTGGACGAGCTCGCTCTCGTAGGAGCTCAGGCCCGGCAGCGGGGCCGCGCGCGCCGCGCTCTCCTTCGCCGAGGCCCGGACGGCGGCCACCGCCTGCGCGCCCGCCTGCCGCGAAAGCCCGCCCGCCCCCTGAGAAAGCGCGCCGGCCTTCCTCTCCAGGGGCCCCGCGTAGCGGAGTTCCCAGGTATAGCCCGCGAGGTCGGGGTCGGGCGCCTCCTGCCAGTCGATCGTGAAGGTGTTGGAGGCGAGGAAGCCGCTCGGGTCGGTGTCGGGCGGGAGGATGATCGGCGGCCGGGGCGGAGTGCGCTTGCGCACGAAGGTCAGCGAGGCCGGCCGGGAGCGGTTGCCGGCGTTGTCCTCGATCGAGACCGCGAGGGTCCAGGGGCCGTCCTGCGCGGCGGGCAGTTCGAGGTTTTGCTCCGAAGCCGGGAGCACCGTGCCTGTCCGCCAGATCAGGGCGGCGTCCCGCCGCTGCTCGGCGAGCGTCGCCCCGGCGGTCAGGGCGCCGCGGTTCCAGAGGTAGGCGATGCTCTTCATGCCCGAGACGTCGACGGGGAAGTCCACCCGGATCTGCGCGCTCTCGTGCCGCGACTTCCTCGCGGGATCGAAGTTGAGCGCGACGAGGCCGGGCGGATCGACGTGGAGCACGGGCTCGAGCGTGTAGATCCGCGAGCCGCCCGATTTGTCGTACTGCCAGGCGACGTAGCTGCGGCCCTTGTACCTGACCACGCGGGCGAAGGCCGTGAAGCCCGACTGCGAGGGATCGCCGCGGGCGCTCAGGCCCAGACTCTCGCTTTCCCATCGGCCGTCCCGGTAGTGGGCGTCGTAGACCGCGTTGCCCTTGAGCCTGTCCTCGAGGTAGACGACGGAGGGTCGGCCGCCGGATTCGTAGGTCTGCGAAAGGATGTACGAACTCAGGTCGGGCGAAACGGGAGCCGGACTGCCGGGTTCGAGGGCGCCCTCGCCGTCCAGACGCGCCGACCAGATCCGGGTCCTCGTCGTCTTGGTCATGCGCCGTTCCCAGACGAGCAGCGCGCTGCCATCGATCGGGAAGAGCGCCGGGCGCTGGTTGTCGTAGTTTTCGGGACCGGCCGCGGCGCCTCCGGCCGGATCGGCGAAGCCGGTCACCACGGTGGCCCGGGACCAGCTGCGTCCCCCGTCGGAAGAGGTCTTGGCCATGAGCATGTAATGCGAGGGCACCGAGCCTTCGAGCGGGATCAGGGTCTGGAACACGACGATGTCGCGGCCTCCCACCGGGGCCGAGGCCGGGAGGAAGTTGACGCTGAGGCCCTCGTCGGGCGCGACGAGGGGCTGGAGGGCGGACCAGGAGCGGCCGTCCGGGGAGGCCGAGGAGTAGATGCTGATGGTGCTCGGCAGGCTGCCCTGGTCCTGGCCCAGGGCGGCACCCGGCTTCCCCTGGGTCACGAAGAGGATCCAGCCCCCGCCCGAGCTGGGGAAGATGCGGGGAGCCACCGAGGTCGAGGCGCTGTCGATCGAGCCGGAGCGTCGGAAGGTCGTGCCGCCGTCGTCCGAGAGGCTCACCTCGAAACTCTTCGAGGAGGAGGGCCACGCGACGGCTATCTCGCCGCTTCCGGACATGGAGGCCGAGTAGAGCAGGGGCTCGGCGCCCTGGAAGGCCAGCGGCTGCTCGTCGATGCGGTCGCTGTGCCAGGCGCCGTCCCGGAGATAGGCGCGCCAGATCCAGGCCTTGCCCGCCTCGCCCGAAACCTGCGACTGCTGCCACAGGACGAGGGGGCCGTCCGGGGTCGAGAAGACCGTCGGGAAGCGGCCCGCTGCCAGCACCGAGGGCGGCTCCCAGTAGTCCAGGGCCCCGGAGTCCCGCGCCGTGAGGCAGACGAAAAGGAGCGCGAGGGCGGCCCCGATCCGGAGCGGCGTCACGAAACGCTTGTTCGTCCTCATCCTAGTACCCCAGCTGCTTCAGGTTCTGGTCGAGCTTGACGACATCCCGCGTCATCTTGCCGGCCTGGAGGAGGCGGTTGAGGGTGTCGCGCGCCTGGTTGTACTGGCCGGAGGCGTATTGGGAGGTGGCCGTGTCGAGGAGGGCCTGGTCCGCGGGATTGAGACCGGGGCCGGCCTGGCCGCCCCTGCCCGAGAGGACCGTGAGGTATTTGATGTCGGCGAAGACCCTGGGGTTCCGCGGATCGAGGGCGTAGGCCTGGTTGAGGAGGTCCGAGGCCTGCGCATTGTCCGAGCTCCTTCCGGTCTTCATGAGGTTCTCGGCCTGGGCCACGAGGGCCGAGGCGCGGGCGATCTGCTCCCTCGTGGGCTCGGGCGGGCGCCTGCCCGTCTTGATCTCCGCCTCCTTGAGGAGGCTTTGGATGCTCGCGTCGCCGCTCTCCATCTTCGCGAGATCGGCGATGCGCGAGTAGGCGGTCTGGGGATCGGTGGCCAGGAGGTCGCGCGCGGCCTGGATCCGGCTCGGCAGGGACTGGAGGTAGGCGGCCTGGTCGGTGGCCTTGAGGATCTGGAGGGTGAGGAGGCCGGCCTCGGCGTTCAGGGGGAAGGCCCGGGTCACGTAGCTGATGTTCTGGCGGGCCGCATCGAAGGCCGCGGCGGCCGCGGTCTTGTCGCCCTTCTGCAAAAGGTCGCTGCCGCGGACGTACTGGGTGCGCGCCTGCGAGAGGTAGTTGCTGATATCGTAGTACAGCGGATCGCTCGGCTTGACTTCGCGCTTGTTGTTCGTGTCCTGGGCCATCTTGACGAAGTTCTGCCAATACCGCACCTGGGGCTGCTCCTGGCTGTGCCGGCTCATCCAGATGGACTGGGCCGAGTCGAGCGCCTCGCCCGCCTGGTCGTAGAGCTGCTGATTGTAGTAGCGCTGCCCCTGGTCGAGCAGGGTGAAGGTTTCGTTGAGCACGTAGTTGTCGTCGGCCTTGTCGCGCTCGGCCTTCAGCTTACCGTACTGGTTATTGTAGTACTCGGTCCAGGTGGCCAGGTCGAAATCCCTGTTCGACCAGTCGAGTATCCTGGCCAGGGCGGAGGCGAGCCTGGCCTTGGAGAGGTCGAGGTCCTGGCGCACTTCGGAGGGGGAGGCGCCTTTCGCCTGGCTCGCCGTCAAGAGGCGCCGGGCGTCCGCGAGGAGGGGCCCCGCCGCGGCGAGCGCCTTCGCCGCCGTCTGCTTGTGATCCAGGGCCTGCGCCAGGGCGGCGGAGCGGACCTTTTGCAGGTCGGCCGCCTGCGCGGCCGCCTTGGCGAGCTCGGCTCGGAGAGCCTGCACCGCCGGGTCGGCGCGGACCTCCGGCGACTCGGCGTCGATTCCCGCCAGGAACTTCGCGATCCGGGCCTCCAGGTCGCCTATCGTCTTCTCCTCGGCCGCGAGGATCGTCGCCGCGCGCGAGGCGCTCGGGTCGTGGAGTCCCGCCCGGTCGGGTATGGCGGAGAGAGGCCCGACGATGAGATCGCCGGCCGTGCGCACGGCGGTCTCGGCCGAGGCCAGCTCCCTGTCCGCGGTGCCGGTCTGCAGGCGCGCGCCGAAGGCGATGAGCTCGATCTTCTCCTGCCGCACCCTGGCGAGGAGATCGGCGATTCGCCTGAGGTATTCTTTCTGCGCCTTGGCCGAGGGGTCGTCGGCGTTTTCGGCCTTCAGCCAGCGGGCGATCTGCTCGGTGAGGCCGTCGGTCTCCGAGCTCAGGGCGATGAGCCCCTTCTCCGCCTCGCCGAAGCGGGTCAGGAAGCCGTCGAGGGTGCCGAGCGAGGCGTCCAGGGGGGCGTCGGGCGGAAGACCGTTCATGAAGACCTTGGCCTCGGCAAAGACCGTTTCCGTCGCCTTGACCGCCTCGACGAGGGTCGAGTAGCCCGCGGCGAGCATGCCGAGATGCTTGATCCGGTCGTAGTCGGCCTTCTTCCGATCGTAGACCGCCGTGTCTTCCGGATCGAGGCTCGCGACGGCCTCGGGCGGATAGACGAGCTTCCACAGGTCCAGCATGTCGAGCCCGGGCGCGGAGAACTTTGCCGCCTGGTCGAAGTCCGCCCTGGCTCCGTCCCAGTTCGCGCCGTCGATGGCCGCCAGGCCCGCTGAGAAGGCTTTCCCGAGCTGAGGTTCGAAGGCGGCCTGCAGGCCATTGAGGTAGGAAGCATACTCGTCGAGCATGGCCCCGGCGATGCCTTCTCGCTTATTCCGCTCCTCGGGCGGACGCCACCGCGGGTCGCCGAGCCGATCGAGGCGGCCGTAGTCGGCCACCTCCGGGCGGCCGCGGAGGAAGAGGTCGGCGTAGGAGAGATAGGCGTACAGGATGTACGAGACATCGGCGCCGTCGCGGCGCTTGGGCAGTTGCTTGTCGAGGTTTTCGAGGCCGAGCCCGGCGGCGATGACGTCGGAACGCGCCTTGGCCAGGTCGCCGAGGGCGGCCTGCGCCGGCTTGAGGGCGGCCTCGGCCGCGGCGGTGTCGCCGGAGGCGAAGGCCGCTTCGAGGCTCTGGTCCGCGGGGGCGAGCGCGGCGAAGGGGCCCTGGCCCGCGCGCAGGGAATCGGCCGTCGCCCGGGCTCCCCGCACGAGATTCTCGGCGTACTCGACCACGCCGCCCTGGCCGCTTTCGAGCTGCTGGCGTCCTCCCACGAGCACGAAGGCGAGGCGCCGCGGCTTGCCCTGGGCGTCGAGCGCGGGCAGGTCCGTCCCGTCGGGACTCTTCAGGATATGGCCCGAGGGGTCCGTCCGGAGCACCGTGCCGTCGGCGCCGACCGCCAGGGTCGCGAGCCGACCGCTCTGGTCGACCGTGAGCACCTGAGCCGTGCTCGGATCCAGCAGGTCGTAGCCCGAGGTCTCGAACTGCTGGCGATAGAGTTCCAGGCCCTGTTCGTAGGCGGCGATGGCGTCGGCATAGCGGGCGCCGTCGAGGAGGCCGCGGCCCTGCGTCATGATGGCCCGCATGGTCCTGAGGTTCTGCGACTTGAGGATGGCCTCGGATATCCGGACCAGGATGTCCTGGTTCGAGTAGGGGTCGAGGTCTTGCAGCTCCTGGGTGCGCTCCTTGATGTAGTCCTGCGTGGAGGGAAGCGTCGTGTCCTTCGTCTTGATGGCGTCGAAGAGTTCGGTCGCGATCCGGGCGTAGCGGTCGCGGATGCCGATGATTTCGCGGATGAGGCCGTTGGCCTGGTCGAATCGGCTCGGGTTGCGTCTGATGAGGTCGGTGAGCGTGACGATGACGGCGTCGTAGTTCTTGAGCGACTTGTCGATGTCGGCCTTGCTGAGCAGGGCCGAGGTGAGCAGCGAAAGAAGCAGGCCTCGGCGGTCTTGACCTTGCTGCATCCGGGCCTCGAGGCGGTCGATGATGGCCTGATAGCGCTGCGAGGCATCCTGATACAGCTGCGCGGCTTTTATCTGGTCCTGGGCGCTCCGCGCCGAAGCGACCAGGGTCTGCGCCGCGTCCATGTCCGTGCGCACCGCCGCCGCGAAGGCATCGAGATCCTCCGCCCCCGCGGCCTCGGCTCCCCGGAGGCAGACGATGAGGAGTAGGAGGCTGAGGAGGACCCGGCTCGAACCCCTCCACGGGCGCTCCGCTCGGGGCGTCGAATCGCGGGGCGCGGCAGGGCCGGACTGCTCGTGGCGCATTGGGCGTTGATCAACACCTTTCAGTACTAGAAGATACTTCGCCCTAGGGGCGGCTACCCGGCCGAATCGTCAGGCATATGAGTGCCAGCCCTACGATTCCGCTTAATTTTCGGTAGCAGTTTCCTATAATTGAAGGAAGAACGGCGCCGAGTAGAAATGTCAGGCGCCGTACGGTATATTTACGATGGATATGAAGCGGATGCCGGTTTTCCTCGCGGCAGCCTCGATGCTCGTGTCGGGCGCCGGCCTTTGGGCCCAATTCTCGCCCGATACCTATCAAACCCTCACCCAGCTTCTCAATCCCGACCCCAATACCGGGCTCACCACCTTCCGCTCCCTGCTCATTCCCATGGGCGGCCTCGACGAGGGCATGGGCACGGCCTACACCGCCGTCTCCAAGGACTCCTCGTACTTCGAGGCCAACCCCGCGGCGTCGAGCATGCTCGATTATACCGAGCTGGCGGTCTACCACAACAACTGGATAGCCGACACCAAGATCGAGGGTGCGGTCTACACCATCAGGACGGGGGGCTTCGGCTTCGGCGTGGCCGGCAAATGGCTCTACCTCCCCTTCACCGCCTACGACCAGTTCGGCGACCAGCAGGGCTCCGGCTACTACAGCGAGGCCATGGCGGGCTTCAATCTGTCCTACGACTTCTTCCCCGGCTATTACTTCAGCGGCCTGGCCGTTGGGGCCACCGGCAAGATCGCCTACCGCTCCATGCCGGCCGTCGCCAACGGCGCCACCGCCGGCAACTCCGCCTTCGGCGCCATGGTCGACACCGGCCTGCTCACCCGCTTCGACTTCGGCAAGTTCGACCACTGGCGCGGCAAGAATCTCTCCTTCGGCCTCGCCCTCAAGAACCTGGGGCCCGCCGTGGAGGGCGACCCCCTGCCCACCACCGCCTCTTTCGGCATCGGCTACTCTCCCCTCCACCCCCTCACCCTCTCCTTCGACCTGTCCAAGCCCATCAACCTGGTCGATCCTTCGCTGTCGGAGAATTTCTATGTGGCGGGGGGCTTCCTCGTCGATATCACGAGCTTTTTCCGCATGCAGGGCGGCCTCCTCCTCAAGGGCGGCAATCCGCGCGTGACGATCGGCTCCACCGTCGACTTCGAGCTGGTCCGGATCGCGGTCAACTATACCCTCGACCTGACCACCCAGATGACGCCGCTCAACCGCGTCTCGATCCAGGCCTCCTTCCTGCTCGGCGACCTCGGCAGAGCCGCTCTTGCGAAGCGGGTGGATACCCTGTATCTTAACGGCCTCGACGCCTATGCGAAGGGCGACAACGCCAAGGCGGAGGAGTACTGGAAGCAGGCCCTCGTCCTGGACCCGACCTTCGATCCGGCCAAGGAGAGCCTCCACGCCGCGCAGAGCGCCGAGCAGCTCAAGAAGACGATGGACGAGCTGGGCAAGTTGAACGCTCCCGGCACGTAGCCGAAAGGTGGAGTCTTTGGTCCTCTCGATCGTCGCACGCGTGGTGAGCGCCCTGGTCTCGGTCTATTTCTTCCTCTGCATGATCCGCATCTTCGTGTCGTGGGTGCCGCGCGTCGATCTCGGCAAGGGGGGGCAGCTCCTCAAGCGCGTCGTGGATCCCTATTTGGGCTATTTCTCCCGCTTTCGCTTCCTGAGCGCGGGGGCCTTCGACTTCTCCCCCATCGCGGGCCTCGCCCTGCTCATCCTCGTCGACCAGCTCCTCAGAGTGGTGGCCTTCACCGAGCGCATCAGCCTGGGCATCGTGCTCGGCGTCGCGCTCCAGGTGGCCTGGTCGGCCGTGGGCTTTCTCCTGTCGTTTTTCGCGGTCTTCGCCCTCGTCCGGATCATAGCCTACGCCGCGCGCTGGAACTCCCTTCATCCTTTGTGGCGAGTCGTCGACGCATTCCTCAATCCCGTGCTCTTCCGCATCAACCGCGTGATTTACCGCAATCGGATCGTCAACTACCTGCAGGGGCTCATCACCGGCCTCGTCGTGGTCGTCCTGGCCGACCTCGCCGTCTCGCGGCTCGTGGCCCTGGTCGTGCGGCTGCTCGAGAGCCTGCCCTTCTAACCGTTCCCCCCGTTACGCCGATTTCGAGGCAGGCGGACGCCCGGTTGGGGAACGCTCCTGCCCGGCGCGGAAGAAGCCGTCCTTTAGGAGCGCAGCGCCGCGTAGGCCGCGATGAAGAAGCGGAAGCCGCGGTAGGCCAGCTCGGGCTCGAGGGCGGCCTCGGCCAGCACGAGGTCGGCCGCGCTCGCGCCCTCCCAGTCGCCCAGGATGAGCGAATGCATCGGGCGGCCGTCGGGGGGCTCGGCGAGGATCGCGTCGAGGGCGGCTCTGAAGGTCCGGGCGAAGGCCTCGGCCTTGGCCGGTTCGGCGTCCGGGCCGAAGCGTTCGGCCGCCGCGTCCGTCAGCAGGGCTGTGCCGGTCTCCTCGTCGTCGAGGAAGGCCGTGTAGAGGGCGTAGAAGCGCGGCATGAGGCCGAGCACCGAGGCGCTGGCCAGCAGCAGCTCGTCCGACACGAAGGGCGGGCCGCCCTCGCGCCGCAGGCAGGACACGAGGATCGGCACCGAGGCCCGGCTGCGCAGGAGTTCGATCGCGTAGGCCGCGGCTATGCGCACCCGCCCTATGCCGGTCCGGGCGAGAATCCGCTCGATGAGCGGCAGGCTTTCGCCGTCGTCGAGCCGGGCCAGGGCCGTCATGGCCGAACTTACGAGCATGTAGTCCTCGGCCTCGGCCGCCGCGCGCAGGCAGGGCAGGACAGACTCACGGAACCGCCGCCCCGCCTTGCCCAGGATGCGAGCCGCCACGTAGGCCGTCGTGTAGGGCTGCCGCTCCACCTCTTCGATCAGGGCCTTCACGGCCGCGTCGTCGAGCTGGGGCATGCTTTCCAGCGCGATGAGGGCCTCGAGCCGCACCTCGAAGCGGGGCGAGGAAAGGTACTCAAGGAGCGCGCTCTGGGCGCGCGCCGAGGACCGCCCCTTGGCCGCCGCGCCGATGTCGTGGATGAGGGCGATTTCCTCGGCCGGATCGGCGCTGCGGTCGAGCCGCGCCAGGAGGTCGAAGGCCCGAAGGTCGCGCAGGGAGAGCATGACGAAGAGCGACTCCCGCACCGAGGCCGAGCCGAGCCGCACCAGGGCGTTGAGCCGTATGAGCACGTAGGCGAGTATGACGACCAGGGAACCGAAGAATAACTGGTACGAGGTCGAGGCCGAGAGCCCCCGCGCGCCGAGAAAGTCGAGGATGAAACCGCCCGCCGTCGAGCCGACGGCGCCGCCCAGGCCGTACATGAGGAAGTAGACGATGCCGAGGTCGAGGGTGCGCTCGGGCTCGACCAGGGCGAAGAAGTAGGTCTGCCCGGCGTTCTCCTCGCCCGTGAGGCCGAAGGCGGAGACGAAGTTGGCGAAGACGAGGAAGGCGGCCGCCTCGAGCGGCCCGGAGAGGAAGCCCACGGGTCCCGGAGCCAGGGCGAGGGGCGCGAGGCTCAGCGCCGCCGCGGCCACGAAGATCACGTACAGGGGCCTCGCGCCCAGGCGGTCGACCAGGAGCCGGGTGAGCAGGCCCATGACGATGGAGCCCAGGCTGCCCACGAGGGAGTAGACCATGATCGCGTTGTCGCCCTGGGCGAAGACGTCCTTGGCGTACACGGGCATGAAGGTCCTCGCCATGCCCGCGACGAAGGACAGCAGCACGAGCACCTCGATGAAGATCCTGAAGGGCCGCTTGGCGAAGGCCTCGCGGGCCACGGCCACGAAGGAGGCCGAGGATTCGGGGCGGTAACCCTCCGGCTCGGGCATGTCGCGGATGAGGACGAGGGAGCCGGCGAGGCCGATGACTATGCCGACCGCCATGGAGGCGGAGAAGACCCAGGGCCCCGCCTTGTTGCCGATGACCAGGGCTATGGCCAGGTTCGTGCCGAGCGAGGCCACCGAACCGACGATCTGCACGTTGACGAGGAAGGCCCCCTTGTCGACCCGCTTGCCGCCCGGACCTCCGGAGGCGAGGTTGGCGAGGACCGGATTGTTCCCGATCATGCCGATGCCGCGCAGGATGTTGAAGACGGCGACCGCCACGACGAGACAGGCGAAGGCGCCGAGCGGCCTGCCTGTCGCCGCGAAGATCGGGGCGGCCAGGGCGGGGAGCATGGCGATGTAGCGGTAGAACCAGGCCCAGCCGAAGACCGAGACTATGGAGCGGCGGCGCACCAGGCTCTTGCCCAGGGGCAGGAAGAAGAAGGTGCCGTAGGCGAAGGCGTTGAGCGCCCCCACGAGGGCGTTGGAGGCTCCGAGGCTGAGCGCGTAGAGGGTGACGAAGCTGCCGGAAAGCAGGATGAACGAAATGGAATTGAGGCCGTTGAAGGTGAAGAACGATCTGCGTCCCCGCGACAGGGACGCGGGTGTGAGCGGCGCCATTTTTCCAGTATAGAATCGAGGAAGAGCCAAAGCAATGGAGGCTCTTTCGCAGGTCCCGCGATCTCGGATCGCGGCCGGGCTTCGCGCTTGTGGATCGTCGGCGCTCGGGCTAGAATGGTGGCGGCCTCCGGCCCGCGCTCGACGCGAAGCATCGAGCGGGAGCCGTAAAAAACCGATACAATCCCCGCGGCGGCCCGCGCCCCGCACCCCGGAGTTCGCATGATCCGCATCGGGTTGAGTTCCTCGGCCTTCCTTTCTCTGAGCGCCCACGACGTGATAGCCGCCGCGGCCGAGGCCGGAGTCGACGCGATTGAATGGGCCGGCGGCATCCATATCCCGCAGGGCGACACCGAGGCGGAGTCAGGCGCCATGATGGACACCCTGCGCGCGGGCCTGACCACGGCGTCCTACGCCCCCTTGTACCGCGCCGAGCCCGGCGGCGAGCTCGGCCTGCGCTTCGAGTCGGTGCTCGAGACCGCGCTCAGGCTCCAGGCTCCGATCGTGCGCATCTTCTTCGGCGGAGACTCCGCCGCCTGCCGCGAGCCCCGGGGGCGCGCGCTGCTCGCCGCGGAAGCGCGGCGCCTGGGCGACCGCGCGGCCCGGCAGGGCGTGACCGTCTGCCTCTCGCTGGGGCGGAACACCTGCTTGGACCGCTACCGATCCGCGATCGAGCTCGCCGCCGAAATCGACCACCCCTTCGTCCGCCTGGCCTGGGAAGCCCTCCCCGGCGGCGCCTCGGGAGAGTGCTCCTCGGCGCTCGAGGCGGCGGGCGGCTATGTGGCGATGCTCCTCGTGCGCCGGATCGCCCGCGACGGGAGCGTCGGAAGCCTGCGCGACGAGGAGGCCGACTGGCGCCGGCGGCTCGCCGCCTTCAAGAAGGCCGAGTTCGACCCGAAGATGGGCCGCTTCGTCGTGATCGGGGCCGTGAGCGCCGGCGCGGGCAACGGTCTCGACGCCGTGATCCCCGCCCTGGCCGAAGACGCGGCCCTCGTCCGCCGTCTCGTCGGCGAGCTCGAAGCGGCGCCTCGAGCGGGCTGAAGCCTCGCCGCCCGCCCGGCCGGCACCGGCGGCGCCTCAAGCCAGGCGGCCAGGGCGCCGCGGGCCCGTC
>JAJXZP010000008.1 GCA_021779995.1 bacterium | reverse complement strand
GCTCTCGAAGGCGCACTTCACGCGCTCGATCTCGCCCTTCCGCCTCGGGTCGGGCTCCTGGATGCGCATCACGCCCTCGCGCACGGTGGCCATCTGCGGCCGATGGTGCGGGTTGACGATGGTGGCGATGAGGTTGCCGCCGAAGGCCGGGCGGATCTGCAGGAGGAGGTCCTTGAAGACCTTGCCTTCCTTTTTCGAGTCGAAATCGCCGATCTGGAGGTCGGTGCAGTCGGCCGTGAGGCCCGAGCGGACCGCGCTGGCGACGCGCGGCGCGAGGTCGCGCCCGACCGGCGAGGCGCCGAAGAGAAGAATGTACGGCTCCCGCTCGCGCACCTGTGTCGCCACGATGCGCGCGTAGGGCAGGGTGCGGTAGAGCTTGAGCTCGGGATGGTCGGCGAGGAGGACCCGGTCCGCTCCGTGGGCTATCGCCGTCCGGGCGGCATCCTCGACCCCCTGGCCGCAGAGGAGGGCCCAGACCTCGCTCTTCAAGATGCCGGCGAGCTCGCGGGCCTTGGCCAGGAGCTCGAGGCTGACGTCGGCGATCGCGCCCTCGTCCTGCTCGATGAAAATCCAAATGTTCTTGTTGTCTGCCATCTTCCGCCTACCCTACGATGTATTCCTGCATCAGTTCCTGGATGAGGGCCTTGATGCCGTCGCTCGTCGGATCGACGACCTTCGACTCGGAGCCTTCCAGCACGACGAAGTTCACCTTGTACACCTGGGTCGGCGAGCCCGGCAAGCCGAGCTTCTGCTCCTCGGCCCCGATGTCCGTCGCGGTCCACACGGGAATCTTGAGCGCCCGCTGCTCGAGGAAGGCGTCCAGGGCCTCCTCGGTCCCGAAGGAAGGCCACCTGGCCAGGAGGGACTTGTACTCGAGGCTCGTGGCCGCGAACTTGTACTCGATCCTGCGCCGCACGGAGGCGGGCCTCGGCTCGTTGGCCGAGGATACCACCGTCAGGAGGCAGGGGAGGCTGCACTTGACTATCTCGGTGCCGTGATCGAGGGCGCGCCGGGCTATGATGGAACCGCCCTCCAGCTTCACGATGGCCTCGGCGTAGGTGATCTGCGGCATGTCGAGCTTCTCGGCGGTCTGCGGCCCGACCTGGGCGGTGTCGCCGTCTATGGCCTGTCGCCCGCAGAACACCAGATCGACCTGGCCGAGCTTCTTGATCGCGCAGGAGAGCGCGTAGGAGGTGGCGAGGGTGTCGGCGCCCGCGAAGCGGCGGTCGCTCAGGAGCACGACCTTGTCCGCGCCCCGGAACAATGACTCGCGCAGGACCTCGGCGGCGCCGGGGGGGCCCATCGTGATCACCGTGACCTCGCCGCCGTGCCGATCGCGGACCTCGAGGGCCATTTCGAGGGCGTTGAGGTCCTCGGGATTGAAGACCGCGGGCAAGGCCGCGCGGTTGATCGTGCCTTCCGGCGTCATCGCTTCGCCGGTGATGTTCTTCGTATCCGGCACCTGTTTCACCAGTACTACCGACTTGTAGGGCATCGGTACCTCCTGCATCTTCGTTGCGGAATTTCTGTTCATCGTGAGGCGCGCGCGCGATGCGGACGCATGGAGCGCGAGCTGCCTAAACCTGCGGCACGTGCGCACGACCCAAAGCCGTGCGGCCTTCGAAACAGGCCCGCACACCCCGCCGAAAGACGGGGGCGCACGTTTCCGAGGCGTTTACTTATCTTACAGTTGCCGTGAATATGTCAATATGGCGGCGGAGAATGTCCGCCGGGGCGAAATCGGCGCCCCACCCGGAAGTCCCGGCGAGGAGGCGGATTGACATTTTTCCGCGCATCAGTATCCTACGGTTCTGACATTTGTTCGATAATTGTCACGAGGAGGTTTCCATGTCCGTAGTGATCAGGTCCACCGGTGCCCATATTCCCGAGCGTAGGATAGCCAACGAGGAGCTCGCCTCCATGGTGGACACGACGGACGAGTGGATCCGTTCCCACACCGGCATCGGCGCGCGGCACATAGCCGCCGACGGGATGCAGACCAGCGACCTAGCCGCCGACGCGGCGCTTTCGGCGCTGAAGAAGGCCGGCGTCGAGGCGAAGGAGCTCGACTTCATCGTCGTCGCCACCGCCACCCCCGATTACCTCGGCTTTCCCTCGACCGCCTGCATCGTGCAGGAAAAGATCGGCGCCTTCGGCTGCGCCGCCTTCGACGTCACGGCCGGCTGCACCGGCTTCATCTACGCCCTCGACATAGCGGCGAGCATGTTGGAGGCCAAGAAGGGGCGCCACGCCCTCGTGATCGGCGCCGAGACCCTCACCCGCGTCACCGACTGGACCGACCGGTCGACCTGCGTGCTCTTCGGGGACGGAGCGGGCGCGGTCGTCCTGTCGCGGATCGACGAGCCGGGACGGGGAGTGCTCAAGACCATGCTCGGAGCCGAGGGTTCCGGCCACAAGGACCTCGTGCTCGTCCAGGCGCCTCGCACGAAAACCTTCGAGCGCTCCGAGGCCACCGTGCCCAAGATCTACATGGACGGCAAGAATGTCTACAACTTCGCCGTCAAGTCGATCACCGTGCTCATGCAGCGGATCATGCACGAGAGCGCCTATCACCTCGGCGATTTCGCCTGGATCGTGCCCCATCAGGCCAACGCCCGCATAGTCCAGGCCGCGGCCAAGCGCGTCGGCATCCCCGAGGAGCGCTTCTTCATGAACATCGAGGAGTACGCGAACACCTCGGCCGCGAGCATTCCCATAGCCCTCGACGAGATGTCGCAGAAGGGCCTCCTGAAGCGAGGCGAGCTCATCATGCTCATCGGCTTCGGCGCCGGCCTCACCTACGGGGCGGCCGTCCTGCGATGGTAGGCGCGGGCGGCGACGAAGACCCTCGACCTGCGGTATGATAGGGAAACCATGCGTACGATATGGCGGCCGCGGAGCCGCCGGGAGGTTTAATTGATGAAACGGAGAGTGGCCGTCACCGGCCTCGGCGTCGTTAGCCCCGTGGGCAACGACGTGGCCAGCTTCTGGACCGCCCTCAAGGAAGGCCGTTCCGGCCTGGGCCTGATCACCCATTTCGACGCATCCCGCGTCGAGGCCAAGGTGGCTGCCGAGGTGAAGGACTTCGACCCCACGCTTTATATGGATAAGAAAGAGGCCCGCAAGATGGCCGGCTTCACCCAGTACGGAGTCGCCGCCGCGGTCCAGGCCTGGCGCGACGCGGGCCTGGGCGAGGGTTTCCGGACGCCGGAGGGCGGAGTGGCCCCGGTCCTGCCCTACTCGGCCGAGCGCGTGGCGACGGTCATGGGCATCGGCATCGGCGGCCTCGAGGTCATGATGGAGTCGCACAAGAAGATGCTCGAAGCCGGCCCCGGCCGCATGCTCCCCATGACCGTGCCCCTCATGATCTCCAACGAGTGCCCCGCCAACATCGCGATGCGCCTGGGCATTCTCGGCCCGGCCTACACCGCCGTGACCGCCTGCACCTCCAGCACCGACGCCCTCGGCCAGGCCCTCGACCTCATCCGCTCGGGCCGCTGCGACATGGCCGTGGCCGGCGGCGCCGAGGCGACGATCACCGAGTTTGCCATCGGCGCCTTCTGCCGGCTCCAGGCCCTCAGCACGGCCTATAACGACGACCCGACCAAGGCTTCGCGCCCCTTCGACAAGGCCCGGGACGGCTTCGTCATGGGCGAGGGAGCGGCCGTCCTCATTCTCGAGGACTGGGACAAGGCCCGCGCCCGCGGCGCCCATATCTATGCCGAGTTCGCCGGCTACGGCGCCTCCTGCGACGCCTACCACCTGACCTCCCCCGATCCCGAGGGCAAGGGAGGGGCCCGCGCCATAGCCCTCGCCCTCGAGGACGCCGGCATGAAGGCCGAGGAGATCGGCTACTACAACGCCCACGGCACCTCGACCCAGATCAACGATCCGACCGAGAGCCTCATGGTCAAGCACGCCTTCGGCGAGCACGCCAAGAAGCTCAGGATTTCCTCGACCAAGAGCATGCACGGCCACATGCTCGGCGCCGCGGGCGCCATCGAGGCCGTGGCCTGCATCAAGGCCATGGAGGAGGGCTTCATCCCTCCCACGATCAACTTGGACAATCCCGACATCGAGGCGGGCTGCGATCTGGACTACGTCCCCAACACGGGGGTGCGCGCCACGCTCGAAGCGACCGCCTCGGCCTCCCTCGGCTTCGGAGGGCACAACGGCGTCGTCATCATGAGGAAGCCCCGATGAGCGACGGCGCCGATCCCCGGGCCGAGATCAAGGAATACCTGCCGCACCGCGAGCCCTTCCTCTTCGTCGACAAGGTCGAGATCGTCGACGGGAAGATCCTCGCGGAGCGCACCTACCCCGAGACCGAGTTCTTCTTCGCGGGGCACTTCCCCGGCTACCCGGTGGTGCCCGGCGTGATCCTCGTCGAGACGATGGCCCAGTGCGGCGGCGTCGGCGTGAGGAAGATGGGCATCAAGAACGCCGGCACCTTCTTCTTCGCCAAGATCAAGGAAGCTCGCTTCCGCCGCCCCGTGCGGCCCGGCGAGACCTTCCGCATGGAGATAGTCAATCTGCGCGCCTCGCCCAAGATCATCCACCAGAAAGGCATCGGCTATGTCGGCGAGGAGCCGGCGGTCGAGGCCGAGTGGATCGCGATCGTGGGCGACAGCGAGGAGGCCTCGTGATACTGAAGCCCATGGTGCGGAACAATGTCTGCATCAACGCCCACCCCGGCGGCTGCGCCGTCGAGACCGGGCGGCAGATCGAGGTCATCCGCGCGAAGCGGCCGGCCTACGACCGTCTGGACGGCCCCAAGGCCGTCCTGGTCGTAGGCTGCTCGACCGGCTACGGACTCGCTTCGCGCATCGCCACGGCCTTCGGCTTCGGGGCCGCCACCCTGGGCGTCTCCTACGAGCGGGGGCCCTCGGAGGCCTCGACCGGCACTCCCGGCTGGTACAACAACCGCAACTTCGACGCCGAGGCGCTCGCCGCCGGCCTCGTTTCCCGGACCTTCGACGGCGACGCCTACTCCCGGGCGATGAAGGAGAAGGTGATAGCCGCGGCCCGCGAGCTGGGCCTGCGCTTCGACCTCGTCGTCTACTCCCTGGCCTCGCCCGCGCGCACCGATCCCGAGACCGGGACCGTGTACCGCTCGGTGATCAAGCCCATAGGCGGCGTCTACCGCGGCAAGACGGTGGATCCCTTCAGCTCGGTGCTCTCTCACGCCGAGGTGCAGGGCGCCTCGGAGGACGAAATCGCCCAGACCGTCAAGGTCATGGGCGGCGAGGACTGGGCCCTCTGGCTCGAGGCGCTGAACGCCGCGGGCGTGCTCGCGCCCGAGCCGACCACCGTGGCCTACTCCTACGTCGGCCCCGAGCTCTCCTGGCCAATCTACCGCGACGGCACCATCGGCAGGGCCAAGAGCCACCTCGAGGCGACCGCCAGGCGCATCACCGGGTCGGGCGCGGCCAAGGCCTACGTGTCGATCAACAAGGCCCTCGTCACGCGGGCGAGCGCGGTCATACCCGTCATTCCCCTCTACGTCTCGATCCTCTACAAGGTCATGAAGGAGCGGGGCATCCACGAGGACTGCATCGATCAGATCGACCGGCTCTTCCGCGACCGCCTCTATTCCGGCTCGGCGCCCGCCCTCGACGCCGAGGGACGGATCCGCGTCGACGAGCTCGAAATGGGCGCGGCGGTGCAGGCCGAGGTGGCCTCGCGCATGGCGCGGGTCGACTCCAGCGACCTCGCCGAGCTGGCCGACGTCGAGGGCTTCCGCCTGGACTTCCTCCGGGCGCACGGCTTCGCGGTCGAGGGCATCGACTACGAGGCCGACGTGTCGCCCTACGGCGAGGCCTGAGCGCCGCCCGGGCCCGCCGAAGCTTCCAACGAGCTTCGTACCGCCATCGTGCTGTACCGATCCCCCCTCGCCGGGCTACTCTTCCGCCCGTGAACATGATTCTTCTCGAGCCCGGCGAGTCCGGCTCGCGCATTCCCCGCTCGGACAGGCGCTATGAGCACGTCCGGAAGGTGCTCAAGAAAAAGCCCGGCGATCGCCTCGTCGCCGGAATCGTCGACGGCCCGGAGGGGAGCGCCCTCCTGCGCGAGCTCGACGAGGAGGGGCTCGTGCTCGAGTTCGAGGCCGAGGGCGAGGCCCCTCCCCTCGCCCCGATCGTCCTCGTGCTCGGCCTTCCCCGCCCCATCCAGGCGGCCCGCATCCTGCGGGACCTCGCGAGCCTCGGCCTGTCCAGGATCGAACTCACCCTCACCGAGCTCGGCGAAAAGTCGTATCGCCAGAGCGAGCTTTTCGCCAAGGGCGAGGTGAGGCGCCATCTCGTCGAAGGGGCCGAGCAGGCCTGCAATCCTCGCCTTCCCGCCGTCGGCGTCCACTGGTCGCTCGAGCGCTGCCTCGGCGCGCTGACGGAAGCGTCGACGGAAGCGTCGACGGAAGCGTCGACGGAAGCGGCGACCGAAGCGGCGACCGAAGCGGCGACCGAAGCGGCGAAGCCGGGCTCGCGCCTCGTCCTGCACCCCTACGGCGCCTCGGAGCGCATGGGCTCGGGCGAGCCGCTTGAGCCGCCGGTCCTCCTCGCGGTCGGCCCCGAGCGCGGCTGGACCGAGGCCGAGATGCGGCTGTTCGCCTCGCGCGGCTTCACGACGGCCTCGCTCGGGGGCCGAATACTCCGAAGCGAGACGGCCGCCCTGGCCGCCGCCGCCCTCGCCCTCGCCCGGCTCGGCCTGGCCTGAGGAGCCTGGCCCGGCGCGCAAGTCGCGCCGAGCTTTCATGCGCGCCGGCCCCGCGCCTAGGTCGCGCTGAGCTTTCCTGCGCGCCGGCCCCGCGGTCCGGGCTCGCAGCCTTGAGGTTCACGCCGGATCGAGGTTATAGTGCAGGCCTATCGGGAGAGGACATGCGAGTACTCATCGTCGAGGACGAGGCCAAGGTCGCTTCCTTCATCGCGCGGGGCTACGGCGAGGAGGGCATCGAATCGCTCGTGGCGAGCGAAGGGCTCGAGGGAGCGCGTCTCGCCGAGTCCCAGTCCTTCGATCTCGTCGTGCTCGACCTGGGGCTTCCGGGCCTGGACGGCTTTTCCTTCCTGGAGCGCATCCGGGCCGCCGGACGGGGCGTGCCGGTGCTCATTCTCACCGCCCGCGACTCGCTCCCCGACAAGGTGCGCGGCCTGGAGGCGGGCGCCGACGACTATCTTCCCAAGCCCTTCGCCTTCGAGGAGCTCCTGGCCCGCTCGCGCGCCCTCGTGCGCCGCGCCCAGGGAAGCCCCTCGCCCGTGCTCAAGGTGGGCGATCTCCAGCTCGACCAGAGGACGCGCCGCGTGCGCAGGGGCGAGACCGAGATCGTCCTCTCGAACCGCGAGTACGCCCTCCTCGAGTACCTCATGTCCCGGGCGCGCTGCGTCCTCTCGCGCACCATGATCGCCGAGCAGGTCTGGGGCATCGTCTTCGATACGGGCACCAACACCATCGACGTCTACATCAACTACCTCAGGGGCAAGATCGACGCCGGGCACGAGCTGAAGCTCATCCGCACCGTGCGCGGCCGGGGCTACTGCCTCACCGACGAGCCCGAGGTCAAGAGGCTCGTCGGTGGCGACGAGCCCGAGGTCAAGAAGCTCGTCGGTGGCGACGAGCCCGTAGACGAGACATGAGGGGCGCCCGGTGAGGCAGAGCTCGCTCAGGACCAGGCTGGCCATCCGGTTGGGCCTGGTCGTCTTCGTCTCCTACGTGATTTTCAGTCTTTCGCTCTACGCCTATTTCGAGCGCATCCTGGGCGAGGACCTCGACGCCTTCCTGGCCTCCCGCGCGGTGGGCGTGATGGCCTCGATCCGCGCCTACGCCCGCGACTTCCCCGGCAGGAGCGGCGGCCGGCCCGGCCCCACGGCCTTCCGCGACCTGGCCAAACTCTGGACCGACGAGCGCGCGGGCTCGGGCTTCCTCCTCAGCACAGGCGTCGAGATCGTGAACTACGCGGGGGGGATCCTCGCCGCGACCCACGGCTTCGAGAGCGTGCTGCCGGTCTCGAAGGAGGCGCTGAAGCTGGCGCGCGAGGGCAAGTCGCTGTTCCGGGACGTCGAGACGGCCGAGGACATCGGCGGCTCCACCGACTTCCGCGTCCTCTCGGTCCCCCTGCGGCTGGACATAGGTTTCACCGCCGTCGTCCAGGTCATCGTCTCGCAGAGCCGGGTGCGAAGCGCCCTCTCCACGCTCCGGCTCCTGCTCATGCTCCTGGCCCCCGGCTTCGCCGCGATCGGAGCGGGCGCCGCGGCCCTCATCGGCGGCGGCATGGTGGCGCCCCTGGGCTCCATGGCCGCGACGCTCAGGCGCATCACCGAGCGGCGCCTGGACGAGCGCGTCGAGGCTCCCGGCGAGAGCCGCGAGCTGGCGGAGCTGGCCGCCGCCTTCAACATGATGATGGACCGCGTCGAGGCGGCCTTCGACGAACAGCTCCGCTTCACCGACGACGCCGCCCACCAGCTGCGCACGCCGCTGACCGTACTCCGCGGCGAGCTCGAACTCGCGCTCAAGCACGCCCGCTCCTCCGACGAATACGAGCGGGTCCTCGAGAGCAATCTGGAGGAGGTCGAGCGCATGATGCGCCTCGTCGGGCGCATGCTCGATCTGGCGCGGCTGGAGGTGGGCAAGATCGAGGCGGCGGCCGAGCCGGTGAGGCTCGACGCCGTGCTGCGGGAGCTGGCCGACGACTTCGAGCCCCTGGCGGTCGAGCAGGGCATGTCCTTCGACCTGTCCGGACTCTCTCCCGCCCGCGCCTCCGGCGACTCCCTGAGGCTCTACCAGGCCTTCATGAGCATCCTCGAAAACGCGCTCCGCTACGCGCCGCCGGGCAGCGCCATCGAGCTCACGAGCTCGGAGAGCGAGTCAGGCTCGCGCGTCTCGGTGCGCGACCACGGCCGGGGCGTATCCGAGGACGAGCTCACCTCGATTTTCCTGCGCTTCCACCGCGGGCGCAACGCCGAGGGCCCCGGCCACGGCATCGGCCTGAGCCTGGCGGCCTCGGTCGTGCGGCTGCACGGCGGCACTTTGGTCGCGTCGAACCGCCCCGGGGGCGGGGCCGTCTTCACCGCGAGCTTCCCGCCCCCCGGCAAGCGCTGAATAGTGTTACGAAGCCTAGTGATACCCCCCTCCCTCTCGGCTACCCAAGCGCGAAGGCGGGAAGATACGCGGCCTTGGTCTTGAGAGGCGTCGGATAGGTCTTCCTCCATATCCTATCCAGGGTCTCCGGCAAGCTGATCCGCGAGTGGAAGACCCGGCGGGAGAACATGGCTTCGAGC
>JAJXZP010000231.1 GCA_021779995.1 bacterium | reverse complement strand
CGGCCGAGAAGGTGCACGGCAAGGAAGTGACGCCCTTCCTCCTCGCCAAGGTGAAGGAGCTGACCGGCGGCGACAGCCTGGAGGCGAACATCGCCCTGGTGCTCAACAACGCCGAGCTGGCCGCCCACATAGCCGCGGCCTTCGCGAAAATGAGGTGAAAAGCCGAGCTTCGATCCGCCCCCGCGGAATTCCGCGTCCTCGGGGCGCGGTCGACGGAGGCGCGCCGCGGCACGCGGAGCGCCTCCGCGCCGGCCGGCAAGCTCCTCGCCTTTTCACGACCGGCCCGCTGTGCTAGGATCGAAAGCACAATGGCACGCGCGAAATCGCAGGACTACGACGAATCCAAGATCAAGACCCTGAGCTCGCTCGAGCACATCAGGCTGCGCACGGGCATGTACATAGGCCGGCTCGGCGACGGCTCCAATCCCGACGACGGCATCTACGTTCTCCTCAAGGAAGTCATCGACAACTCGGTCGACGAGTTCATCATGGGCGCCGGGGAGAGGATCACCGTCGCGATCGCCCCGCCTTCGGGCGACGCCGACTGGCTCGTCTCGGTGCGCGACCGCGGCCGGGGCATCCCCCTGGGCAAGGTCGTCGAGGCGGTCTCGATCATCAACACGGGGGCCAAGTACAACGACGAGGTCTTCCAGTTCTCGGTGGGCCTCAACGGCGTGGGCACCAAGGCCGTCAACGCCCTCTCCTCGCGCTTCCGCGTGGTCGCCTACCGCGAGGGCCGCTTCCTCGAGGCGGTCTTCGAGAAGGGCGTGCTCCGCTCCAAGCGCGAGGGCGAGGCCCGGCGGGAGCCCACGGGCACGCTCGTCGAGTTCACGCCCGACCGCGAGATCTTCGGCGAGTATTCCTTCAACCGCGAGTTCGTCGAGAAGCGCATGTGGAACTACGCCTACCTCAACTCGGGGCTCACCCTCGCGCTCGACGGCACGGAGTATGCCTCGAAGAACGGCCTGCACGACCTCCTGGATTCCGAGGTGGGCGAGTCCGCGTTGTACGACATAGGCTACTGGCGCGGCGAGCGGATGGAGTTCGCCTTCACCCACACCAACGACTACGGCGAGGAGTACTTCTCCTTCGTGAACGGCCAGTACACCTCCGACGGAGGCTCGCACCTCTCGGCCTTCCGCGAGGGCTTCCTCAAGTCCGTGAACGAGTTCTTCCAGGCGCAGTACAAGGGCGAGGACATCCGCGAGGGCGTGGCGGCCGCCGTGTCCGTCAAGCTCATGAATCCCGTGTTCGAGAGCCAGACGAAGAACAAGCTCGGCAACACGGACATAAAGCCCTGGATCCTCCAGGAGGTGAAGCGCGGCGTCGACGAGTTCCTGCGCAAGAACCCGCAGGCGGCCAAGCGCCTCCAGGAGAAGATCGTCACGAACGAGAAGCTCCGCACCGAGCTCAACATCGTCAAGAAGGAGGCCAAGGAGGCCGCCCGCAAGATCGAGCTCCGCATCCCCAACCTCAAGGACTGCAAGCTGCACTTGGGCGACGTCCCCAAGGGCGAGGAGTCAACGATCTTCCTCACCGAGGGCCTCTCGGCCGCCGGCTCGATGGTGAGTTCGCGCAACGTCTACACCCAGGCCATCTTCAGCCTCCGCGGCAAGCCCGAGAACATGCACGCGCGCAAGCGCACCGCCATCTACAAGAACGAGGAGCTCTACAACATGATGATGGCGCTCGGCATCGAGAACGACATCGAGGGCCTGCGCTACGGCAGGATCGTGGTGGCCACCGACGCCGACTACGACGGCTTCCACATCCGCAACCTCCTCCTCACCTTCTTCCTCACCTTCTTCGAGGAGCTCATCGTCCAGGGCCGCGTCTACATCCTCGAGACGCCCCTGTTCCGCGTGCGCACGAAGAAGGAGACGCGCTACTCCTACTCCGCCAAGGAGCGCGACGAGGCGGTGAAGGCCCTCGGCCAGGGCTCCGAGGTCACCCGCTTCAAAGGCCTCGGGGAGATCAGCCCGAACGAGTTCGGGCAGTTCATCGGCGAGGACATCCGCCTCGTGCGGGTGGACATCCAGACGCTCAAGGCCGTGCCCGAGGTCCTGGAGTTCTACATGGGCAAGAACACGCCCCAGCGCCGCGAGTACATCATGAAGAACCTCGTCGCGGACCTGTAAGGAATCGAGCATGGCATACGTCAAGAAGATCTTCGACCAGAACTATCTCTACTACGCCTCCTACGTCATCAAGGACCGCGCGATCCCCGACCTCGACGACGGACTCAAGCCCGTGCAGCGGCGCATCCTGCACACGCTCTTCGAGCTGGACGACGGCAAGTTCCACAAGGTGGCCAACGTGGTGGGAAGCTGCATGAAGTACCACCCCCACGGCGACCAGTCCATCTACTCGGCCCTCGTCGTGCTGGCCAACAAGGAACTGTTCATCGACAAGCAGGGCAACTTCGGCAACATCGCCACCGGCGACGAGGCCTCGGCCGCCAGGTACATCGAGTGCCGCGTCCGGCCGCTGGCGCGCGAGCTGCTGTACAACCCCAAGATCACGGACTATGCCGAGTCCTACGACGGGCGCAACAAGGAGCCGATCGTCTTCCCGGCCAAGATACCCGTCGTCCTGGCCCTGGGCGCCGAGGGCATCGCGGTCGGCATGAGCACGAAGATCCTGCCCCACAATCCGGTCGAGGTCATCCGCGCCGAGATCGCGGCGCTCAAGGGCAAGAAGTTCAAGCTCGAGCCCGACTTCCCCACGGGCGGCCTCTGCGACGCCTCCGGCTACGAGGACGGCTCGGGCAAGGTGCGCGTGCGGGCCAAGCTCGACCTCTCCGACGAGAAGCGCATCGTCATCCGCGAGCTGCCCTTCGGCAGCACGACCGACAGCCTCATCTCCAGCGTCGAGACGGCGGCCAAGGCGGGCCGGATCAAGATCGCCTCGATCTCCGACTTCACCACCGACAAGGTCGAGATCGAGATCAAGCTCCAGCGGGGCGTGTACGCGAAGGACGTCGTCGACGCCTTGTACGCCTTCACCGAGTGCGAGCAGTCGATTTCGTGCAACCTCCTCGTCATCAAGGACGAGCTGCCCGTCCTCATGACCGCGAGCGAGGTGGTGAGGCATCACGCCGAGCGCCTGGTCGGGATCCTGAAGCGCGAGCTGGAGCTCGAGATCGGCGAGCTCCTCGACGAGCTGCACGCGCGCACCCTGGAGCGGATCTTCATCGAGGAGCGCGTCTACAAGGGCATCGAGAAGATGAAGACCCAGGAGGGCGTGCGCACGGCGGTGCTCGAAGGCCTGGAACCCTTCAAAAAGGAGATCCGGCGCCAGGTGACCGACGAGGACGTCGAGCGCCTGCTCAAGATTCCCATCAGGCGGATATCCCTCTACGACATCAACCGCGCCAAGAGCGAGATGGACGCCATCAAGGCCAAGCTGGCCGCGGCCCGCAAGCACCTCGCCGCCCTCGTGGACTACGCGGTCTCCTTCCTGGAGCAGGTGGCCGGCAAGCTCGCGAAGGACTGGCCGCGCCGGACCGAGCTGGCTTCTTTCTCGCAGGTCGATGTCAAGGAAGCCGCCCGACGCGACCTCCCGCTGCGGTACGACTCCTCGAGCGGCTACCTGGGCACCGCCGTCTCGGGCGGCGAGACGCTCTTCACCGTCTCGACCTACGACAAGATCCTCGTCGTGCGCCGCAACGGGGTCTACACCGCCGTGACCGTGCCCGAAAAGCTTTTCGTCGACCAGGGCATGCTCCACTGCGGATCGGCGGACAAGGAAGAGCTCGCCAAGACGGTTTTCACCATCGTCTACAAGGACGCCGCGAGCGGCTTCGCCCACATCAAGCGCTGCCGCATCGAGACCTACGTCACGAACCGCGACTACCAGCTCATTCCGGACGGGGCGCAGATACTCTTCTTCACCACCCAGGCCGAGGCCGAGTTCACGCTCAAGTACGCTCCCAAGCCCCGCATGAAGATCAAGGAAGAGTCCTTCAAGGCGGGCGACTTCGAGGAGAAGGGGCTCAAGGCCCAGGGCGTCCGCTTGGCCGCGAAGGAGCTGCTCTCCGTGCAGGCGGGCCGCACCACGGCCGGCTCGCGGGGCGCGGCAGCGCGAGACGCCGAGCTTTTCGGCGCTGGGGCCTCCGGCAAAGCCGGCGGCAAAGCGGGCGCCAAAGCGGGCGCCAAAGCGGGCGCCAAAGCGGGCGCCAAAGCGGGCGCCAAAGCGGGCGCCAAAGCGGGCCGCACGGGCTCCCAGCCCCGGTTTAAGAAGGCGGGAGCTGCGGGCGGGCAGGAGGGCAAAACTCCTCCCCGCGGGCTCAAGGCCCGAGCCGAGAACCTGGTGCGCGCGGGCGGCGCGGCGAAGGCCGCCCCAAAACCCACGGCCTCCCCCGCGGCCACGGCCAGGAGATCCGCCAAGGCCGGGGCGAAGAAGCCGGTGAATTCAGGGAAGGGCGCAGCCGCAACCAAGGCAGGGAAACCTTCGAAGAAAAAGCGCTAGCCCCACTGCCAACCCCGAGAGCTGAGAAGCGGGGTGGTTTGAGTTTTTCCGACATCGATTGGGCTATCTTGCCCGATTTCGGATATAATGCTTGCGTGTCTCCCTCAATCATGTCGATAGTTGTCGCCGAGGAGGAAGGGTGAAGCAGGTTCACCTGAGTCCCGAGCAGCGACGCTACCTCGTCGAGCGCTACGCTCTCGACGAGCGCGAGCTCGACCTTCTCCTCGGCGACCTGTGGTCCTTCACGAGCGAAGATCCGGAAGCCTACGTGACGAGACGGCACCGCGAACTGCAGCGCGAGGGCTGGCCCAACGAGGCGATCTTCAAGCGCGTGGCGGAGGAACTTGGCTCGGGACGCTTCGCGTCGCCCGGCCGGACGATCCGCCAAATTCGGCGGATGATCTACGGGTAGGAAGGGGCCGAGCGCGGCTTCCTACGGCTATCGATCGGAAAGGCAGGCAATCATGTGCGGAATCATCGGCTACACGGGGCCCCGCAAGGCCCTCCCCATCCTCATGCAGGGCCTCAGGCTCCTCGAGTACCGCGGCTACGACTCCTCCGGCGTCGCCCTCGCCGGCGAGGGAGGCCTCAGGACCTTCAAGAAGGCCGGCAAGCTGGAGAAGCTGGAGGAGGCGCTCCCCGCCAGCTCGGCGGCCAAGGCGGGCATCGGCCACACGCGCTGGGCGACGCACGGGGTCGTCTCCGACGAGAACGCCCACCCGCATCTGGGGCCCGCCGGCAAGGTGGCCATAGTCCACAACGGCATCGTCGACAATTGGGTCGAGCTTAAGCGCGAGCTCGAAGCCCAGGGCGCGGTCTTCGCGAGCGGCACGGATTCCGAGATCATCGCCCACCTGGTGGAGCGCCAGCTCAAGGACCGCGAGCCGGCCGAGGCGGTCGCCGCCGCGCTCTCGCAGATCGAGGGCACCTACGGCATAGCCTGCGTCTTCGCGGACAAGCCCGGCCTCATCGTCGCGGCGCGCAACGGCAGCCCCCTCGCCGTGGGCATCGGCGACGGCGAGACCTTCGTCGCCTCGGACCCCTCGGCCTTCAGCGCCCACACGCGCCAGGCGGTCTTCCTCCACGACGGCGAGCTCGTGATCCTCGAGCCCAAACGCTGGGAGACGAGGACGCTCCGCGGCGAGAAGGTCGACAAGCGACCCGAGACGATACCCGAGAGCGCCGGGCAGGCCGACAAAGGCGTCCACCCCGACTTTTTCCTCAAGGAAGTGTACGAGCAGCCCCAGGCCGTCTCCCGCGCCCTGGGCAACGGCGGGCGCCTCGTCCGCGATTTCGGGGCCGCCAAGCTGGGCGGCCTCGACCTCGAACCCCGCGATTTGCACAATATCTCCGAGGTCGTGTTCATCGCCATGGGCTCGGCCCTCCACGCCGCCATGGTCGGCAAGGCGATGGTGGAGGCCTGGGCTCGCATCCCGGCCCGGACCGAGGACGCCAGCGAGTACCGTTCCGGCGTGCCCCTCGTGAAGGCGGACGCCCTCTACGTCGCGGTGAGCCAGTCGGGCGAGACGGCAGACACGATAGCCGCCATCAAGGAGATCCAGGTCAAGGGCGGCCGGACGATCGGCATCATCAACGCCGTGGGCTCGACCTTGGCCCGGCTCTGCGGCTCGGGCGCCTACGTCCACGCGGGGCCCGAGCTCTCCGTCGCCGCCTCGAAGTCCTACACCTCGCAGATCGTCGCCTGCGCCCTCCTGGCCCTCTCGCTCGGCCGGGCGCGCCACCTTTCGCTCGCCGAGGGGCGCGAGCTCGTGGACGAGCTGGCCGCGCTTCCGGAGAAGCTCGAGGCTGCCCTGGTCCTGCGGCCGCGGATGGAGGAGATCGCCCGATCGCTCAAGGGAGCCTCCAGTGTCATGTTCCTGGGCCGAGGCTTCATGCTCCCCGCGGCCATGGAAGGGGCGCTCAAGCTGAAGGAACTCTCCTATATCCACGCCGAAGGCTTCTCCGGCGGAGCCCTCAAGCACGGCCCCCTGGCCCTCGTCGGCCCCGAGGTGCCTACCTTCGCCCTCCTGGCCACGGGCGAGTCCTTCGGCAAGACCCTCTCGAACATGTCCGAAGTGCGGGCGCGCGGGGGCAGGGTGATCGCCATCGTCAACGGCGAGGAGGAGCGCGCGCGCGAGGCCGCCGACGAGGTCGTCGTCGTCCCGTCCAGCATCGAGGCCCTGGCCCCGGTCATCGAGGCCATCCCCCTCCAGCTCCTGGCCCGCGCGGCCGCGAGCGAACTCGGACGGGACGTGGACCGCCCCCGCAACCTCGCCAAGAGCGTCACCACGGAGTAGCCCCAGGGTCCCGGCGGCGAGGTCGCGAAGGGGTGTTTTCAACCTCGCCGCCCTTGACTTTTTCGCGCGCGCAGGATATTTATACTCTGCTTTCGCGAGAGAGCGATCCCCTGTAGCTCAGCTGGCAGAGCAAGTGGCTGTTAACCACTGGGTCCCTGGTTCGAACCCGGGCGGGGGAGTCACCAAAAGAAAAGGCGCTACCGGAAGGTGGCGCCTTTTCTTTTGGTGTCGCGGAATCGCCTTGGCGATTCCGCGGCCGGAACCTGAAGTCGCGATCACCGCAAGGGGGTCGCGGTTTTTTATTCTTCGCCCGGGTTCGAAGGGAATACGCTCCGTCCGCCATCCGATTCAATGAGGATGGCGGACGGTCGAGCCCCCATGGATGGGGGCGAGAGCGCATTCCCCGGCCCGGAGCGGCGAGGCAGGATGCCGAACCGCGCAGGGCGAACCCGGGCGGGAAAGCAAGTTAAGTTTTTCATTGTAAAGAAAAGAGTCTCGACCGAGTCTGGGCTCTTTTCTATTCTAGGCCCCAGTGTAAGCAACTTTTCCCTGCGCCTACCCACGGCTATCTAGCCTGGAGGTAGGGCATGAAAAAGCGCTATCCAGAGCCCTTCAAGCGCGCGGGAAACCCCTACAACTACGTCACCTCGACACTCCGGAGGGGCGGCGGAACCTTTCCACGAAAGAGACGACCAAGAAGCGGGCCCGCGCCGCGGTTCGCGCCTACGTCGATGAGCGCGAGGCCCAGACGAGCCGGCTCAGCTGCGCCGAGTGTGCTGCACCGTACTTCGTCTGGCCGAAGGAAGAGGATCGTCCAACCTGCCCCATGCCCGACGCCTCCTCGACGAGGGCGAGAGCATCAGCCGCACCCATCGCCGTCAGTGCCCATGAGATCGGTCGACGGTTGGGTGTCGTGAAATATGTGGACGGTCAGCGAAACTGCCAAAGCCGCGAGGGTGAACGCTCTTGAGCGCCAAGATTTAAGGGTCACGAACAAACGGATTTTCGAGGATTTGGCGCGTTGCCGCTGCGATATCACAGGGAGTAGGGCATCGCTGGATCGCCAGGGCAATGGGACGGGAGAAAGGTAATTGAAAATATCGCAGGCGCTGACTGCACTTTCAGGACCAATAGTGGATTCTTGGGGGCGGGAGCAAATTCCTGCAAAAGAAATTGACAAAAATGAAAAATGGGTGTAGCACTCAATTATGCGTGTACGTACACGGAAGTTGCATAAGCAACTTTTTCCTCTGGACAACGGATCTCAGCGGGTAATCTAAACCTTCAGGGGTCCGCTCCGGGGTCGGTCGCGGCAAGGAGGGGTGAATCGCTTGTTGGGATTCCGGTTTCGGCGCTGGCATTTCCAAAACACTGAGACAGTTCGGTGAATGAGCGGCGTTGCCGCCCCGAAAAGGTTTGTCGTATCGAATCAGTGGAGGCACGAAATGACGTTTCGATCAATCTCTGATCGTGTAGACTCTTCTACGCGAAGCAGGGGAACCTGTCGGATTCGGTTGCCGAAGACAGTCTATCTGGTTGCAGCACTGTTGCTGGTGATGGCCGGCGTCGCGAGCGCGGCAGGTTCCAGCGAAACAAGCGCGGCCGCAAGCTCGACCACAAGCTCGTTGATCAGGGTAGGCATTGTGAACCTGCCGCCCGAAGAATCCGGCTACCGGCAGGCCAACGTTGACGACATGAACAATGTCTTCTCGAAGGCGAACGGCTATGACGCAAAGCAGACCAACACCAGCGACAACAGCGCGCAGATCGCGGCAGCGATGGGGTACATTCGAGATGGTGTGAACTATCTGTTGATCTCGGCAGCAAGCGACACCGGTTGGGACCAAGTATTTAAGGCCGCGAAAGCCGCCGGAGTGACGGTATTCCTCTTCGACCGTGTCATCAACACGGATCCCTCGAACTATCAGGCGGCTCTTGTTTCGGATATGCATGCCGAGGGAGTTGCGACACTGAATTGGTTGTTGAGCCAGAATCTGCCCGTATACAACGTGATTCTCATTCGAGGTCAGTTGGGTTCCGCGGCTGAGGTGGGTCGCAGCGCCCCGTTCCTCGAAGCCGCCAAAGAGGGCAAGATCAACATCGTGGCCGACGGAACCGGTGGAGACAGTTGGAGCCCGGCGTTGGCTCGCAAGGTGGTTGAAGCCGCAATAGCCGCAGGCAAGGATTTTAACGTCGTCTATGGGGAAAACGACGGTTTGGCGCAAGGTGCCGTTCAGGCGCTCGACGCGGCAGGTATTACCCACGGGAAGGGTGGCAAGGTCACCATCATGGGCAACGACTTCAACCGCTGGGCGCTGCGCAACGTGCAGGCCGGCTACTGGAACTTCGACCAGCAGTGCAAGCCCCGCCAGGCGGCCGAGATTTCGAGCTGGATCAAGACCCATCAAGCTGGTGCGGCATTCCCGACCGGAATTATCTATCAGAAAGAAATCTGGGTCGATACCGCTACCATCACCGACCAAATCATTAAGGATCAAGGTATCAATGCCGATCCCGGAAAGGGCGTGATCACGAAGTAACGCTTTTTGATCTGGGGTTCGTTGAGTTACGCGCGGTGCGGTGT
>JAJXZP010000018.1 GCA_021779995.1 bacterium | reverse complement strand
GTGCGAGTGCTATCGCTCTTCCGAGACGCCCGGGGCCTGAGTCCTCGCCGGCGCGGATAGGAACTGACGAATAATGAACGGAACCATCTATTTCTTTCTGAGGCCGCCGGGGCCGCCCGAGGCCGCAGGCTACCAGCACTGCATGGTCGCCCTCGGCGAAGGCCTGCGCTCCCTCGGCATGCCGTTTTTCGCCAATCGCGATTACTGGAGGGAGCCGGGCGGCTTACTCTTCCGGGGGACCCGGCCGTCGGTCCCGAGGACTGCGATCTCCTCATAACGAGCGACGAGTACACGGGCTCGGGGGGCGCCGTGCCGCCCGAGCTACGGCTGCGCCCTGCCGGTCGAGCCCGAGTCCGGCGTCCACTACCGGGGCTTCGACTTCGACCGTCCCGACCCTGCGGCGCCGCTGCGCAAGCGCTCCGACGAGGAGCTCGGCCGCATCGCGGCCGCGGGAAATGTAATGAATTGGGAAGAAACTCCAGGCGGCTTCCGTGGTTTTATTGATGGCGCGCCGCGAAAGCGGGGCGGGCGGGAGGATCTCGTGTTCCGAAAGATTGCGTTGATCGCGGTGCTCTGCGCCGCGGGATTCGTCGCCTTCGCCCAGGAGGCGGGAAGCGCCTCCCTGAGCCCGGCTGCCCGCGGCCTGGCGGATATGGCGCGAGGTGGCGTCGCCGAGTCGGTGATGCTCGCTTTTGTGCGCACGAGCCGGGCGCCCTTCAGCATCACGGCCAAGGATGTGGTTGAGCTGAGTTCCGAGGGGGTCCCGCAGAGCGTGATCGCCGCGGCCCTCCAGCGCGACGCCGAGCTGGGCGCCGTTGCGGGTGCTTCCGGCGGCGTCACCGCGGCCGGAGGTGGCGCTGCGTCCGGTGCCGCGACTGGCGCTGCGGCCAGCGGGGCGGCCTCGCCCTTCTCCGCCGGATCCGCAGTGACCGAGAATCAGCTTTTCAGGATGCGCTTCGGCTACATCTTCTACGGCGGCAAGGTCTACTCGGACTCGAGTCTCGATCCCTACCTGCGGGGCGTCCTCTGGAGCGATCCCTCGAGCCGCGCCTACCTCGGCTCCTACGATAGGCAGAGGCGGGCCGGGGCCATTCTATCCTGGTCGGGCCTGGGGGCAATCCTGGGCGGCAGCGTGTACGGCGTGGTGATGGGCTCCCAGTCCTCGACGAACTCGAATCTCAACGTGGGCATAGCCATGGGCGCGGTGGGGGCGGGGGTGCTTTCGCTCATGATCGGCGCGATCACGCAGTCGGAGTCCTGGCGGAACCTGTACAACGGCATGGCCCAGTACAACGAGGACCTGATCGCGGGCGCGGGGAGGTAGGATTATGGCGGCTCGAAGGAATGGCCTGGTCGGCCCCGGTTCGGCGATACTCGTCGCCCTCCTGCTTCTCGCCCTGGGGGCCCAGGCGAGCGCCCAGACGGCCCCGAGCCTGCTCGGGCCGCCGCAGACCCTGGGGACCTCAGGCTCGGACGGGACGTCCATGGTGTCGTCCCCGTCGGGCGCACACCCGAGCGCGGCTACGGCCGATGTCCTCAAGATGGCGGCCGCGGGGGTCGGCTCCGACGTCCTCCTCGCCTACGTCCGGGGCTCGAAGGCTCCCTTCGATCTCTCGGCCGACGACATCATCGCCCTCACCCAGGCCAAGGTCGAGCCTCAGGTCATCCAGGCCATGCTCGAGCGCGACGCGGCCCTGCGGCCCTCGGCCGCCCCGGCTGTGGCCGACCAGGCTGCGAATGCCCCGGCGATCGGGGCTTCCGCGACCGCCGCCTCGTCGCCGGGCGCGGCTTCGCCCGCGCTCAATCCCGACCCCGCGGCGGCCCCCGCTCCCCTCGTGCAGCTCGTGCCGGCGAGCCCGGGCCCCGACTACGCCTGGGCTCCCGGCTACTGGTCCTGGAACGGCGACGGCTGGGTCTGGGTCTACGGTTACTGGCATCGCCCCCGTTTCTGGTGGGGCTGGGGCTGGCACCGCAGGCACTGGTAGCGGCAGCCGGCGGCTCATTCCCCCTGGAACGCTTGCGCGCCTCGGCGCCGTTCTTCCACTCTCTTCAATCTGTTTCCTAAGGAACACGTATGATCTGGATCGTGGGCTCGGGCGGGATGCTGGGCCGGGAGCTGGCCGAAGTGTGCGCCGCGCGGGGCATCGAGGCCCTGGGGAGCGACCGGGAGCTGGACTTCACCGATCTTCCGGCCCTGGAGGCCTTCGCCGCGGCGCAATGGCCGGCCGGCGGGACGCGCGTGGACGCGCTGCGCGAGGGTGAGCTGCGCGGGGGTGAGCCGCGCGAGGGTGGGCTGCGCGAGGGTGGGCTGCGCGAGGGCGAGGCGCGCGGCGGCGCCGCGCGCGCGGGCGCGAATGCTCTCTCGTGGATCGTCAACTGCGCCGCCTACACCGCCGTCGACAAGGCCGAGTCCGAGCCGGAGCTCGCGCGCTCTCTCAATGTCGAGGGACCGCGCAATCTGGCGCGCCTAGCCGCGCGGCGGGGCGCCCGGCTTGTGCACCTCTCCACCGATTACGTCTTCGACGGAAAGGGGACGAGGCCCTACCTCGAGTCCGACGAGCTCGGGCCGACGGGGGTCTACGGGGCGACCAAGGCCGAGGGCGAGCGGGTCGTCTTCGAAGAGTGCCCCTCGGCCCTCGTTCTCCGCACCGCCTGGCTCTACGGCAGGCACGGCCCGAACTTCGTGCGCAGCATGCTCCGCCTCATGGCCGAGCGCGAGAGCCTCGGCGTCGTGGCCGACCAGCGGGGCACGCCCACCTGGGCCTTCGACCTGGCGGGCGCGATAGCCGACATCGTCTCGCGCATTTCCGCCGAGGCTGGGGTCTACCAGTATACCGATGCAGGCGAGACCACCTGGTATGACTTCGCCCGCGAGATTCTGCGGCTGGGCCGCGAGGCCGGCCTCCTTAAGCGCGACTGCGAGCTGAAGCCCCTGACCACGGCAGAGTACCCCACGCCGGCCCGCCGGCCCGCCTACTCGGTCCTCTCCAAGGACAAGATCGCTCGCGTCTTCGGCATCGTCCCGCCGAGATGGGAGGAGAGCCTGGCGAAGTACATTGCCGGAATTGCCGCTGTGCCCTGAGCGTCTCGTGCCGCCGCGGCGGCCGATGTGGCGGCCGATGTGGCGGCGGTACGCCCTCTTCGTGCCCCTCGACGGCTTCGAGGAGCCCGGCGATCGGTCCGCGGTGTCGAGGATGATGGGTCCTTTCTGTACGCTCAGAATTCCTCAAACCCGTCATCCTTCGGGTCGTGGCGGATCGTCATCGCCGTCTGCGCGCCCCTGCGCTCGGGCCGTCGCGGCGAATCGTCGTGCTCGCGCGCGCCGGGTCTTCCGGCCGCCGAGGCGGCCGGTCTGGCCGCGGGGCTCGGCGGGGAGGCTCTTTCCTCCGATCCCGTCTGGCCGAGCTTGAAGAAGGCCATGGCTTCCTGAAGCGAGATCGCCTGTCCCGAGAGCTCTTCAGCCGACGCGGCGAGCTCTTCGGAGGCGGCCGAGTTCTGTTGGATGACCGAGTCGAGCTGCGTGATGGCCTTCGTCACCTGCTCCGCCCCGGCGCTCTGCTCGCGGCTCGCCGAGGCTATCTCCTGCATCAGGTCGGAGGTCTTCTGGATATCGGGCACGATCTTCGCGAGCAGCCCGCCCGCCTTCTCGGCCACCTCGACCGATTCCTTGGAAAGGATCGAAATCTCGCCCGCCGCCTTCTGCGAACGCTCCGCGAGCTTGCGCACCTCGCTCGCCACCACGGCGAAGCCCTTGCCCGCCTCGCCGGCCCGGGCGGCTTCGATGGCGGCGTTGAGCGCCAGGAGATTCGTCTGCCGCGCGATCTCCTCGATGATTCCGATGCTCGAGGCTATCTGCTTCATGGCTTTCACCGTGTCTTCCACGGCCTTGCCGCCCTCGAGCGCGTCGTTCGCGGCCTTGCGCGAGAGCTGCTCCGTGGTCGTCGCGGAGTCGGTGTTCTGCCTGGTCGTGGCCGCCATCTCTTCCATGGACGAGGAGACCTCTTCCGCGCTCGCCGCCTGCTCCGTCGAGCCCTGGCTCATTTGCTGGGCGGTGGAGCTGATCTGCTGGCTGCCCGAGCTCACATAGTCCGCGCCGACCTTTACGTTCGCCACGATGTCGCGGAGCTTTTCCACCATTCCGCCCATGGACTTCAAGAGGAGTCCGATCTCGTCCCGGTGCGCCTTCGGCATGGCCACATCCAGGTCGCCCGCGGCCAGGCGGTCGGCTACCTGGGCCGCGGCCTTGAGCGGCTTCAGCCGGTCGCCCATGAAGAGGGCTATGATGGCGAGGGCCGCGGCGATTCCGACCAGGCCCACGATCGCCATCAGGACGGCCATGCCGATGGCGCTCGAGTTGATGTCCGACATGGCCAGGGTCGCGGAAATGATGAGCCCGTGAGCTTTGTTCTTGACGAAGGTCTGGACCTTGTCCGCCCCCTCGTAGTTGTAATAGATGATCGAGCCCGAGGGGCTCGCGAGTATCCTCTTGCCCCACTCGCTGGTCGTCATGTCGAGCTTGAAAACATTGGCTTTATTCGGGTGGGCCACCGCAAGTCCGGCGCTGTCGCTGATATACGGGTAGCCGGTCTTGCCGATGGTGACCGTGGTCACCAGCCTTTGGCCGAAGCTGCCGAGGTCGAGGGGCAGGCCCAGGATGCCGATGACCTTGCCGCCGTCCATGATCGGCGATGTGATGAGCACGACGGGCAGGCCGGTGCTCGGCGATTTGGCCGGCTCGCTGGCCAGGGTTTTGCCGGCGAGAGCCTCGGTGATGTTGGCTTGGAAAGCCGGGCTCCTCCACCTCTGGCCCATGGCCACATCGAGGGCGGCCGCCACTATCATCGGATCCTGCCCGGCCGTGGAGACGAAGGCGTTCTCGTAGATCTTCTTCTCCGCGAAGACGCTTTTCATGAGGGCGGTGGCCAGCTCCGGCTTGCCGCCGCGGGCGGCGTTCTTTACGATCTCGAGCTTGGCGAGGAACCGCGCCTCGTTCAGGTTGTCCTGATAGAAGGAGTCCACCTGCGCGTTGATGTCCTTGGTGAAGTTTTGAAGCTCTTCGAGATAGACGCTTTTTTCCGTGTTATACGAGGAGAAGTACGCGATCACGCAGACGGAGGCGACCAAGAGCACGACGATGGCGCCGATGATCAAAGAGAGCACGACTCTCAGACTGACATTCTTTTCGCTGCTCTTCATGCTTTTCCTCCCGATATGAACGATACTCTCACGAGGCGATTCCCCGCCGTAGCCGCGACAGGTTGCGGGGGAGCGGCCATTGCCGGATTTTTTTATTCGTTGATTCGCGCGCGGGGTCCCGTCTCGGAGCTTGCCCGGAGCCCCTTCGTTCCGGGCTCGGGAGAGCAGGCCTTTAGTGCGCTCTACAGGGAAAGGATAGGGGAAAGCCGCTCGGGTATCGTCCTTTTTTGCGAATCCTTACATAAACAGTCAGCGAGGCGATCTTTTCGGCCAGGCTTCGTCTCCGATATCGTCGGATATGGGAAAGGTCCAGGGGCATGGATCGAGCGAACGTGCTTGTCTCCTTGTACGATTTCTACCGAGGGGCGATCGGCTGCTCTCTCGTCCTCGGCGGCCTGACCTTCCTGATCGAGCCGGGGCGGAGTCGAGTCTACCGGCGCCTGGGCCTGCTCTTTGCCGCGGTGGGGTTTCTCTATTGCCTCGTCTCCCTGGACGTGGAAGACCGCGTGCCGGAAGCCCTGAGCAGCTTCCTCATACTCGCTGCCATTCTGGCGGCGAGCCAGGCCTTTTTCGATATCACCGGCTACCTCTTCGGCGACGATCATCGAGGGAGGCGGGAGCGCCTGATACTGCTTCTCGGAATCGCCTGGTTCCTCCTGCTCTGGTCGCTCCGCTTCCTGGATCAGCTTTTCGGCTGGGGCGCGGCGCGGGGGGGCACGGAAGGCGGCGCGAGACTGGGACCGCTGCATACCGCCGCCTCGATCGCGGTCTACGCCTGGCCCCTCGCGATATCCGCGGTCGCGGTCAGGACCGGTCATCGCTCGCTCCGCGATTTTCCCGCCCAGGCGCCGGGAACGAGACTGCTCGTGCGCAGCGCGCTTCTCCTCGCTCTGGCGCTATGCGTCACCGTGGCGGGAGCCGCCCTGTCCTCCGTCGCGCTCTATCGCGGAGGCGATGTGGCGATCGAGACGCTCACGCTGGGATCGTACCTCCTCGTCGTCGCGCGGCCCGATCTGTTCTCCCTCGCCCGTCAGGAGATTCATGAGGCGCGCGAGAAGGCTCTCCGGCTGGACGACGAGGAGGCGCGGCTGATAATCGAGCGGATAGCCCGAGTCGCCGCGGACCCTTCGGTCCTGGGCCGGCCGGATCTGAACCTCCGCGCTCTCGCCGCCATCGTCAAGGTGCCGCCCTACCGCCTTTCGATCTGTTTCAACACGAGGCTCAAGACGAGTTTCCCTGTCTGGCTCAACGCTCAGCGCATCGAAGGCGCTCGCCGGAAGCTCCTCGAGCAGCCGGAGCGCGGCATCCTCGACATCTCGATCGAGGCGGGCTATGCCTCCAGGGCCGTGTTCAACAAGCAGTTCCTGCGGAGCGTCGGCATGTCTCCGAGCGAATACCGCCGGAAGGAGCTGCGACAGGAGGGGCCTGGAGCCGTGAATCGCTAGGCTGCCGTAGGTGGTCATATCGCAGATCCCTGAAATCACTTGAACGGAGAAATTCGATGAATCGCAAATTTTCGAACATCCTCGTGACCGGCGGGGCCGGCTTCATCGGCGTCAACTTCATCCGCTACCTCTTCGAGAAGACAGGCTTCTCGGGCAGGATCGTCAACTTCGACGCCCTCACCTACGCGGGCAATCCCGCGAGCCTTCGGGACATCGCGGAACGCTACGGGAGCGGCCGCTACGTCTTCGTGCGCGGCGATATCCGCGACCGCGCGGCGGTGGACCAGGTCTTCGCCGATTACGGTATCGACGCGGTCGTGCACTTCGCGGCGGAGAGCCACGTGGACCGCTCGATCCTCGGCCCCAAGGCCTTCATCACGACCAACGTGATGGGCAGCTTCACCCTCCTGGAGGCGGCGCGATCGGCCTGGAAACTTTCCGACGGGAGACTGCGGGACGACGTGCTCTTCCACCACGTGAGCACGGACGAGGTCTTCGGCTCCCTGGGCGAGACGGGCTACTTCACCGAGACCACGGCCTACGATCCGCGCTCGCCCTACTCGGCGAGCAAGGCGGGCAGCGACCACCTCGTGCGCTCCTACCACCACACCTACGGACTGCCGGTCACCATCTCGAACTGCTCGAACAACTACGGCCCCTACCAGTTCCCCGAGAAGCTCATCCCCCTCATGATCCTCAACATGCTGGAGGGCAAGAGCCTCCCGGTCTACGGCGACGGGAAGAACGTGCGCGACTGGCTCTACGTCGAGGACCACGCCTCGGCGATCTGGACGATCATGAACAAGGCGGCCGACGGCGAATCGTACAACGTGGGCGGCGAGAACGAGTGGGAGAACATCAGGCTCCTGGAGCGGCTCATCGAGATCGTGGCGAAGAAGGCGGGGAAGCCGGTCCGGGCCGTCCGCGACACCATCACGTACGTGAGGGACCGGCCCGGCCATGACCGGCGTTATGCGATCGACTGCTCGCTCATAAAGCGCGAGCTCGGCTGGAAGCAGAGCGTGGACTTCGAGGGCGGCCTTGAGCGCACCGTCGATTGGTACCTCGCCAACCTGGCCTGGGTGGACGCCATCCGCTCGGGCGAGTACCAGAAGTGGATCGAGGCGAACTACGGTCGGCGGGGCTGAAACGCTCGCGGCGGGCCGGGCTGAAACGCTTGCGGCGGGCCGGACTGAAACGCTTGCGGCGGGCCGGACTGAAACGCTTGCGGCGGGCCGGGCTTGGCGGTAGTATCGTTTCCATGGGTATCCGGGACGCGGCGGAAGCCATCGCCCAGGTCCGTTCGTATTTCGCGCGGCGAGACGACGTCAAGCTCGTGCTGGTCTTCGGCTCCGCGGCGCGGGACGCCTTGACCGCCGCGAGCGACGTCGACATCGCGGTCGCGGGCGATCGGGCGCTGGACGGAGCCGCATTCCTAGCCGCGCAATCCGAACTCTCGGCGCTGCTGGGACGGCCGGTGGATCTCATCGATCTCGGTCGGGCGGAAGGGCTCATCCTCCGCGAGGCCGTGACCAGGGGGCTCCGGGTCAAGACCGATGCCCGCCTTTTCGTCAAATTCCAGATCAAGGCGCTGGGCTACCTGGAGGATTTCCTGCCCCTCCAGCGAGCGATGCGCGATGCCCGCCTGGCGAGGTTCATACATGGATCCGGATATAGTAAAAGCTAAACTCGAATCCTTGAGTCGCTGTATCGCGCGCATCGAGCGCGGCTTCGCCGAGGCGATCGTGCGGCGGCTCGACGAAGCCGAGCGTGCTGGCTTTCCATGAATGCGGCGAGGGATACATACGGATGCTGCTTCAAATGCGATCCGGCCGCCGACACCCACGTCGCGGACCTCGTCGTCGATCCGGCGGCCTTCGAGCGCGTGCTTGCGCTGGTCTGCGGCTGAGCCGCCCCGCCGAGTTCTGCGAGGGAGGCGGCCTCTTCCGCCGATCAGAGGCCGCGCTTTCCCTTCGATCCTTCCACGCTCCGATATTCAAAGACCATCGATTACCGAGGAGTCAGCATGTACGACAATCTCCCCCGCTCCCTCTCGACCCGCGTCCTCGTCACCGGCGGCGCGGGCTTCCTGGGCAGCCACCTCTGCGAGCGCCTCGTGAAGGACGGGCAGGACGTCATCTGCCTGGACAATTTCTTCACGGGCCAGAAGCGCAACATCGCGCAACTCGTCGGGAACCCCTACTTCGAGGTCGTGCGGCACGACGTGACCTTCCCCTACTACGCCGAGGTTGACCGCATCTTCAACCTCGCCTGCCCGGCGAGCCCCCCGCACTACCAGTTCGACCCGGTGCAGACGACCAAGACCTCGGTGCACGGGGCTATCAACATGCTCGGGCTCGCGAAGCGCGTGCGCGCCCGCATCCTCCAGGCCTCGACGAGCGAGGTCTACGGCGACCCCGAGGTCCATCCCCAGACCGAGGACTACTGGGGGAGGGTGAATCCCATCGGCATCCGCTCCTGCTACGACGAGGGCAAGAGGTGCGCCGAGACCCTCTTCTTCGACTACTGGCGCCAGAACCAGGTGGCCATCAAGGTGGTGCGCATCTTCAACACCTACGGCCCGCGCATGCACCCCTACGACGGCCGGGTGGTGAGCAACTTCATCGTGCAGGCGCTCAAGGGCGAGGACCTGACGATCTACGGCGACGGCTCCCAGACGCGCTCCTTCTGCTACGTCGATGACCTCATCGAGGCCATGGTCCGCATG
>JAJXZP010000305.1 GCA_021779995.1 bacterium | reverse complement strand
GTCGCCCGCGAAGTGCCCCAGGCGATCGTTGATCGGCTTGAAGTCGTCGAGATCGATGTAGATCACCGCGACCTTGGAAGCGCTGCGGGCCGAGATATCGAAGGTTTTCTGCAGCAGTTCGAAGAGAAGCCGCCGATTCGGCAGCCCGGTGAGCAAATCGTGGTTCGCGAAATGGGCGATCTCCAGGGCGCTCTTTTCGAGCCTCTCCTTCTCGCCGAGCATGCTGCGGTTCATCTCCTCGAGCCTGTCGTGGATGATGCTGTTCTCCAGGGCTATCGCGAGATAGGGCGCGAGGGCCTCGAGCAGGCCGAGCTGCTTAGGCGAGTAGGCGTTCTTCACGTAGCTTTGCACGGTGAGCACGCCGATGACCCTGTCCTCGATATTGAGGGGGAGGAATATGAGGGACTCCGAGGGCCGGCCGATCGTGCTCCTCTTGGAGACATATTTCGAGTATTCCCGCTCCCCGTCGTTGATGTAGATCTTGCTGCGGTTCAGGATGCACCAGGCGCCGAGGCTGCTCTTCGGATCGGCCTTGCGCTCGGACAGGTGAGCCCGGCGATCCCCGTCGAAGAAGGCCCTCCATTCGATGCTGCGCTCCTCCTCGTGGTAGAAGGCGATGCCGAAGACCTCCGTGTCGAGATAGGCCGGAAGCGAGAGGCGGAGCGTCGAGCAGATGGTGTCGAAGTCGAGGCTGGAGGTGATTCGCCGGCCCATCTCGGCGATGGCCAGGATCTGCCGGTTCGCCTCCGACAGCGCGTCGGTCTTTTCCTTGAGCTCGATGTTCCTGAGCCGGTAGATCTCGGCCTCGCTCCGGCTTTTTTCGATCTCGTACTGCACCGTGATGTTCTTGATCTTCCTGCCCGTGTCCTCGTTGAGGACCTCGTGCTCGTAGCGGGCGAAGCGCCGGTAATAGTCCAGGGCCTCTTCGAAGCGGCCGACGAGTTCGTAGGCCTCGGAGAGACGCTCGTAGGCGGCGTGCATGAGCGGCTTCGATCCCAGGCGCTCGGCGCCCGAGAGGGCGGTGCAATAGTGCCCGAGGGCCCGGTCGATATCCTTGGAGTGGATGTAGATCGACCCCAAGTCCAGGAGGACGGCTGTGCGCTGCTTGTCGTTGCTGGCCCGCTCGCTGATGTCGAGCGCTTCGAGGTAGTACCGCTCCGCGCGATCGTACAGGCCCGAGTCCTGGACGATGCGACCGAGGCTGTGGAGACATTGCGCCTCGATGAGGCGCTCGCCGGTCGAGCGGGCGAGCGAGAGGGCCTTCTCGGTGAAGTCTTCCGCGAGCGTCCAGTTCTCCATGCGGTAGAAGGCCGTGCCTATGTTGAGCAGGATGTTGGAAATCAGCTCGGTGTTGCGGTCGTCGGGCACGATTTCGTAGGCGTGCAGGAAATAGTCGAGCGCTTCCTTGAGGTCGCCGAGCTCGAGGGATATCTCCCCGATATTGCTCAAGGTGACCGCCTCGCGGCCGGTGTCTCCCCGGCTGCGCGCCTCCTCCAGGCTCCGGGTGTAGTAGTCCACGGCGCGCTCGTAGCGGGCCATCCCGTGGTAGACGGCGCCCAGAGCGTTGAGCGCCTTGATCTTGCCTTCGTCGGCGCCGAGCGCCGTGTAGCCGTCGAGGGCCCGCTGGATGGTCTCGATGGCCTCGCCGTAGCGCGTCAGGAAATATTCGCACCAGCCGACGTTGAGCGAGGCCTCCGCCTGGCCCGCGCGGTAATCCGCGCCCTCCGCCTCGGCGAGCGCCGTCTCGGCCAGGGAGAGAGCCTCTTCGGGCGCGTTCAGCATGGTTTCCCAGGATCGTCGATTGAGTTCGTCTATCCTCGCGTACGCCGGGCTCACGGTGCGTCTCCGACGCCGGCCGCCGCTTTGGGAGCGAGAAGTTCGGCGAGCGCCTCGTCCCGTCCGCTGCGAGGTGTCCAGATCCCATTCCTGGCCGTCTCGAATGGCGCGAAATGAGCCTTGTAGTCCATCTTGGTCGCGCCTGGAACCCAGAAGCCGAGGTAGTAGTAGCGCTTGCCCAGCTCCTCGGCGAGTCGGGTTTCTCGAAGCACCGACCAGGTGCCCAGGCTGCGACGGGCGGCCCCGGGATCGAAGGCGAAGTAGATCGAGGAGACGCCTTCGGGCAGGATATCCACATAGCCCGCGGCCAGGAGCGTTCCGCCCGGATCCCGGTACTCGAGCACCGCCGTCGTGTCGAAGGGGCCTTCGAGAAGGAAGGCGGCGTAGGAGGCTCTGGCCTCGTCGCTCGGCTCGCCCTCGGCGCCGTGCTGGAACCGGATATAGCGGCGGTAGAGGTCGTAGCGCTCCTCGCTGAAGTCGGGCGGGAGCAGCTCGAGCCCGAGGTCGGCATTGAGGCGCTCGAGGCGGCGCTGGGACTTGGAGGGCTCGAAGGCGCGCGCGTCGAGCCGGAGCGGCGTGCAGAGCTCGCAGAGCGGGCAGATGGTGCGGTAGAACGAATAGCCCGAGCGCCGCCACCCGGAGGCGAGGAGGGACTCGTAGGCGGCGGGATCGAACTGGAGGGCCGAGAATTCCTCGACCCTCCAGACCCTGCCCCCGAGATAGGGGCAGGGCCCGTACTCCACCTCCCGCACGCTGAATCTCATCGGCGCCTAGATGTCGAGGTCCTCGAGCGCGGTATCCTTCGCGTTATCGTCCGGGTGCTCGGTGTTGAGATATTCGAGCGCCTCCTGCGCCACGCTCTGCGCATGCTCATACCAGATCGTGTACAGCTCCCCGTCCACCACGCCGGGATAGGGTGCCCCCTCCATGTCGCTTATGAGCTGACGCAACAGGGCTATGCCTCGTTCGTCCATGGGCGCTCCTTACAGTGAAAGTTCTACGATGCGGGTTTCGCTCCGATCGCGCCGCATCAATTCTACATCCTCGGACCGGGAAATCAAGACCGCGCTGCCCTCTTCGAGGGCGGCGGAAAGCCGCCCGGCCGCCGCGGCCAGGTCTCCGCCGCGCGTCGCGAGCAGGTCCTCGCGCTTGCGCGAACGAAGCTCGTCGGTGATGCCGTAGAGCTCCCGCTTGAAGTCGGTGACGATCTTCTCTTCGGGAAGAAGGGGCCGCAGATCGCGACCCACGGCGCCGATGATCGCCTGCTCCGTCTCCTTCTCCCCGATCCCCTCGGCCGCGGTTTTCAGCGCCTGGCCGAAGACCGCGAAGGAGGCGAAGGGGGTGGGGTCCCGATAGGAGGAAAAACCGGCGGCGCTTTCGAGTCCGTCGATCGAGCAGAAGGCGCCGTAGGCTCCGCGGCGCACGCGAATCTCCTCCCACAGAGTCCCCGTGGTGAGCAGATGGGCCAGCACGGTCTCATGGGCATGCCACGCCGTGCCGAGGCTCGAAGCCGCGCAGGCCGCCGCCGAAAAGCCGACCTGCGCGGAAAGCGTGTAGGCCTCATGGCGCCCGGGCGGGTCCAGTTTCGGAAGCTCAGGCCACGCAAGCCCGTCGGCCTCGTGGAATCGCCCAGGCGCCGAGAAGGCGCGTTCAAGAATGCCGACAAGCCCGTCGATCCTCTCCGCGTCCGCCCCGAGGTTCAGTCGCAGTCCCTTGGTCCGGAATAGCCGCGCGGCGATGGAGCCCAGCGAGCGGGCCAGGAGCTCCGGAGGGCTGTCCTTGAGTCCCACGAGAAAGTCGAGCTGGCTCGGGCCTCTCCAGAGTTCCTCGGCCGCGAGCGCGTCGCTGAGGCTGGCCCCCGCCCGGGCCTGGGCGAAGGCGTGTCCGGCGGGCACGATGGCCGAGACCACGTCGTTGCGGAGCTCGGCGTACAGATCGGCGATGCGGGCGGTGTCGCCGTAATCGGCCCCGCCTATGAGCGAAAGGGCGAGGTCGAGGGCCTCGGAAAATTTCTCGGCCAGGGCTTTGAGCCTGAAGACGAGAAAGGCCCGGGTTCCCGCCCGCCCGCGCCGCGGCTCTTCCGGAGCGGGCGTGGAGGCCTCGAGCGCAGCGCCGAAGCCGCCCGCCTTCCTCGCGAGCAGCTCGGCGACCTGGTCGTACGGGGTGCCGGGCAACCCGGCCCCGGCGACGAAGCGGGTCAGCATCGGGAGCCAGAGATAGAGAGGGCGCGGCAGTTCCTCGAGGGGGAAGGCCATGTCGAGATAGACGATGCCGTTGGTGAACAGCGGGTGGAGGCTCGCGTCGAGGCCGGCTATGCGGGCCTTTTTGCGGGGGATTCTCTCGATCTCGCGCGGTAGATCGCGCAAGGCGAGCGCCGGCAGGGTCGCGATCGCCTTCTCGTCGTCCTTGGCATCCTGCGCCGCCGCGAGAGCCGCCGCCTGATCGCGCAGGGCCGAGCGCTCGGCCTCGCTCAAGGCCGCCGCCCGCCTTTCCAGGACGGCGTCGCGCTCGGCGCGGCGGCGCTCCAAGAGCCCCGCGTCGGGGTAGACCGTGACGGTGCTCCTGTGGCCGTTGCGCAGGAGCACGCGCTCGGCGAGGCGCTCGAGGTAGCGCGGCTCGGCGGCCATGCGCGACCTGAGCTCCCCAAGCGGCGCCTCGAAGGACAAGGTGGCCTCGGGCGGCGAGCCGTGGAGCCAGCCTCGGATCGCGCGGTTGAAGAGCCTGAGACCGTAGGCTCCCGAGCCGCGCCTGATTTCGCGGTTGGCGAAGGCTATGGAATGGAAGGCGGCGTCGAGCGACTCGGGCGAGAAGCCTTCTTCGAGGCGGGCGGCCAGCGTGTCCAGGATCAGCGACTCGATCTTCGCCTCGTCTCCCCGGTGCGCGCCGCGCAAGCCGGCCGAGAAGATGATCTGGCGGAAGCCCGTGTCCAGGCCGCATTGGGGCGAGAGGTCCTCGCCGAGGCCGGAATCGCGCAGGGCCTTGGCCAGGCTCGAGCCGTCGTGCCCCAGCAGCAGCTCGGCGACGACTTCCATGGCCAAGGCGTCGGCGCCGTCGGTGACGGGGATGGTCAGCCAGTTGACGATCACCGAGGTCGCCGCGTCCGAGCCCTGGGCGAGGGGGCAGGGCACCTCCACCCTCGTGGGCAGGTCGTGGAGTTCCTGCAGGGGAATGTCGCTCTCGACCTTCCGGGCCTCGAAACGGCCGAGGAAGCGCTCGTCGAGATACTGAAGCTGGCGGGCGGTGTCGAGATCGCCGTAGAGGTAGATGCGGCAGTTGGAGGGATGGTAGTGGGCCGCCCAGAAGTCCCGGAAGGCGGCATAGTCCAGGCCGGGAATGACGTCGGGATCGCCGCCCGAGTCGAAGGAGTAGGGGTGGCCGGGAGAGAAAAGGCTCGTCGACGAGGCCGTGCCGGCCAGAGACTCCGCCGAGGAGTAGTCGCCGCGCATTTCGTTGTAGACGATCCCCTTGATGTCGAGTTTGCCCTCGTCGTCCAGCTCGAGGTGGTGCGCCTCCTGGAGGAAGGTCTCCTCGCTCAGCCGGGGAAAGAACACCGCGTCGCCGTACACGTCCATGAGATTGAAGTAGTCGGCCTCGACCGCGCTCGCCGCCGGATAGACGGTCTTGTCGGGGTAGGTGAAGGCGTTCATGAAGCTGGCCAGGCTGCGGCGGATCATGGCGAGGAAGGGGTCCTTGACGGGATAGCGCTCGGAGCCGCAGAGCACCGAGTGCTCGACTATGTGCGCCGCGCCCGCGGCGTCGCGGGGGGCGGTGCGGAAGGCGAAGGCGAACACGTTCTCCTTGTCGTCCGCCTCCAGGCGATAGACCTCGCAGCCCGTCTGGCGATGACGGAAGAGGGTTCCGCGGGCGCGGTATTCGGGAAGGTCCCGTTCGGAGATGGTTTCGTATGCCGGGTGGATGGAGGTCATAAGCTAAGAAGATGTCGAGGATGCGTCGCGCGGTCAAGTGCGCGTCCGGCTTCGGGGCCGGAGAGCCTCCTAGCGGGAGTTCCGCGAGCCGGCTATAGTGGCGGCATGAGCATCATCACCAAATCGGGCGACGAGGGGCTGACCAGCCTCTGGTCGGGCGAGCGCGTCTGGAAAGACGATCTGCGGGTCGAGGCCTACGGCAGCGTGGACGAGCTGGACTCGATTCTCGCCCTGGCGCGACATGCGATCACCCAGGCCGAGGTGCTCGCCGCGATCGATCGCGTGCAGCACGACCTTCACCGCCTGGCGGGCGAGCTGGCCTCGCGGGGCAGGAGCTTCGATCGGCCGATCGAGATCGCCGACGAGGAGCGCCTCGACCGGGAGATCCGCGAGCTCGAGGCGCGGATTCCGCTCAAAGGCTTCGTCGTGCCGGGCATGACCGAGGCCTCGGCCCGCCTCGACCTGGCCCGGACGGTGGCGCGCCGCACGGAGCGTCGCGTCGTGGCCCTCGCCCGAGGCTCCGAGGTTTCCGCGCCGCTGCGGCGCTACCTCAACCGCCTCTCCGACCTGCTGTTCATGCTGGCGCGAGCCGAGGAGGCCGCCTCCGGCGCCATCCGCTTCGTCTAGGAAACCAGGTCGTCGTCGCCCTCGAGCGCTATGTCGCCGTCTTCCCAGGCGCGCTTCAGGTAGGAGAGGAATTCGGCCGCGGCCTCGTCGGCGTCTTCGCGGCGCACGGCGCCGAGGATGGAGTACTCGTCGACGATCATCGTCCTGCGGTTCGACGAGACGTTGCGGAGCACCTTCTCCTTGAAGTCCTCGTCCCGGCCCTTCAGGAAGAGCGCGATATCCCGGTCCTGGAAGTCGCGCAGCGCCTTCTGGAGCTCCTTGTCGGGCACGCGGAGCACGTCGTCGAGCGTGAAGAGCCGCTCGCGCACGTTGCGCGATAGCTCCGGGCTCTCGTCGGCCAGGGCGTCGAGCACGCGCTCCTCGAGCCGCGGATCGACGTGGCGCAGGATCCCCGCCAGGGCGGCCTTGCCGTCGACCTCCTCGGTCGAGACCGTGCCGATGTGCCTGATGCGCTCCTTGAGGCCCTCTTCCACGCGCATCAGGATCTCGGGGTTCACCTTGTCGAGCCGGGCGACGCGCTTGACCACCTCGATCCTGAGCTCCTCGGGCAGGCGCTCGATGAGGGCCGAGGCGCGCTTGGGCTCGATGTAGGGCAGGATGACGGCGAGCACCTGGGGCGACTCGTCCTTCACTATGAGGTAAAGGTCCTTGGGCTCGAAATCGTTGAGGAAGCGGAAGGGGCGCAGCGAACCGGGAGAGGCTTTCCGCAGGAGGCTGCGCGCCCGTTCGGGGCCGAAGGCCGCGGTGAGCATCTTTTCGGCCGTCTCCGGCCCGCCTTCCACCGACCAGCCCTTGGTGCGCACCAGCCAGCCGAACTCGGCGAGGATTTCGTTGGCTTCGATGGCATCGAGGTCCTTGACCTTGAGGATCTCGCGCGATACCGCCTCGACTTCGTCGGGACTGAGGTGGGAAATGACTTTCGAGGCTTCTTCGGTTCCCAGGAGCAGGAGGAATTTGGCCGCCCGCGCCACGCCCGGCTCGGTTCCGGTCTTGAGCAAGGCCTCGGCGGAGCGCTCGGCCGCCGATAGCGCGTCGCCGAGGGCCAGCGGCCTGGCCGCCGGGCCGCGCGAAGCCGGATTGGCCGACGTCCCTCGTTTGCCGCCGCCGGCCGCTTCGGGCTTTTTGCCGTGGCCTGCGGCGCCGCCGCGATCCGCGCCGCCGTGGCCGGCGGCGGCGCGGATCATGAAGGAGGCCGGGTCGTCCACCGTCGCGGGCGTGATGGGCCGCCGCTTCGCGTCGATGCGCGACGCCTCGCCTCGCCCGTCCTTACGATCGGCTCGCGGCGTCTCATCCGCGCCCGGAGCGCCGCCCCGGTCCGGAGGAGTTTTCTTGTAGGCCTTGTCGACTCGGTCTTTCATGCTCATGGGAGCATATCCTAATCTCCGCTCGCTCGGGCGGTCAATGAGAAGCCGCGCGGCGCCGGGCCCATTCGAGGCGCCGCTCGTACTCCCGGGCCATGATCTCCGCGAGGGGCAGGGGACGAGAGACGAGCGGAGGAAGGGGCCGGCCTTCGGGATCCTCGATCGAGAGCCCGCCGTCGCCGACGATCCGGGCGAGATCGATCTCGTCGCCCTTTCCCCCCAGCAGGGGTATGAGAGCCTCGAGCGCCGTACGGGCGTCGTTGACGGCCTCTTCCACCACCTGGGCGTAAGTCGAGTTCCCGCGGCGACCGTCTCCTGCGGGATGCTCCCATCCCTCGGATCCGAGCGATTCCAGGTCGAGTTCCGGCGGCAGCCTGTCCGGATAGACGAGGGCGACGCTCCTCGGGCCGATTTTGTCGTCAAGATAGGCGAACCAGTCCTCGTTGCCGGGGAGCATGGCGGTCCTCTTGGGATTGGTGAGGCGCATGAAGTGTCGAGCGTCCTCGAGCGCGTTCGCGATCCTCTGTTCGAGGAGCCCGTCCTGGCCGGCGGCGCGCGGAAAGGCGGCTCGAAGCCCGGCGGCCCAGAGTGCCACCGCTTCCCGGTCCTCGTCCCGCCTCGGCTCCGAGCCGCACACGAGGCTTTCCATGTCGAACCGAGCCGGCTCCAGGCCTCGCCACAGAGCAAGGAGGCTCTCGTCGAGGAGGCGCTCCAGGAAGGGATGGCAGGAGCGATACCGCTCGGAGTCCGGCTTCGAGGGATCGGCCCAGCCCGCGTAGTAGACGATGAACGGATGGGTCCGCCGATCGACCGCCGCGTGCGTGGCCAGCCCCAAAAGGTAGGCCCCGGCGGCCGTCGCGGGAAGGCGGCGGTCCCGCGGCAGGGCGCGGACCGCGGCCGCGAGCGCGGTCCCGTAGCCGTGCCGGTGGGCGAGCGCTCCGTAGTGGAGAGCCGAAGGTTTGGTGCGCTGGTTGTGGTAGAAAATGTCCGGACCCTGACAGCCCAGCCGGAACCATCGGCCCCGCTCGCGAAGCACCGCCGCACACAGTTTCCGGGAGGCGGCTTCGAGCGCTTTTTCGCCCGCGAGGATGTGGGTGATCTGACCGGCCATCCGGGACACTATACTTCGAAGCTCGCGAAAGGGAAAAGACATCGCGGGAACATCATTTACCTGCGGAGGCTCTTGTTGGTATAGTTGCATGGTAAGGAGCGCTGGCATGAGACTGTACAGTCGTGGGCAGGTGATTCTCGTCGGCCTCGGGGGCGTCGTCCTGTCGCTCGTCCTCGTCTTCGCCCTGGGCATGCTCAAGCTGCCGTGGCACGGTTCGCCTGTCCTCGAGGCGACGACCGTCTCGACATCCGCGACGGCCTTCGATACCGGTTCGGGCTCTTCGGCGCCGCAGGCGCGCCTGGTCGACTCGGCCCTGCCCGAGTACACGACGGACGAGCTCGAGAACATCGACGTGTACCAGCGGCTCAACGAGGGTGTCGTCAACATCACCACCGAGATCGTGGCCATCAACTGGTTCTACGAGCCCGTGCCCCAGGAGGGCGGCTCGGGCTCGGGGTCGATCATCGACTCGCGCGGCTACGTGCTCACCAACAACCACGTCGTGAAGGACGCCACCAAGATCTACGTCAACCTGGCCGACGGAGGCCGCTATCTGGCCCAGGTCGTGGGCGTCGATCCGGAAAACGACCTGGCCGTCATCAAGTTCGAC
>JAJXZP010000066.1 GCA_021779995.1 bacterium | reverse complement strand
CCCACGAGTTGCGCGGCGACCTCGGCGGCCAGCGCGGCGATCTCCGCGGACAGCGCCTGGCGAGCCTTCTCGTGCTCGCGGGCGGCGGCCTCCTCGCCTCGGCGCCTGGCCGCGGCGGCCTCGACCTGGGCGGCCTCGACGATGGACTTGGCCTCGGCCTTGGCGCGCTCCTCGCCTTCCTTGACGAGCCGGTCGGCCTCGGAGTCGGCCTCGGCCAGGAGGCTGTCGTAACGCTTCGACATCTCCTCCGCCTTGCTCTTGGTCATCGCCGCATCGGCGAGCTCGCCCTTCACCTTGTTGGCGCGGGACTCCATGAAGTTGGTCACGGGTTTCCAGAGAAAGCGCCGGAAGATGAAAAAGAGCACGGCGAAATTGATGATGGTAATGAAGAAGCTAACGCCGAAATTGAGCACGAGCCTAACCCTCCGAAAGTCTCTTTGAGGAGCTTGCCTACTTGAAGAGCAGGAGCAGCGCCACGACGAGACCGTAGATGGAGGTGGCCTCGGCGAGCGCTATGCCCATGATGAAGATACCCATGATCTTGCCGGAGGCTTCCGGCTGCCGGGCGATCGCCTCGGAGGTCTTGCCGGTGGCGTAGCCGACGCCGATACCGCCGCCGATGACACCGATGGCGGCCAGGCCGGCACCGATCAATGCTGCGAAATGAAAGTCCATGATTCCTCCCTATTCGATAGCCTCGGCGATATAGATCGTCGAGAGAAATGAGAATACGACCGCCTGGATCAGGCCGTCGAAAAGATCGAAGTAGAGCGAAAAGATCGGAGGTATGATCACCGGCACGATCGCCTCGATGAGCTGCATGAGGATGAAGGCGGCGAGCATGTTGCCGAAGAGTCGCATCGCGAGCGAGAAGGGCTTGATGATGTACTCGAGAAGATTGAAGGGGAGCATGAGGGGCACGGGCGAGACGAGGCTCTTGAGGAAGCCGCCCGGGTTCTTGACCCGCAGGCTCGAGGCGATGGTGACGACGATGACGATCACCGCGAAGGCCGCGGTGATGTTGATATCGCGCGTGAGCGGCTTGATGACGAAGGGCGGCTCGAATCCGAAGCCCCCGACCGGGGTCACGATCGGAGCCAGGTTGGCGATGAGCAGGAAGGTGAAGATGGAGCCGAGGAAGGCCGCGAACTCCCTCCAATGGTGCCCGAGGTTGTCCTCCGCGGTCTTGTTGATGAAGCCTATGAAGGCCTCGAGAAGCACCTGCGGCTTGGAGGGCACCTCCTTGAGCCGCCTCGTCGCGACCAGGCCCAGGAGGAAGATGACCGCGATGACGATCCACGAAGTGAGGATGGTGTCCGAGATCGGAACGCTCAGGCCGAAGGGGTGCAGGGTGAAGACGGTCCTGGTCAACATCGCTTTGCTGACCCGCTCGCCTATCGAGAGGGAGGCAACTGCCTGGTTCATCGCACGACTCCTTTTTCGTGGCAGGCCCGCGCCAGGGCCCGGACTCCGGCGACCACGGTCATCGCCGTGGCGAGCAGCGGGCCGACGAAAGCGGCCCCCACCGCCCAGGGCAGGAAGGCCCGGGCGACGCGGGTCGCCGCCACGATGACCACGGCGAGGGCCGCGAAGGAAAAGAGCCAGAGCGCCCCGTCGAGCACGACGGCGAAGGGGCGGTGATGGACGATCGACGAGGCGAAACCGGCTATCGCGACATAGCGCAGGAGGGCGACGACCGAGACGGCGAAAACCACCGCCGCAGCCTTATAGGAGACGAGGAAGGCCGTCAGGCAGAGCGCGAGATGGCCGATCGGGAGGACTGCCAGGGAAGATCGTGGAACCGCCGATCCGATCCAGACGGAGATTCCCTTTTCAAGAAGACCCTCGTTCATGAATCCGCCTCTATGCGGGGCCGGCCTCCAGGCCGCGAAAGGCGGCGAAGAAGAGGCGTCGCTCGAGGTTCCCCCCAAGCACGGATACGCCATACCGGAGAACCTTACAGACTAGCGCAACCGAAAGCTGCTACTACGAAACCGAAGTAAATGCGCAACCAATCGATAAAATACCCACTTTGGGAAATTGATTCAATAGGTATCCCCTTGCGGTCGCGGGCCCGCCGCGCTTCGGAAAATCGCGCGAACTGGAACGCGGCGCGCGAGTGGGCCGTCAATCGGACTTGAAGAAGAAGTCGTCCTTGAAGTATTTGGTGAGGATATCCGTCGAGAGTTTCTCGTTCTTCTCGATCCGCAGGAAGGTCTCCTCGAGGAATCCCTTGATGAGGTAGTACGCCGCGAGCATGAAGAACTCGGACAATTCGTCGCAGGTCTCCAGCAGGGCGTACATGCGCGGCGCGCCTTCCACCACCGTGTTTTCGACCAGGTGCTCCCGCACCGCTTTTCGATCCAGTCGCATGGAGAAGGTAAGCTCGGAAAGCGGTACGCCCTGGGCGCAGTATTCCTTGCCCATCATGACGAAGAACGCCCCCATGATGTCCTTGTCGACGCTGCGGTCGAACCATCCGGCCAGCACATGCATGACCGATTCGTGCACGGACAGAAGCTCGCTCTCGCCGATCTGGTTCATGCCCTTAAGGTGCTTCGCCTCCCGGATCTTGGAAATCCAACGGCGGCCGATATCGGGCGCCGCGCCCGCGAGGATGTCTTCTAGGCTGTTGAGCATCATAGGCTTCTACCTCCCGGTTGAAGTGGCGATACCGGCCAGGCGACTGGTCCCATAGTTTCGGGCGGCTCGCGCGGGATGCGGACGCATCTCGCGCGAGCATCCTTAAGACGACGAGTTCACAATACGCCAGACGGCCGTGCTTGTCAAACGCATGAGCCGGAGCCTGCGCGGCCGGGGCTCCGGCCGCGGCTCGACCCCGGCCGGTACTTTCTTTCGACTCGCACTTGCACTAAAATGCGATCCGTTTCAGCCAGCATCGCAGTCTGCGCTCAAGGCGCCTTCCGCCGTTCCAAGGAGTCGAGTATGCCGGAGAATAAGGAAAGCCGCGGCCGATTCGCCGCGAAGACCGCCCGCAAGACCCTCGCCGAGCTTTACGGCGCCGCACGAGCCGAGGCGGCCGCTCGCGGAGCAGGCCGCTCGCGACCTCGCCGCCGGCGGCCCCGTGTCCGACGGCGAGCTCCGCTTCTACTCCGCTCCCGGCAGGACCGAGCTCGGCGGCAACCACACCGACCACAATCGGGGCCGCGTGCTCTGCGCCGCGGTCAGGCTCGACGCGGTAGCCTGCCTCGCCCCGCGCTCCGACGGCCGAGTCAGGCTGTTCTCCGAAGGCTACCCGCGGCCCATCGAAGTCGACCTCGCCGAGCTCGAGCCGCGCGCCGACGAGCGGGGCACGACCGAGGCGCTCATCCGCGGCGTGGCCCGCGCCCTCGCCGACCGGGGGCTCGCGCCGCGCGGATTTTCGGGCCGGGTGCATTCGCTCGTGCTCCCGGGCTCGGGGCTGTCGAGCTCGGCTGCGATCGAGGTCCTCCTCGGCACGGCCATGGCCGACCTGGCGGGGGCGGAGATCCCGAGCCTCGACATAGCGAAGATCGGGCAATTCGCCGAGAACGTCTATTTCGGCAAGCCCTGCGGCCTCATGGACCAGGCCGCCAGCGCCGTCGGCGGCGTGGTCGCCATCGACTTCGCCGATCCCTCCGACCCCGAGGTCAGGCGGATCGACTACGACTTCGAGGCCGAGGGCTACGCCCTGGTGGTGGTGAACACGGGCGGCAGCCATGCCGACCTCACCGCGGACTACGCCGCGATCCCGGCCGAGATGCGCTCGGTCGCCGGGCTCTTCGGCGCCGCCGAGCTGCGCGGCCTCGACGTCGAGCGCCTCATCGCCCGGGGGCCCGAGATCCGCTCCAACTGCGGGGACCGCGCCTTTCTCCGCGCCCTGCACTTCCTGGGCGACGACGCGCGCGTCGTCCGCATGGCCGAGGCTCTCGAGGCCGACGATCTCGGCGCCTACCTCAAACTGGTCAAGAAATCGGGCGACTCGTCGTGGCGCCTCCTGCAGAACCTCTACGCCCCGGAAAGCCCGCGCGAGCAGGGGCTTCCCGTGGCCCTCGCCCTGAGCGCCGACTTCATCGGCAAGAAGGGAGCGTGGCGCGTGCACGGCGGCGGCTTCGCCGGGACCATCCAGGCCTACCTGCCGAAGAAGCTCCTCCCCGGCTACGTCGAGCTCATGGAGCGCTACTTCGGCCCGGGCTGCGTCATCCCCCTCGCCGTGCGCGGACGCGGCGCGCTCCGGGTGCTCTAAAAAGGCCCACGGCATGGACGCACTAGAACGTTCCATCGACGCGTTGCTCGATTCCTACGTGCGCGAGGGAGGGGTCAACCACGCCGTCGGCTCGAACCTGCCCAGCAGGGAAGCCGTCGTATCCGCCCTCGCCGACATCCAGACCCTCGTCTTCCCCGGCTTCCGCGAGGACCAGAGCATCGACGACGAGAACATCGCCTTCGTCGCCGGCGAGCTCGCGCATCGCGCCGCCAAGGTGCTCGCCCGGGAGACGCGCCGCAGCCTCGACTACAAGCGCCGCACGGCCGGGGAGGCGAGCTGCCCCGCGGCCTGCGACATCGAGGCGCGCGAGCTCGTGCTCGCCTTCTTCGAAGCCCTCCCCGGGATCCGCTCGCTTGTGATGGACGACGTCGGGGCGGCCTTCCGCGGCGACCCCGCGGCCAAGACGATCGAGGAGGTCATCCTCGCCTATCCCGGACTCGACGCCGTGGTCGCGCATCGCATCGCCCATTTCTTCTGGACCCGCGGGCTTCCCCTCATTCCGCGCATGATGAGCGAGTACATCCACGGGAAGACGGGCATCGACATCCATCCGGGGGCCAGCATCGGCAAGCGCTTCTTCATCGACCACGGCACCGGCGTCGTGATCGGCGAGACCTCCGTCATCGGCGACGACGTGAAGTTGTACCAGGGAGTGACCATCGGCGCGCTCTCGGTGCGCAAGGAAGAGGGCGACGTCAAGCGCCATCCCACCATCGAGGACGAGGTGACGATCTACTCGGGCGCGACCATCCTGGGCGGCCGCACCGTGGTCGGGCGCGGCTCGGTCATAGGCGGCAACGTGTGGCTGACGCATTCCGTGCCGCCTTTTTCGCGCGTCTACCTGCCCGAAGGCGACTCGGCCCGGATCGAGACGCGCTTCATGGACCCGGGCGCCAGCATCTAGCCTGCGCCCGGGCGACGCGGCTCCGAAGGGCGCGTTGCACGACATCGGCATCCGGAGCCCGCGCCGGCTACGCGATGCCCCCGCTTGAAAAACCGGGCTCTCGGGTTACAATATGAGGCGTGCGCGCAAGCCGCGCGGGAGGACGAACCGTGAAATCGCAGGACAAGCAGAAGGGCGAGGAGAAGAAGAAGCCGCAGAAGACGCTCAAGGAAAAGCGCGCGGAGAAGAAAGCCAAGAAAGATTCGAAGGGCGGCGAGGAATAGACCGGGGCCTTTCTAGCGGAACATCGTGACCGGCCCCTCGTGCGGGCCGGAACGGATGCCTTCCAGGTAGCTCTCCTCTTCACGCTCCACGGCGGCGACCAGCTGGCCTCTCAGGCGCTTCAAGAGCACGCGGCCGGTGCGGGGAAAGAAAAAAATCTTCCTCGCCTGGTGGCCGCCGACATCCGAGGCGAGCACGGGGATGGATTCCTCGCGGAGGTATTCGAAGGCGAATTCCACGTTGCTGCGAGGTATCTTCGCGGCCGCCCCCTCGGGCAGCCGCAGGACGGAACCGCCGCCGAAGACCTTGGCCCTCAGGGAAGCCCTCCGGACTCCGAGCTTCATGAGTTCGTTGATGAGCAGTTCCATCGCGTACATGCCGTAGCGGGCGTTGGGATCGACTATGAGCGCGTCCTTTTCCATCGCGCCGGGAAGCATGAAGTGGTTGAGCCCCCCGATGCCCGACGAGGTGTCGAAGAGCCCCACGGCCACGCAGGAGCCCAGCACGGTCGAGACGATCTCGTCTTCCCGCGTCGCGTAGAATTCCCCCGGGTGGATGGTGACGACATGCTGCTCGAACTGCGAGAGCGTGTGCCGGAACAAACTCGACGACCTCCGTGGGCGTCAGAATAGGGTGATCTCTCCCGCGTCGCTTCCGGTTTCGACGGCGAAATCGCCTATGTCCCCCGCCGCCTTCTTGTGCGTGAAAATGGTGAAGCGCTCCACCATCCGGCGGAGCCGCTCGCCGTGCTCTCCCGCGATCGCGGAGCCCGGCTCGTAGTTCAGCTCGCGGAGCAGGCCGGCCAGGTCGGCGCGGACCGAGGCGAGCAGGGACGTCAGTTCGCCGATCCTCGCGAGCTCGGTCCCGACCTCTTCCAGGCGCCGGATGAAATCCGGGGTGTAGAGCGAAAAGGCCCCGATCTGCGCCTCGACCGAGTCGCAGGCCCGCGCGAAGCCGTCGGCGTACGACTCGATCCCGTCCAGGGCGGCGACGAGGCTTTCGCCCGAGCCTTCGTCCTCGGCGGAGTAGTCGGCTATGGCCGCTATGGCGACCTTGATGAAGCTCTTCGTCATTCCCAGCGCTCCGCCCACGTCCGATTCGATGCGGTCGGTGAGTTCGATCATGCCCCGCACCGTCGTGGCCACGTTCTGCAGCGCTTTCGTCTTGGCGACTTCTATCCTCGACGCGACGACGATGGTCTGGAATCGCGAGAGGAGCGCCGAGATGCCCTTGAAGCTTTCGTCGAGGAGCCGGACCTGGTCGGAGAGCCGACGAGCCACGACGATCACGCCGCGCCTAAGCGAGAGGTAGCGCGAGGAGCCCTCCGAGAGCCGGTTCGTGTCGACGCAGGAGGCGCCGGCCGCCCGGGCGAGGTACTCGGCGCGGCGGCTTTCGCAGCTGTCCACGATGGAGCGGACGGACTCCATGTCGCCGCCGAAGGCCGCGGCGCCCGTTCCCAGCCTCTCGCCCACTTCGTCGAGCAGGTTGCGGGAAAGTTCGATGACGGCTGCGACGAAGGCGGAGTCGCCGTCGGAGACCGCGGCGTCTTCGGCCTCGCGCAGCGAGATGGCGACATGCTGCAGCGACTGGCGGAGTATGTCCTGCAGCTGGATATCCTGCATGACCTTCGCCACCGGCTCGCCGACCCGCCGGGCCTCCGCGAGGAGCGCCGCGAAGAAGTCCGTCGCCGAGACGACCTTCCGCTCGATCTCGCCGAAGCCCTTGGTCACCGTCTCGTCGAGGGAGGCGAAATAATCGCTGCGGAACGCGTCGAGCTCCGCGAGAGAGGAGCGGAGGCGGTCGAAGGACTGAAGCAGGGAGCGTCCGATCCCGGTCACCGAGTCGGCGAGGGCGATGGTGCTGCCCGAGAGGCGCTTGAGCTCGTCGGTGATCACCGAGAAGGCCCTGCCCTCGTTGCCCGACTTGAGGGCCGCGGTCATCGCGTTGAGCGAAATGATCTCCATCTCCTCGGAGTCGGCCCGGATTCGGGCGATGATCTCGTCGAGCGAGCCGAGGCGCTTCATGCTGTCGTTGATGCGTTCGAGAAAGGCCGTGTCCCGATCGTGAAGGGCGCGGAAAAAGGCTCCCGAATCGCCCCGTCCGCCGCCCGACGCCGGGGAGCCGATCGACAGCGCGGAGCCTATGCCCGTAAGCGAACGCTCGGCGATGTCGGCGCTCCTGGCCATCTCGGAGGATAGGAGCGGGAACAGACGTCCGAGGGCCAGGTAGGCCTGCTCGCTTTCCTTTTCGATGCGGCCGGTCGATTCGATCAGGGCGGCGATACGATCGGCAATCGTTTTAGACATCCCTGCAACTATAGACGAAGCGAGGGGCACTATCAAGGATGAGGATCGGCCGGAGATGGCTCCCAGGCGGACCGGGCCGTGCCGCCCATGGCGACGGCCCGGATTCGCGCGGAAGGTTCGCCGCTAGGCTCTCTCGTCCCACTTGACGGGGAGGATGGAGAGCTCGGTGTCCCGGTCGAAGAAGCGCGCCTTTTCCATGACCGGGGCGAAGGACACGTCGTCGCCGATCTTGAACATGTGGTGGGGCGGAACCTTGGCCACGAGGGGCTGGGTCCCCGTGGTGCCCCAGACGTGGATTTCGGCGCCGAGGGGCTCGACGACGGTGACCTTGGCCTTGATCACGCCGCTGCCCTGGTGATCGGCGTAGGGCAGGTCCTCCGGGCGGATGCCGAAGGACACTTCCTTGCCGATGTAGGACTTGAGCAGCGAGGAGTGCTCCGCGGCGGGATAGAGCTTGAAGGCGGCTTCCTCCACGAAGATCCTGCCGCCTTCCTCGCCGACCTTGACCGTGAGGAAGTTCATGGGCGGCGAGCCGATGAAGCCGGCGACGAACTTGTTGATGGGCTGGTTGTAGAGGTACAGGGGGCTGCCGATCTGCTGGACCTTGCCGTCGCGCATGACCACGATCTTGTCGCCCATGGTCATGGCCTCGACCTGGTCGTGGGTGACGTAGATCATGGTGGCCTTGAGCCGGTCGTGCAGCTCGATGAGCTCGGCGCGCATCTGGACGCGGAGTTTGGCGTCCAGGTTGGACAAGGGCTCGTCGAAGAGGAAGACCTTGGGATTGCGGACGATGGCGCGGCCGACCGCGACGCGCTGCCTCTGGCCGCCCGACAACTGCTTGGGCCTGCGGTCGAGGAGCTTCTCGATGTCGAGGATGCGGGCGGCCTCCTTGACGCGGCTCTCGATCTCGGCCTTGGGCAGCTTGCGGATCTTGAGACCGAAGGCCATGTTCTCGTAGACGGTCATGTGGGGATACAGGGCGTAGTTCTGGAACACCATCGCGATGTCGCGGTCCTTGGGCGGGACGTCGTTCACCATCTTGCCGTCGATGAAGAGCTCGCCCTCGGTGATGTCCTCGAGGCCCGCGATCATGCGCAGGGTCGTGGACTTGCCGCAGCCCGAAGGACCGACGAACACGACGAATTCCTTGTCGTCGATGACGATGTTGGCGTCGTCCACCGCGCGGACATTGCCTTCGTACACCTTGCCCAGCTTCTTGAGTTCTACCTTGGCCATGGAAAGCCTCCCTATGGGGTTATGTTAGTGAGAACGAGTATAGCCGCTGATCCCGGATAGGTCAAACGCGAATTCCTCATACGGAGTCGCAGGACGATGGTATTTCGGCCGGTGAAACGGACGCGGTCCTACAGCGAGCTCGTCCAGGCGTACAGGAGTATCCCGAAGGCCACCGCCGCGTTGAGCGAACCCTTGGCCCCGGCCATCGGGATGGAGACCTTGCCCGAGGAGCACAGGACGAGGGCCTCCGGCGAGACGCCCAGCTCCTCCGAGCCCACCACGACGGTCCCTTCGGCCGGAAACGCGAAGTCCCTGGCCGGCGTGCCGCCCAGTTCGAGGGCGAACACGGACCCCCGGGCGGCCAGCTCCTCGAGGTTCCCGCGCCGCCAGGGCACGATGTCCACGGCCCCCATGGCGCTGCGAGCTGCGCGCGGGTGGCGCGGATCGGCGGCCAGGGGCGAGAGGACCAGCTCCTCGACGCCGAAGGCGTCGGCCGTGCGAAAGATCGCGCCGACATTGAAGGGAGAGCGCAGGTCTTCGAGGTAGACGCGCAGGCCGCGGCGGACCTGGCGCCGAGCCGGGTCCGGCAGGCCCGTGCCCGGG
>JAJXZP010000171.1 GCA_021779995.1 bacterium | reverse complement strand
TGCTCAGGCCGGCCGACGCCGCCGAGACGGCGGTCGCCTGGCGCATCGCCATGGAAAGGAAGGACGGCCCCACCGTCCTCGCGCTCAGCCGCCAGAACCTCCCCGTCTTCGAGAAGGACGATCCCGAGTGGCCCTACACCATGGGCCTCGGCGCCTACGTCGTGCGCAACACCCCGGAAGAGCCGGAGATCGTGGTCGCCGCCTCGGGCTCCGAGGTCTCGCTCGCGCTCGCCGCGGTCGAGAAGCTCGGCGGCAAGGCCGGCTGCACGAACGTGCGCGTCCTCTCCGTCCCCTCGCGCGAGCTCTTCTACGCCCAGCCCGAGACGGTCCGCCGCGCCATGCTCGGCGAGAAGGCCAGGGTCGTCGCGGTGGAGGCCGGCGTCGCCATGGGCTGGGAGCGCATCGCCAAGGCGGAGGACATCCTCTCGATCGAGCGCTTCGGCGAGTCCGGGCCCGGCGAGGAGGTGGCGAAGCACCTGGGCTTCACGGCCGAGGCCCTCGCCGCGCTCATCGCGAAATGAGGCGGCCGCGCCCGGCCCTCGCCGGGGGTCGGGCGCGCAGAGGACAATTGCCTCGCGGTGGTAGTATACTGCTCGCGTGGAGAACCAGACGGGACCGGAGCCGAACGAACTTCGGGTCGATTCGGCCTACCTCGAACACCTCAACCTCCTCGAAAAATCCGGCGCCCTCGACGATATCTCGGCCCTCCGCAAGGAGAACCGGGAGCTCGACACGCTCATCAACGACGCGACGACCCTGATCTCGCTCGCCGAAGTCGACAAGATGATCGACTTCGTCATCTCCCGCTTCCTCGAGCGCTTCATCCCCACGCATTTCATGCTCCTCATCGAGACGCCGCGCGGCGGCGGCTTTTCGCACTACAGCTACCACAATCTCAGGAAGGACGAGCACAAATTCCCCACGGCGTACTATCCGGTCCTGAAAAGCTTCTTCACCGCCTCGCCCTACCCCATAGCCTACAGCGAGCTCGAACGGCGCATCGGCAGCGACGGCCTGGGCCCCGTCTTCCGCGACTTCGATCCCGAGGTGCTTTTCCCCATGCGCGGCCTGGGCGTCCTGTACGGCATCGTGCTTCTGGGCCGCAAGATAGCCGGGGGCGAGTATTCCGAGCCGGAGAAGGTGTACGTGGATCGCATGACGCGTTTTCTCTCGATAGGGATCCAGAACAGTCTGCACCACGAAAGCTCCATCACCGATCTCAAGACCGGGCTCTACAACCACTATCATTTCATGCAGCGCCTGGAGCAGGAAATCACGCGCATCCGCCGTCACGGCTCGCGCGCCGGCATCCTCATGCTCGACATCGATCACTTCAAGATCTTCAACGACACCTGGGGGCACCTCGCCGGCGACGAGATCCTCGTCGCGATAGCCGCCACCATCAAGAAGACCATCCGGGCCGAGGACATGGGCGCGCGTTTCGGCGGCGAGGAGTTCTGCGTCCTCGCCGTGGAGTGCGACGAAAAAACCCTCTTCGACATGGCCGAGCGCATCCGGCGGGCCATCGAGTCCTTGGTGGTTCCCTTCGGGGGCGAATCCCTTGGCGTCACGACCAGCATCGGCTGCTACCAGATCGAGGGGCCCGGCCCCATCCTCGCCGAGACCTGCCTCGGCCGCGCCGACCGCGCCCTCTACCTGTCCAAGGCCGGCGGGCGCAATCGCAGCACCCTGTACAGGCCGGGGCTCCTGGGCCGGGCAGCCGCCCTGCGCCGGAGCGCCGAGGCCGGCGCTGGACTCCGGGCCGGGCCGCGACTATAGTTTTATCATGACCGATGAGCCCGGCAACGAGCGGCGCCGCCGAGTCGAGGCCGAGACCGCCGAGCTCAACCTCGTCTCCGAGGTCATCGGATCGATCGACACCTTCCTGATCGCGATCGTCCTTCTCGTGGCCCTCTCGGCGTTCCTCCTGCAGATCCATCCGCGCCGACCGAAGACGGTAGTGCGGGACTGATCCCGGCGCGCAGGCTCCGCCCTCCAAGGCTCCTCGACACCGATCTCGAGACCCCCGAAGTCGGCCCCTGCACCCCGCCGGAGACGAGATTTGATGTGCTATGTATTTTCAAGTTGCTGTATATTCTTCATGCTATATTCGGCTTTTTACTTGCGAAACCGAGACATCCGTGGTACTCCGAATACAATCCCATTTAAACCGGCACTTCGCCGGGAAAAGGCCACAGGATGTCAGGAGCTCTTGAATTCCTCTCTTCCTCCGTAGGCAAGAAACTGCTGATGGCCCTGACGGGCTTCTTCCTCGTCAGCTTCTTGATCTTCCATCTCACGGTTAACCTCTTCCTCTTCGAAGGGACCGGAGGCGATTTCTCCAAATTCGGCGCCTTCCTCGGAAGCTTCCCCGCCATCCGCCCGATCGAGTGGATTCTCTTTGGCGGATTCATTCTCCACTTCTGCCTCGGCGCCTACGTCTGGCTGAAGAATCGCCGAGCGAGACCCCACGGCTACGGCGTGAAGGGCACTTCGAAAACGATCAAGCTTTCCTCGAGGCTCTCGATCTACACGGGTCTCGCCATCCTCGCCTTCCTGGCATGGCACCTCCTCCAGTTCTTCGTCGCCAGCCGTTTCTCCGGCAGCACGGTGAACATGTACGAGCTGGTGGCCCGCGAGTTCAGCCTTCTCTACGTCGTGGCGCTCTACGAACTCTTCTTCGTCATCCTCGGTTTCCATCTCAAGCACGGCTTCCAGGCTCTCTTCCAGAGCCTCGGTCTCCGCACGGCGAGGTACCGGGGCTTCATCGACGCGGTAGGCGTCGTCATCTGGCTCCTCATACCCGCCGGATTCGCCTCGATCCCCCTCGTCATGTACTTCGGAGGTGCCCGATGAAACTCGATCCCAAGGTTCCGAGCGGCCCCATCGAAAAGCGCTGGTCGCAGCGCAAATTCGACATGAAGTTGGTGAACCCCTCCAACCGCCGCAAGTACACCGTCATCATCGTCGGCACGGGACTCGCCGGCTCCGCGGCCGCGGCCACGCTCGCCGAGCAGGGCTACAAGGTCGAGTCCTTCTCCTTCCACGAGTCGCCCCGCCGGGCCCACTCCATCGCCGCCCAGGGCGGCATCAACGCCGCCAAGAACTACGTCTACGACGGCGACTCGGTGTTCCGTCTCTTCCACGATACGGTGAAGGGAGGCGACTATCGCGCCCGCGAGTCGAACGTCTACCGCCTCGCCGAGGTCTCCGGCAACATAATCGACCAGTGCGCGGCCCAGGGCGTGCCCTTCGCCCGCGAATACGGCGGAAGCCTCGACACCCGCTCCTTCGGCGGCGCCCAGCTCTCGCGCACCTTCTACGCTCGGGGCCAGACCGGCCAGCAGCTCCTCCTCGGAGCATACTCGGCCCTCTCGCGCAATATCCGCGCCGGCGGCGTGACCTTCCACGGCCGCAAGGAGATGGTCGACCTCGTCGTCGTCGACGGCCGCGCCCGCGGCATCGTGGTGCGCGACCTCGTGACGGGCGAGCTCAGCACGCACCTCGGCCACGCCGTCATCCTCGCGACGGGCGGCTACGGAAACGTCTTCTACCTGTCTACCAACGCCCTCGCCTCGAACGCATCCGCCATCATGAAGGCCTGGCGCAAAGGCGCCTACCTCGCCAATCCCTGCTACACGCAGATCCACCCGACCTGCATTCCGGTCGCGGGAGACTACCAGTCCAAGCTGACGCTGATGAGCGAGTCGCTCCGCAACGACGGCCGGATCTGGGTGCCGAGGAAGGGAGGCGACGCTCGCAGTCCCGACCGGATACCCGAAGAGGACCGCGACTACTATCTCGAGCGGCTCTATCCTTCCTTCGGCAACCTCGTGCCCCGCGATGTCGCGAGCCGCCGCGCCAAGGAGATGTGCGACAACGGCTTCGGCGTCGGCAAGACGGGGCGCGCCGTCTATCTCGACTTCGCCGAGGCCATCGGCCGGATGGGCCGCGAGGAGATGCAGGAGAAGTACGGGAACCTCATGGATATGTACCAGGAGATCACGGACGAAGATCCCTACAAGGTTCCCATGCGGATCTATCCCGCCATGCACTACACGATGGGAGGCCTCTGGGTCGACTATCAGCTCCAGTCCACGATACCCGGACTCTTCGTCGCGGGCGAAGCCAACTTCTCCGACCACGGCGCGAATCGTCTCGGCGCCTCGGCCCTGATGCAGGGCCTCGCCGACGGCTATTTCGTCCTGCCCGCCACGATACCCGATTACCTCGCCAGGACGAAGTTCGAGAGCGTGAAGGCCGACGCATCCGAAGTGACCCGGGTCGCCGAGGACGCGAAGCTCGGCATCGAAAAGCTCATGAGTGTGAACGGCACGACGCCCGTCGACGCCTTCCACCGACGCCTCGGCCACGTCATGTGGGAGAAGGTCGGCATGGCCCGCGAGAAGAAGGACCTGGAGGAGGCGATCGAGGAGATCCGCCGGATCCGAAAGGACTTATGGAAGGACCTCAAGGTGACGGGAAGCGCGGACGATCTCAACGCGGAGATCGAGCGCGCAGCCCGGGTCGCGGACTTCATCGACCTCGGCGAGCTCCTCGCCTCGGACGCCCTCCACCGCGAGGAGTCCTGCGGGGGGCACTTCCGGGTCGAGCACCAGACCGCGGAAGGCGAGGCCAAGCGCGACGACGAAGCCTTCTCCTACGCGGCCGCCTGGCAGTACAAGGGCGAAGGGCAGGCTCCCGAACTCCACAAGGACGAGCTCGCCTTCGAGTACGAGATCCCCACGAGCCGCAACTACAAGTGAGAGGAACGGAACATGGACTTCAAACTCAAGATCTGGAGACAGCGGGACGCGGCCGATGCCGGCCGTTTCGAGAACTACGTGGCCAAGGGCATCTCGCCGGACGCTTCCGTGCTGGAGATGCTCGACGTCATCAACCGCGAGCTCGTGGCGGCCGGGAAGGATCCGATCGCCTTCGACCACGACTGTCGCGAGGGAATCTGCGGCTCCTGCGGCCTCGTCATCAACGGCGGCGTGCACGGCCCCTTCGAGCACAATACCACCTGCGAGCTCCGCATGCGGCGCTTCCATGACGGCGACACGATCGTCCTCGAGCCCTTCCGCTCAAGAGCCTTCCCCATCATCAAGGACCTCGTGGTCAACCGCACGGCCCTGGACCGCATCATGCAGGCCGGCGGCTATGTCACGGTCAAGACCGGCCAGGCTCCCGAGGCCAACGCCATCCCCGTGCCCAAGAAGATCGCCGACGAGGCGATGGACGCCGCCCAGTGCATCGGCTGCGGCGCCTGCGTGGCCACCTGTCCGAACGGCTCGGCCATGCTCTTCGTCGCGGCCAAGGTCTCCCAGCTCGCGCTCCTGCCCCAGGGCAAGGCCGAGCGGAAGGAGCGCGTCATCGCGATGATCAGGCAGATGGACAAGGAAGGCTTCGGCGCCTGCTCGAACACCTATGCCTGCGAGGCCAAATGCCCGAAGGGCATCAGCGTCGAGCACATAGCCCGCCTCAACCGCGAGTACCTGCGCGCCGGCTTCGGGTCGAAATAGGAGCGCACCATGAAGATACACGAATACCAGGCCATGGAGCTCTTCGCGAAGTACGGGGTGCCCGTCCCGAAGGGAGAGGCCGTCTTCGACGTCGAGTCCGCGGTCGAGGTCGCCGCCGGCCTCGGCTCCTGGCCGGTCGTCGTGAAGGCCCAGATCCACGCGGGCGGACGAGGCAAGGGCGGCGGCGTCAAGCTCGCGAAGAACATCGCCGAGGCCCGGGAGCACGCCAAGTCCATCCTCGGCATGACCCTCGTCACCAGGCAGACGGGGCCGAAAGGCCGCCTCGTGAGGCGCCTCCTCGTCGAGGAGGGCTGCAGGATCGCGAAGGAGCTCTACCTCGGCATCCTGCCCGACCGCGAGACCGGCATGCATCTCGTCATGGCCAGCGCGGCGGGCGGCATGGAGATCGAGGAGGTGGCCGAGACGAGTCCCGAGAGGATCGTCAGGGTCTACGTCGATCCCCTCGCCGGGCTCCTCGACTATCAGGCCCGCGAGGTCGCCGAGGGCCTGGGTCTCCCGAAGGCCGCCTCGAAGCAGTTCCTCGGCATGCTCAAGAATCTCTTCAGGCTCTACCTCGACTACGACGCCTCGATGCTCGAGATCAACCCTCTCGTCCTCACGGAGGACGACAAGGTCCTCTGCCTCGACGCGAAGATCGACGTGGACTCGAACGCCCTCTACCGGCACCCGGACATCCTCGCCTACCGAGACACCGACGAGGAGGACCCGCACGAGATCGATGCTTTCAAGTACGGCCTCGCCTACATCAAGCTCGAGGGCGGCAATGTCGGCAACATGGTCAACGGCGCGGGTCTCGCGATGGCCACGATGGACGCCATCAAGGCGGCCGGGGCGGCGCCGGCCAACTTCCTCGACGTCGGGGGCGGCGCGAGCGCCGAGAAGATAGCCAACGCCTTCCACATACTCCTGTCCGACCCGAACATCAAGGGCATCCTCATCAACATCTTCGGCGGCATACTGCGCTGCGACACCCTGGCCAACGGCGTCCTCGCCGCGGTCAGGGAGACCAAGCTCTCCGTCCCCCTCGTCGTACGCATGGAGGGAACCAACGTGGAAGAGGGCAGGCGCATCCTGCGCGAGTCCGGCCTGCCGATGATCACGGCCGATAGCCTGACCGACGCCGCGGAGAAGATCGCCGCGGCGGTGAAGTGAGACGGGAGGAACGAGCATGGGCATCTTCACGAACGAACCCATCCGCCTCATCGTCCAGGGCATCACGGGCAAGGACGGGCTCTTCCACGCGCAGAAGTGCGCCGAGTACGGCACGAATGTCGTGGGCGGCGTCACTCCCGGCAAGGGCGGGGAGAGTATCGACCGGTGGCCGATCTACAATTCGGTGCGCGAGGCGAAGGCCGCCACGAAGGCCAACGCCACCATGATTTTCGTGCCGCCGGCCAACGCGGCCGACGCCGTCATGGAGGCGGCGGACGCCGGCATCGGGCTCATCGTCTGCATCACCGAGGGCATCCCGATCATGGACCTGATGCGGGCCAAGCGATACATCGCGGACAAGCCCGTCCGCCTCATCGGCCCCAACTGCCCGGGCATCATCACGCCCGGGGAGTTCAAGATCGGCATCATGCCAGGCTTCATCCACAAGCCGGGCGGCCCCATCGGCGTCGTCTCCCGCTCGGGAACCCTCACCTACGAATCCGTCTTCGCCCTGACGAACGCGGGCTTCGGCCAGACCACCTGCGTGGGCATCGGCGGCGATCCCGTCAAGGGCACCGACTTCATCGACGTACTCCAGGCCTTCAACGAGGACCGCGCGACCGAGGGCATCGTCATGGTCGGCGAGATCGGCGGCGACAACGAGGAGAAAGCGGCCGCCTGGATCAAGGCGAACATGAAAAAGCCCGTCGTCGGTTTCATAGCCGGCATCACCGCCCCGCCCGGACGCCGCATGGGCCACGCCGGAGCCATCGTGAACGGCAATTCCGGCACGGGCAAGGGCAAGCTCGATGCATTCCGTGAAAACGGCATCGTCGTCTGCGAAAATCTCGGCGACCTCGGCGCCATCGCCAAACAGACCTTCACGTGATCTCGGGGAGGGGATGACGGGAACCGGCCCGCGCGGCGGCGCCGAAGTCGTCTCTATTCCCCGATGATCTTCACGAGCACCCGCTTGCGCCGACGGCCGTCGAACTCGCCGTAGAAGATCCGCTCCCAGGGGCCGAAGTGCAGCCTGCCCTCGGTGATCGCCACCACGACTTCCCGTCCGAAGATCTGGCGCTTCAGGTGCGCGTCCGCGTTGTCCTCGCCGACATTGTGGCGGTAGGCCGAGACCGGCTCGTGCGGCGCCATCTTCTCGAGCCAGTCCAGGAAATCCGCGTGGAGCCCCGACTCGTTGTCGTTGATGAACACGCTCGCGGTGATGTGCATGGCGTTGACGAGGACCAGCCCCTCCCTGACGCCCGAGGCCGCGAGGGCTCCTTCGACGCGGTCGGTGATGTCGATGAACTCGTAGCGCTTGGCGGTCTGGAACCACAGTTCCTCGGTGTAGGATTTCATGTCGCGCTCAGGCTCTCGTGGACGATCGCGGGCGGGAGGCGCGCGGCGCCATGCTTCTCGCCGACGCGGCGGGCCGCGCGGAGGCTTTCTTCTTCGGCGCGGAGACGGAGGAGGCGACACTCCGCGCAGGCTTGCCGAAAGCGGCGGCCTTCACGGCGGGCGTAGGCTTCGCCGCCTTGGCCGGCGCTGCGGCTTTCCGTGGGCTCGCCGCCGCGGCCTTCGCAGGCCTCGCGGCGGGCGCGGGCTTCGCGGGCGACGCGGCGGACGCGGGCATGACGCGCTTCGCAGGCTTCGCCGCCTTGGCCTGCACTGCGGCTTTCCGTGGGCTCACCGCGGCCTTCGCCGACCTCGCGGCAGGCGCGGCCTTCGCAACAGGCCCGTGCGCGCCCGAGGCGGCGGACCGTGCCGCCCGCGGCGCCTTCCGCGCCGGTGCTCGGCGCGCCGGTTCCGCCTCTTCCTTCAGCCCGCCGAAGTGCCGCTTGAAATCGGCAAGGCTCGCCTCGACCGCCTCGATGATCCGATCGCCCTCTTCGGTCGAGGGAACGTTGATCATGTTAGCGACGACCTTCGTACCTCCGGCGATTTCGAAGAAGCTGTAGGCGGCGACGATATCTCTCCCGCCTTTGATCTGGATGGTCATCACGACCATATCGTAGGGGGCGAGGTAGATGACGAGGCCGGTGAGCGATCCGAGCTTGTACAGCGAACCAACGTGGGGCCGGACGAAGGAGCCCGGACCCTTGGTGGCCTCGTTGAAGGACGAGTCGAAGAACTGCGAATAGACTTCCTTGCACTTCGCGGCGATCGTGGCATTCAGCATGGCCGGGCCTCCTTATGTTTCGTCGGGCGAAGGCCGCCCCTCGAGTCCGAGACGGCCGCTCGTCCGAACTGTACGCAGGTTTCCCGCAGCCGTCAACGCGTTTCCTCGAACGTCCTTCCCGCTTCCCTTCCGCCCGGCCTATACTCCCCTCATGCAGGCAGTCCTTGTCCAGCCTCCCTTTACCCAGCTCAATGCGCCCTACCCCGCGGTCCACTATCTTGAGTCCTTCCTTCGGGGCCGCGGGCACGAGGCGAGCTCCTTCGACCACGGCATCGCCCTCTACCGCGGAATCTTCTCGCGCAAGGGCCTGGAGCGCCTCTTCTCCGACGCGCGCCTTCGCCTCGGGGACGAGGAGCCGCAGGGAGAGTCGGACGGCGCAGTCCGCGGCGAGATCGATCGCTACCGCTCCTACGAAGGACTCTACCTGGAATGGATCGATCCGATCGTGGACTTCCTCTCGGGCGGCGATCCTTCCTTCGCCCACCGCCTGGCGCAGGCGGTCGAGCTGCCGCGCGGCTCGCGGGCCGCGGCCTTTCTCGATTCCTCCGGAGGACGCATCTCGAGCGGGGAATCGAGGACGCTCGCGACCCTCATCCTGGAGGACCTCGGCGACTTCGTGGCCGGGACCTTCGACCCCGAGTTCGGCACCGTGCGCTACGCCGAGCGCCTCGCCTCCAGCCGCGGCGACTTCGCCGAGATC
>JAJXZP010000101.1 GCA_021779995.1 bacterium | reverse complement strand
GGCCGGGACCGCGCCGAGCGGGACCGCTCCGGTTACGGCCTGCCCGGTCGTGGCTGCGACCTGACCGGGCGAGGCGGCCACCGCGCCGGGCGAGGCAGGCTCGGCGCCGCGAGCTCCCCCGACCGGCTCTGACCGCACTCGACCCAGGACCTTCCGGGCCACGGAGGGCGACATGGATATCGTCCCGTCGCGGACGGCCCGCAGCGAGGAGATGAGCTCATTGACGGGAATATCCTTGAGGATGTAGCCCATGGCGCCGTGGCTCAGCGCGTCGAAGATGTAATCGTCGTCGTCGAAGGAGGTGAGGACGATGATCTTGATCTCGGGGAACTCGTCGTGGATGAGCTTCGTGGCGCGAACCCCGTCGAGCCCCGGCATGCGGATGTCCATGAGCACGATGTCGGGCCGCTCCCGCCGCGCCAGCTCGATCGCCGCCTCGCCGTCGGCGGCCACGCCGACGACCTGGAAGTCCAAGGCCCGGAAGCCGATCACCGACTTGAGGCTGTCGGCGAAGAGAGCCTGGTCGTCCACGATCAGAATATGGGTCTTGTCGCGCATGACCTATCCCTTCGCCGCCAGGTCCGTCACCGGCGGCGGAAGCGCCTGGACGTCCTCGGCCCCGAGCGGTATCTCCGCCCGGATCGAGAAGCCGTAGCCGGCGCTGTCGATCTCGAGCTTGCCGCCGAGTCCTTCGACGCGCTCGCGCATCCCCAGAAGGCCGATCCCCGGCCTGATCTCGGCCGCCCCCTGCCCGTTGTCGTCGACCTTCACGAGAAGGCGTTCATGGGCGATCCAGAAACCGATCTGGATGCGCGTGGCGCGGCCGTGCCGGAACGAGTTCGTCATGGACTCCTGGACGATCCTGCGCAGCGTGCCGCCCAACTCTTCGTCGATGCCCCAAGGCATATTACCATAGTTCACCTCGACCTCTATACCCGTGGCGCGCGAAAAGAGCGTGATGATCCTGTGGATGCTCGACACCGCGTCGAGGTTGGACTTTTCCATGTCGCGGAAGGCCTGGAGCGCCATGCGAGTCTCGCCCAGGCTCGACTGGGCCTGGTCCCTCGCCCGGGCCAGGAGCTCGGCCAGCTGCCGGTTGCTGGAGCCGGCGAGGTCGATCGCCGACTCCAGCATCATCTTGAGGTTGATGAGGGTGTAGCCGACGATATCGTGGATCTCGCGCGAGAGGCGCTTCCGCTCCTCTATGGTCGAGCGCTCGCCGACCTGGACCGCGTGATTCTGGAAATCGACATTGGCGTTCAAGAGATTGCTGATCGAGTTGTCCATCGCCTCGAGGTCCCTGGCCTGGGCCTCGAAGGCCTCGTAGAGCCGAAAGACCCGCGCCAGCACGGCCGACACGAGCGCCAGGGAGAGAAGCAGGAGGAGCGAGTCTTCCATCCCCGGTGCGGCAGGTAGGCCGTTCCAGACCCGCACGGGGCGGAATCGGAAGGCGAGGACGAAGAGCGCGTCGGCCGCCGCGATCAGGTAGTAGGGGAGTCGGAGGAGGGACAGCAGCGTCACGACGAGGATGCACAGGAAAATGAAGGTGAGCTTCTGCTCGGCCCCGTCCGGGTAGTCGGCGGCGGCGAGCAGGAAAAGCTGAAGGCCGAGGAGGATGGCGGGAACGACCTTGCGGTCGAAGCGCTGCGAGACGAGGCTGCAGACCAGCGAAAGCGCGACCAGAATCGAAAACTGCAGGGGCCAGTCCGAGCTGCCGGGAGGGCGCGGCGGGTCGCTGAAGAAGACGGCCAGGGCCAGGGCGTGAGCGGCCACGACGAGGGCGGCCATCCACAGGCGGAAGCGGAAACCGTTTCGGCGGCCTCTGCCTGAGTCTTCTTCGCCGTCGAGGCGGAGAGCGCTCTTCGACTCGGTGTGGTGCTCCGCGGGCATGAGGTCCACTATACCCCAGACTCCCGCCGGCCTGCCAAGAGCATATCGCCGGTTGTGCCGCCGGCGCGGCTGTCGGCTGTGCCGTCGGCGCGGCCGACCCCGCGTAGCGCCGCTCGCCTGCGCATCCGTCGGCGCGGCCGACCCGCTCGTCCCGACCGGAAGTCCGGGAAGCTCGGCTCAGGGCGAGAAGAGCCGCAGGTAGGCGCCCTTGAAACGGTCGTAATACTCCTCGATCCAGTCGAGGCGCTCGGGTTCGACGAAGACGCGCCGCGGGCTCTCCTCGGGGCGGCCGCCCTTTCCCGCCGCGACCGCCCCGAGAGCCACCGCGCCGCGGGCCGAGAGGTCGGAGAGGTCGAACAGGCGCAGCGGCCGGGCGAGGACCGAGGACACGAGCCGGGTCCAATACGGGTAGCGGGCGCTGCCCCCGACGAACCGGAGCTCCTCGCCCTCGGCAGCGCCGAGTGTCTCCAGCCCCAGCCGGATCGTGCAGGCGACACCGAGCAGGGCCGCGTGCAGGAGGTCCAGCGGGCCGTGCCGAAGAGACAGACCGAGCCAGGCTCCCCGCGCCTCGGGATTCATGTAGGGCGTGCGCTCGCCGGCGAGATAGGGGAGGAACATGAGCTCGCCCTCGGGCGCAATGCGTCGCGACTCGAAGGCCGCGTAGGCCTCTTCCCAGCCCAGGCCGAGAAGCCCCCTCGCCCACTCGAGCGCGATGCCGCCGTTGAGCATCGCGGCCATCCGGAAGCACAGCCCGTCCTCGGCGGCGGCGAAGACGTTGAGCGACGGCGAATAGGGGGGAATGCGGGACAGGAGTCGCGCGATCTGGACCCCGGTGCCCACGCTGATCTGCACGCCGCGATCGGCGGTCAGGGCCGAGCCGTAGAGGGCGGCGGCGGTGTCGGCCGCCCCTGTCGCCACGGCGACGCCCTCGGGAAGGCCGCTGCGCGCCGCGGCCTCCGGCCCGACCCTGCCGGCCGTCTCGGCGCTGCCGCGCACGGGAGGCAGCTTGCCCGCGTCGAGCCCCAGGGCCTCGATCAGCTCGCGGTCCCAGCGGTCGGCCGCGAGGTCGTAGAGCAGGCCGCCCGAGGCGTCGCTGCGGTCGGTCGCGACCTCCCCGGTCAGCCGCCACCGCAGGTAGTCCTTGGGGAAGAGGAAGACCTCGGTCCGGTCGTAGAGATCGGGACGGCGGCGCTTGAGCCACATCAGGGTGAGGGCCGCCATGCCCGCGGCCGGCGCGTTCACGAGGCGCCCGCCGAAGGGAGCCGCCGCCGCGCGGAAAGCCTCGACCATCTCCTTGCTCCTCTGGTCGGCCCAGAGGATCGCGGGAGCGAGCGCGCCCTCGCGCAGCGAGATCGGCACCACGCCGTGCATCTGGCCCGAGAAGCCTACGCACTCGGCTTCCCCGGCTCCGCCGAGCGAGGCGAGCGCCTCGTCCAGGGCGGAGAGCCACAGCTCCGGTTCGGTTTCCGCCGCACCGCGCTCCCTCGCTTCGACCGGATAGGCGGCGGAGGCGAGGCGCACGCTCCCGTCGGCCTCCACGGCCATGGCCTTGAGCGAGCCCGTGCCGAGGTCGATCCCGAGCCGCATCAGCGCTTCGAGGTGGTCCGGAACTTGTCGATCGTGACGGCGATGATGATCACGAGACCCTTGATGACCAGCTGCCAGAAATAGGAGATGTTCATCAGGGTGAGGCCGTTGTTGAGCACGGCCATGATGAGGGCGCCTATGAGGGTCCCCGGCACCCCTCCGATGCCGCCCACGAGGCTGGTGCCGCCCAGGACGACCGAGGCGATCGCGTCCAGCTCGTAGCCGTTGCCCAGGAGCCCCGAGGCGCTGTACAGCCGGCTCGCCGTCATGACGCCGCCCAAGCCCGACATGAGTCCGCTGATCCCGTACACGAAGATGAGCACGAAACCGACCTTGATGCCGGTGAGCCTGGCCGCCTGCTCGTTGCCGCCGACGGCGTAGATCCTCACGCCGAGCACGGTCTTGCGCAGGAGGAACCAGAGGACGAGGATCACCACGAAGGCGATGATGACGAGCCAGGGCACGGGTCCGAGGTAGTTGTTGCCGATCCAGGCGAAGTTGAGATTGTTGTTGATGACGGTCGTGCCGTTCGCGAAGAGATAGGCCGCCCCGCGCAGCGCCGTCATGCTGCCCATGGTCACGATGAAGGGCGGCAGGCGCACGTAGGCGATGAGAATGCCGTTGATGACGCCCATGCCGAGCCCCGCGACGAGGGGCACGAGGATCGTGGCCCATTGCAGATGCGCGTCGAGTGAGGAGAGGAGCGACAGCACGGCCGTCGAGGCGAGGATCGAGCCGACCGAGAGGTCGATGCCCGCCGTGAGGATGACCAAGGTCATGCCCGCGGCGATGACGATGTTGATCGAGGCCTGACGCAGGATGTTCATCAGGTTGTTGGACGTGAGGAAGTTGTGGTTCATCACGGCGAACAGCGCGCAGATGAGCACGAGCACGGGCAGGATGCCCAGGCTCTGGAAGAGCCCGCCGCCCTTTCTTCCGGTCTTCTTCTTCGTGGTGGATTCCATGTGCCCTATCTCCCGGTCTTCGCGGCGAACGCCGCCTGTGCTTCGCGGACTCCCGTCGCGTACGCGATGATGGTTTCCTGGTCGATATTCTCTCCCTTGAGGTCGGCCACCAGGGCGCCCTCGCGCATGACGAGGACGCGTTGGGCGATCCCGACCACTTCGGGCAGCTCGCTGGAGATGAAGATCACGGCGACCTTGCGCATCGCGATCTCGCCGATGAGCTTGTAGATCTCGCTCTTGGCGCCGACGTCGACGCCGCGGGTCGGCTCGTCCAGGATGAGGACCTTGGGCGCGATCTGCAGCCACCTCGCCAGCAGCAGCTTCTGCTGGTTGCCGCCGGAGAGCGACACCGCCCTCGTCCGGGGACTCGCCAGACGGATGTTGAGCTGCTCGATGGCCTGGGAGGTGATGGCGTTGTTCCTGCGGCCGGCGATGAGGCCCGCCCGCGAGGTCGTGCCGATGACGTTCATGGTGATGTTGTCGTGCGAGCTCATCTCGAGGAAGAGCCCCTGGGACTTGCGGTCCTCGGGGACGTAGCCGATGCCGTGGCGGATGGCGTCCTTGGGCGAGTTGATCGATATCTTCCGGCCGTCGAGATACACCTCGCCCCGCAGCCGGCGGTCGGCCCCGAAGACCATGCGCGCGAACTCGGTGCGGCCCGAGCCCACCAAGCCGGCAATGCCCAGGATCTCTCCGGCCGCGGCCGAGAAGCTCACGTTCCTGACTTTCTTGCCGTCGGAGAAATCCTCGACGCGGAAGAATCCCTCGGTCTTCTCCGTGGATACGCGGTGCTGGTAGAAATCCGTGAGCGTGCGGCCGACCATCATCCGCACGATGGCCTCGGACTCGATCTCGGAACCCTCGAGCGTGCCGATGTAGCGGCCGTCGCGGAGCACCGAGACCCGGTCCGCGATCTTCAGGATTTCGTTGATGCGATGGCTGATGTAGACGATGGCGATCCCCTGCGACCTCAGGGAGTCGACGAGGGTGAAGAGCTTCTCGGTCTCGTTCTCGCTTAAGGCCGCCGTGGGCTCGTCCATGATGATGACGCGGGAGTTGTGGACGAGGGCGCGGGCTATCTCGATCTGCTGCTTCTCGGCGATGCTCAAGAGCCCCGCGCGCGTCTCGGCGGCGAAGGGAGCGCCGAGCAGGTCGAGCACCTCCCGGGTCCGGCGGCGCATCTCGGCGCGGCGCGCCAGGCCGAAGCGTCCCAGCTCGCTGCCCATGAAGACGTTTTCGGCGACGCTGATGTTGCCGGCTATGTTCAGCTCCTGGTTGATGAGGCTGATGCCGAGCTGCAGGGCCTTCAGGGGGTTCTCGAGCCTGACCACCCGGTCGTCCAGGAAAATCTGGCCGTCGTCGGGAATGTACACGCCGGCGAGAATCTTCATGAGGGTGCTCTTGCCGGCCCCGTTCTCTCCCATGACGGCGTGGATCTCGCCCTTGCGGACATCCAGGCTCACGTCGCTGAGAGCCTGGACGCCGGGGAAGCGCTTCGACACGCCTCGGGTCGAGAGAATCACCCGAGGACTCACCTTGGGATCGGACACTGTCGAAATCCTTTCCGTATAGACGCGGCCGAACCCTCCGGCCGCCGGCATCGCCCACGGCGCGCGGCGGCGGAGAGCTTCGGCCTTGTCAGCGCAAACGACGCGACTCTAGCGCGCCTCCGAGATTCAATTCTCCGGCTTGGTCCAGCCCTTGTAGCTCGCGACATTCTCGCGGGTGATGAGGGTCGTCGGGATGAGGTTGAGCTTCTTAGCGGGCGGATTGCCCTGCATGACGCCGTAGGCGATCTCGACGCCGCGGGTGGCCATGGTGTAGGGGTCCTGGGAGGCCGAGGCGAGGAAGACCGAGGACGTGTCGTTGAGCGCGACGACGGCGTCGGGCGAGCCGTCCACGCCGACGACGAACATCTGCTTCTGGCGGTTGGCCTGCCTGATCGCGAGCTCGCAGCCGATGCCCGTGGGATCGTTGATGGCGAACACGGCGTCGAGCTTGGGGAAGGCGGTCAGCAGGTCGGTCATGACGCGAAGCCCGCCGTCGCGACTGCCGCCGGCGTTCTGGCTGTCGGAGAGGACCTTGATCCCGGGGTACTTGGCGAAGACGGCCTTGGCGCCGGCCACGCGGTCGATGACGGCGCTGACGGGGGGACCGTTGACGATGACCACATTGCCCTTGCCCTTGAGCCTGTCGACCAGGAACTGGGCCGCCTGGGTGCCGGCGAGGAAGTTGTTGGAGGTGATCGTGGCGTCGACGCCGCCGTCGGCGTTGACATCCTCGGCCACGACGACGATGCCCGCCTTCTTAGCCTCCTGGACGGCGTGGGCGATGCCCTTCGTGTCGACGGCGTTGAGGACGATGATATCCACGCCGGCGGCGATGAAGTTCTCGATCTGGCTGACCTGGGTATTGAGGTCGTAGTTGGCCGAGAGCACAGTCACCCTGGCGTTGGGATCGATCTGGTGGGCGGCGAAGTCGACTCCCTTGCCCATGGTGAAGAAGAAGGGGTTGCCGATGTCACCGAAGGTGGCGCCGACCGAGAGCGCCTGGCCGTTCTTGCCCTTCCCCTGGGCGAAGACCGAGGCCGAGAAGGCCATGGCCAGACAGACGATGAGAACGGTGATTTTCTTCATGAAGAAATCCTCCTGTGTAACGAGATGAGCACTCCAGGCGCCAGCCCTCATCGCCCTGTCGTACGCCAGACCGACCCCGGACCCACCCGGCGAAACCCGTGCAAGCACCATAGCACGACTCGTTCGGCCGTGCAATCTTTTTTTTCAAACCTGATAGTAACCGGATAGAATATCTGTAAATTGTACGTCGACAAATGGCTATTTTATCTCGATATTTTTGATTTTCTTCCCAAATTGACAGTTCAATGTTTACAGGTTAAAGTTTCTGTAAATATGGAGCCCCTTTTGGCAGCTCTATTGAGCAAGTCCGAGCTGCTCCGGCAAAATATCTCAGAAGCACGGTTTCGCTTCGAATGAATGGTGGCGGTAATGGAAAACGGAAAAGGCGCAAAGCACCGATATATCTATGAAGACCTGAAGCGGGCGATCGGCACGGGCCACTACGGCGAAGGCGATAAGCTGCCGAGCGAAGCCGAACTCGCGCAGGGCTACAACGTGTCTCGCCCCACGGTGACCAAGGCTCTGAATGCCCTCAAGGACGAGGGCTTGCTCCGAAGGCGCACCGGTTCGGGGAGTTACGTGACGCCGAACGCCGCGACGGCCTCATCGAGGTCGCGCCTCATCGGCCTCATCGTGCCCGACCTGGGCAAGGGCGAGATCTTCGAGCCCGTCTGCGCCAAGATAGCCGAACTCTCCGACGCCCTGGGTTTCTCGCTGCTCTGGGGAGGCTCCTCCTCCGAGCGGAGCGAGGGCAGGATAGACATCGAGCAGCTCGCCCGGCGCTATGTCGAGAACGAGGTCGCCGGCGTCTTCTTCGCTCCCCTGGAGTTCCGCGACAATTGCGGCGCGATCAACCGCGGCGTGATCGACATTCTCCGGACCGCCCGGGTGCCCACGGTCCTCCTCGACGCCGACTACCTGCCGTTTCCGGAGCGCAGCTCCTTCGACCTGGTCGGGATCGACAACTTCCGAGCCGGCTATCTGGTCACCCGCCGCCTGCTCGCCTCGGGCCGGCGGCGCGTCGACTTCCTGCGGCGCCCCCGCTCGGCCGACACCGTGGCCATCCGCGCGCAGGGCTACCGCTCCGCGCTCTTCGACGCGGGCATACTGCCGCAGGCTGAGTGGGTGCACGAGGGCAACCCGGAAGACATCGACTTCGTGGCGCGGCACATCGTCGGCTCGGGCGTCGAGGACCTCGTCTGCCAGAACGACGAGACCGCGGCCGCCCTCATGAGTTCCCTCGACAAGCTGGGGCTCGACATCCCCGAACGGATCAGGCTCATCGGCTTCGACGACGTCAAGTACGCCAAGCACCTCCGCGTGCCCCTCACGACCCTGCACCAGCCCTGCGACGCCATCGCGCAGTGCGCCGTCGACCTCATGTCCAGCCGCATCGCCTCGCCCCAGCTGAGCGCGCGCGCCGTCATGCTCTTCGGCGGCATAGTCGAGCGCGGCTCCTGCTGAGGCTCCGGGCGGCAGCCCGCCTCCGCCGCCCGGGACGCGGACGGCCGGACAGGCCCGCGATATTGCCAGGGCCGCTCCCGGCGGAGTATCGTGGGCCGCGAGGTGCAACATGGCGGTGATGGACGAAGGCGCGAGGTACCCGGTCGGCGCGCTGGCCGAGTGGACTGAGCGGGTATTCCGCGAAATCGGCGTGGCCGAGGCCGACGCGAGACTTCTCGCGGACTCCCTCATCGAGGCCAACCTGCGCGGTGTGGACTCCCACGGCATCACGCGGATGCTCTCGGTCTACGTCGAGCGCATTCGGCGCAAGGTCGTGAGCGCCCAGACCCGCCTGGAGCTCCTGCGCGACAGCCCCTCGACCGCCCTCCTCGACTGCCACAACAGCATCGGCCAGGTCGGCGCCGACAGGGCCATGCGCCTGGCCATCGAAAAGGCCGAGGCCACCGGCGCGGCCTTCGTCGCGGTGACGCACTCCAACCACTACGGCGCCGCGGCCTACTGGGCCATGCTGGCCCTCGAGCGCGACATGATCGGCTTCAGCTCGACCAACGCGCCGGCGACCATGGCTCCCACGGGCGGCCGCGAGGCCCTGCTCGGCACCAACCCCTTCGCGATCGCCATCCCCGCGGGGCGGGAGCCGCCCTTCGTGCTGGACCTGGCCACGACCCTCGTGTCGCGGGGGCGCGTCGCCCTCTACGCCAAACACGGCAGGCCCCTCGAGCCCGGCTGGGTCTTCGACGAGCGCGGCCTCCCGACCATCGACCCCCGGGCCGCCCTCGCCGGACTTCTCGCCCCCATGGGCGGCTACAAAGGCTACGGCCTCGCCCTCGCCATCGATCTCCTGTGCGGCGTTATGACCGGCTCCAGCTACGGCGCCCACTTCCCCGGTTTCCTGGCCGACAACATGGAAAACCCGACCGACGTTGGCAGCGTCTTCGCCGCCATGAAGATCTCGAACTTCATGGACCCGGCCGAGTTCAGATCGGCCGTCGACGCCTCCCTGCGCGAACTGAAAAGCTCGGCGAAGGCCGAGGGCGTCGAGCGCATCTAC
>JAJXZP010000044.1 GCA_021779995.1 bacterium | reverse complement strand
CTCCACCGAGGCGATCGGCTACGCGCTCGGCTGGTTCGCCCAGACCCTCCAGGGCGGCACGCCGCTGCCGAACTCCGACCAGATCTGGATGTGGAAGGAGCTGGGCACCTTCGTCGCCCTGATCGGTCTCATCGTGTTCATGCTGGGCTTCGGCGGCTCGCTCCTGGGCGCCACGAGCTTCGCCCCGATCGCGCGCGCGGTGCCGGAAACGAAGGGCATCCGCGGCGGATCGTGGTGGATCGGGGCCGTCGTCGCGATGGCCGTGCCGATCCTCACCTTCTACCCCTTCTTCGACCTCGGCGCGCTCGTCAAGGCCTCGTGGCTCTTCCCCCAGACCATCACGAGCCAGATCATGGTCTGGGCCGTCTTGAACGGCCTCATCAGCCTCGTGCTCTTCCTGCTCTGGCACTTCATCCTCAACAAGAAGGCCGGCGGCAGTCCGCAGAGCTACGGGCTCACCGAGGGGCAGGGCCTGCCCTGGCGCCTCATCGGGCGGGATTTCCTCTTGGCGTTCGCGACGGTGGTGGCGGCGGGCTTCGTCCTCCACCTCGCGGACTACTTCTTCAAGATCGACTTCCGCCTCTGGGTCCTGGCGCTGAAGCCCCTGTCGAGCCTGCAGTTCGGCATCTTCCTGCGCTACCTTCCGCCCTTCGCGGCCTTCTTCCTCATGTCCTCGGTGATCCTGAACGGCCAGATGCGCCTGCCCGGTGCCAAGGTCGCGACGCGGTACTGGGCGCCAATCATGCTCATGGCCGGCGGCTTCGTGGTCTTCCTCGCGGCGGAGTACCTTCCGCTTTTCGCCGGCGGCACCCTGCTCACCCCGAGCCAGCCGCTCAACACCATCGTGGCCGATCAGTTCCTGCCGCTGATGGCCATCGTCGCGCTCTTCTCGACCTGGTTCTTCGAGAAGACGGGGCGGGTCTACGCGGGAGCCTTCGTCAACGCGATGTTCGTGACCTGGTACATCGTCGCGGGCCAGGCCACGCAGTTCCCGATCCGCTGAGAGCCGAGGCGTACCGGCAGAGTTGAGAATCTAAAAGCAAATGGCGCGAAGAAATGCAAAGGGAGAGCGGTGAGAGAGAAGGAATGGAGTGACGTTTCGATATGCTCTCAATTTTTTCCATCCCTAGCCTGTCCTCCCCTCTGCGCCTCTGCACGAGACATTTCCGCCGATCTTTCGCGCGCAAAAACGCCGAGGTAGTGATTTTTTACAGTATGTCCGCCAGCCTCGGGTAGAGTTCCTTGTAGCGCTCGTACTTCTCGGCGTAGATGCGGTGCCGCAGGGAATCGGGCTCGAAGACCTCGCCGCGGCCGACATAGAGCGCGGCAGCCTCGGCGTAGGACGCGAAGACGCCCGAGCCGAGGCCGGCTATCATCGCGGCCCCGAGCGCTCCCGCCTCGGGCGCGGTGGCGCGCTCGAAGGGCAGGCCCATCACGTCGGCCTTGATCTGGAGCCAGGCCGCGGACTTGGCACCCCCGCCCGAGGCGACGAAGCGCCGCGTGTCGATGCCCAGACCGCGCAGCGGCCCGAGGCTTTCGAGGAAGAAGTAGGTCTCGCACTCCATGATTGCCTTGAGGATCTCGCCGCGGGATGTGGAGGTGCGCAGCCCCAAAATGAGCCCGGACGCGTCCTGGATGAACTTGGGCGCCCCGACCGGCTCGAAGTACGGCAGCACGAGGAGGCTCGTGGGCTCGGAGGGCATCTCGGCGGAGAGGCGCTCGAAGGCCTCGCTCTCGCTGCCCAGCCGTTCGGTCGAGGCGAAGGTCGAGCGGAACCAATTCACGAGGCTGCCCGCCTGGTTGTAGATGAAGGAGACGTAGAGCCCCGGCACGGCGTGGTGCTCCACGTTGAAGCCGAGAGCGCGCATCGCGCCCAGATCGGGGATGCCGTCGTAGACGGGAGTGATGCACTCCACGGTCCCTATGCCGCAGGCCGCCCCGCCCGCCGACCACAGTCCCGAGCCGAGGGCCGCGGCGCACTGGTCGTGCGTGCCGAGGACGCAGAGCGTGCCCTTGCCCAGGCCCAGCCGCTCGGCCGCCGCAGCCCCGAGTTCGCCCAGCACCTGCCCCGAGGGGGCGGGAGCCGGCAGCCGCGCCGGGTCGATGCCGGCCTCGCGGCAGAGCCGATCCGACCAGGCTTGGGCCCGCAGGTCGAAGAGCAGGGTCCGGTTCGCCTGGGAGTAGCTGGTCACGGGATCGAGGCCGAGCAGATAGGGCACGAGCTCGGCGAAGAGGAGGAAGCGGTCCGCGGACGCGTAGAGCTGGGGCCGCTCGCGCCGCAGCCACAGGAGCTTGGGCAGCGAGTAGTTGGGCGACACGATGTTGGGATTGATCGCGTAGAGCTCGTCCGGGTCGAAGCGCCCGGCGAAGAGCCTGATCTCCTCCTCGCCCCGACGGTCGGCCATGAGGATCGCGTGGCCGAGAATCTTCCGGTCCGCCGAGACGGGGGTCATGGCCTCGCCCATAGCGCTGAAGGCGAGGGCCGTGACGCGCTCCTTCCCGGCTTTCGCGCCGAGCTCCCGCACGACGTCGATGGCCGCGGAGACGACGAGCCGCGAGTCGAGCTCGGCCCAGAGCGGCGCGGGATGGAGGGTCGGGTAGCTGCGCGAGGCGCCGGCGATGAGTCTCCCGCCGGCGGAGTAGAGGGCGGCCTTGCAGGTGCTCGTGCCGATGTCGACGCCGATGAGACTCACGGCGGGCTCTGAAAGCGAATAACTTCGCGGCCGAGGCGGTTCGTGAGCGCCTTCTCGGGGGGCGCGAGGAACTTGCCGGGCCTCACGCTCAGGTGGCGGCGGGAGCCGGCCAGGACGAAGACGGGCAGGTCGGCGGCCGCGAAGACTTCGGCCGCGCCGTTCTCGTCCCCGAAGTTAGGCGGGCAGGGCACGGCCCCGTCGACCATGCCCCTGTTCCGCTCGGGGAAGGCTGCGAGCTTCGAAGCGGCGCTTTTCACGGGCTCCTCCCCTATCCCACGAGGCGTACGGCGTTGCCGCCCAGGCCGAGGGTCTCTATTTCGGCGAGGGTGGCGCGATACGCCGCGTCCCTGGCGGCGGCCGGACCGCGCGCGAGGGCCGCCTCGTAGGGCGCCCTGATCCCGGTGCCGATGTTGATCTTGGCTATGCCGCGCGCGACGGCGGCGCGCACGTTGTCCGGCTTGATTCCGGTGCCTCCGTGGAGGACGATGGGAACCCCGGCCGCGGCGTAGATCTTCGAGAGCCGCTCGAGGTCGAGTCTCGCCTCGATCTTCTTCTCCTTGCGGGCGGACTCGGCCACCGCGCCGTGCACGTTGCCGATGGCCACGGAGAGCCAGTCCACGCCGGCGGCGGCGACGAACCTCGCGGCGTCGGCGGGGTCGGTGAAACCCGTGCCCGTGCGGAAGAGCTCCTCGTAGGGCGGCAGGGGCCCCGCCTCGTGACCGAGCACCGAGCCCAGCTCCGCCTCGACCGCGACACCCGCGGGCCCGCAGAGCTCCACGACGGACCTGGCCGCGGCGACGTTCTCGTCGAAGGGAAGGCGCGAGCCGTCGACCATCACCGACTCGAAGCCGGCCGCCAGGGCGCGCTCGATGATGGGCAGGAAGTCCACGCGGAGCCCGTCCTCGTCTATCACCGGGACATGATCGAGGTGCAGCCGCGAGCAGAGCCGGTTGTCGTGGCGCCGATATTCCTCGGCGACGGCCTCGAGGCTCCTCGCCTCGAACTTCTCCCACTCGACCCGCGCGACCTCGACGAGACCGAAGGTCCCCGAGTCCCGCAGGGCGGCGAGCACCGGCTCGACCATGGGCAAGTAGGGAATGTTGAAGGCGGGCAGCGCGAGGCCGAGGCGCCTCGCGGAAGCGACGATGGCGGAGGTGTCGGACACGGGAACTCCTTTTGAATAATTCTACACCTGAATAATTCTACACCTCGCCCGGGCTGCGGGGAATAGGGCGTCAGAGGCCTAGGTGAATAACCGGCGCCGTGCCTGGACATCGGCACGGACTCGAAGAAGGCGAGGGAACCGGGGTAGGCGAGCGTCAGGGCGTGGCGGTGCGCGTCGTAGGGCGGAAAAGACAGCATCGCGTGGGCCCTCGGCCGCAGGCCCGATCAGTACTCCCCATCGGCGACGTCCGCTCGGGTCAGCTTGGCGCGGAAGAAGCGGTACACGAGGAACTGGTACACGATGACGATCGGCACGAAGATGCAGGCGACGATGGTCATCACCTTGAGCGTCAGGGGCCCGGAGGAGGAGTTGAAGGCGGTGAGGCTCGCGGCCGGGTCGAGGCTCGAAGGAATGAGATTCGGGAAGAGACCTATGAGGGCCGTCGCGACGACGAGGAGGATCGTGGCGCAGGACGCGACGAAGGCGGCGAAGGCCCGCGAGCGGGCGTGGAAGAGCCTGATCCCGACGAGGGAGGCGACGGCCAGGACCGGCACGACGAGCCACAGGGGCGAGGCGAGGAAGTTGTCGTAGAGCTTGGTCGCGAAGGCGGTGGCGACGAGGAAGAGGACGGCCAGGAAGAGGACCGCGAACCAGAGTTTCGAGGCGAGGCTTTTCGAGCGTTCGGCGAGGGATCCCCCGGTGCGGTATTCCAGCCACAGGGCCCCGTGCTGGAGGAAGAGGGCGACGAAGAGCAGGGCGGTGAGCAGGCCGTAGCCGTTGAAGAGCCCCCGGAAACTGCCGCGGTAGCCGTCGACCGCCATGGGCAGGCCCTGGAATATGTTGCCGAAACCCAGGCCCAGCACGAGGGGCGCCGTGAAGCTCGACAGGGCCAGGGCCCAATCCCAGAAGGAGTGCCACCGCGCCCCGTCGGACTTCGCCCTGAACTCGATCGACACGCCGCGAACGATGAGCGAAAAGAGGATGAGCAGCATCGGCAGGTAAAGATAGCTGAACATGGAGGCATAGGTGAGGGGGAAGGCGGCGAAGGTCGCGCCGCCGGCGGTGACGAGCCAGACCTCATTGCCGTTCCACACCGGGCCTATCGCGGTGAGGGCGATCGCGCGCTCGGTCTCGTCCTTGGCCAGGAAATTGCGCAGCATGCCGGCGCCGAAATCGAAGCCGTCGAGCGTGAAGTAGACGGCCCAGAGGACTCCCCAAAGCACGAACCATACGATTTGAAGTGTCATGTCGGCGCCCCCCTATTCCTCGACCCTGCGCGCGTACTTGACGAGCAGGAAGGCGTCCACGGCCGCCAGGCTGCCGTACAGGACGATGAAGGCGATGAGCGACGCCAGTACGTCGCCCCCCGTGATCGAACGGGAGGCGGCGTCGCTCGTCCTCAGGAGCCCGTAGACGATCCAGGGCTGCCGTCCGATCTCCGAGAGAATCCAGCCCAGCTCCGAGGCGAGGTAGGGCAGGACGAGGGCGAAGGCCATGATCCAGAGGAACCAGCGGCGTCGCTCAAGCTTGTCGCGCCAGGAATAGACGAGGGCGACGAGGGCGAGGAGGATGAACAGCAATCCCAGGCCGACCATGAGTCTGAAGCTCCAGAAGCTCACGGCGACGGGAGGCCGCTGGTCGGCGGGGAAGTCCAGGAGCCCTTTGATGGTGGCGTTCGGGTCGTGGTAGGAGAGGATGCTGAGCAGGTTCGGGACCTCGAGCGCCTCGACGAGGTTGCTTTCGCGCTTGGGTTCGGGAACGTCGATGAAGTAGAAGGGCGCGGCCTTCTGCGTGTGCCAGACCGACTCCATGGCGGCCAGCTTGGTGGGCTGGTAATCGGCCACGTCGCGGCCCGACATGTCGCCCGAGAAGAGGATGAGCAGCGAGGCGACGATGCCGACGGTGGCGCCGATCCTGAAGGAGCGCTTGAACATCTCGGGCTTGCGGCCCTTGAGGAGGTGGACGGCGGAGATGCCCATGACGAAGAAGGCGGAGAGGGTGACGGCGGAGGCAAGGGTGTGGAAGAACTCGACCCAGGAGAATCCATTCCATAAAAGTGCGCTAAAATCGACCAGCTGGGCCCGACCGCCGGACATGACGTAGCCCTCGGGGTGCTGCATCCAGCCGTTGGCCAGGAGAATCCAGAGCGCCGAGAGCGAGGTGGCGACGGCCACCACCCACATGATGGCCGCGTGGACTCCCTTGGGCACGCGCTTCCAGCTGAACATCCAGAGGCCGATGAAGGTCGACTCCAGGAAGAAGGCCACCGTGGCCTCGATGGCCAGCGGGGCGCCGAAGATGTCCCCGACGAATTTCGAGTACTCGGCCCAGTTCATGCCGAACTGGAACTCGAGGGTGAGACCCGTGACCACCCCGACAGCGAAGTTGACGAGGAAGAGCCTGCTCCAGAACTTCGTCATCTTGAGATAGACTTCATCGCCCGTGCGGGCGTAGCGGGTCTCCATGTAGGCGACCAGGGCGCTGAGCCCGAGGGTCAGCGGCACGAACAGGAAATGGAAAATGGCCACCACGGCGAACTGGATGCGAGACAGGGTCTCTACGCTCATGCGATCCCCCTTCCGCGACGATCGAAGGCAAAGAACCGAAGTATGTCCACTCTTGAGCCGACTTCAAAATCGGTGATTTTTCGGCGGCTCGTGCGAGATGCGTCCGCATTTCGCATGAGCCTCGCCTTAGTATCGCACAGGAACGGTTGCCATTCCAGTCGATTCTTCCGTACACTTCGCTTTCCATGGAAACCGATTTCCGGTGGCTGCGCGAGCGAGGCTCGGAGGCCCGGCGTCCCCTCGTCGTCGCCGTCGCGCTGGGCGAGTTGTCGGGCATCTTCCTCATCCTCCAGACCGCCCTGCTCGTGGCCATTGGGAACGGGGCCATCATGGAAGGCCGCCGGCTGGTCGAGCTCGCGCCCTGCTTCGGGGCCCTCGCGCTCGCGATCGCCTTCCGCTTTCTCGCGGCATGGAGAAGCCGGCGCTCGGCCTTCGAGTGCGCCTCCGTCGTCAGGCGGAAAGTCAGGGGCGAATTGATCCGGGGCCTGCGCGGGATCGGGCCGATCGCGCTGGCGCGGATGCGCACGGGCCAGATCGCCGAGGTCGCGACGGGAGCGGTCGACGCGCTCGAGGGCTACTACGCGGGCTACCTCCCCCAGCGGGCCATCGCGAGCCTCATGCCCTTCACGGTGCTGGCCGTCGTCTTCCCGCTCGACTGGATCTCGGGCCTCGTCCTGACGCTCACGGCGGTGTTCCTGCCCTTGAGCATGATCGCGATCGGCGAGGAGGCGCACGAGCGGAACCGGCGCCTCTGGACCACCCTGGCCAGGATGAGCGGGCGCTTCCTCGACGCCCTGCGCGGCCTGACGACGGCCAAACTCTTCGGCGCGGCCCGCCGCGAGGCCGAGGAGATCGGGCGCGCCTCGAACGACTATCGCCTGGCGACCATGTCGGTCCTGCGCATAGCCTTCCTCTCCTCGTTCATGCTCGAGTTCATCACCGCGGTGAGCATCGCCGTCGTCGCCGTGGTCACGGGCGTGCGGCTGCTCTCGGGCGGGATGCACTTCGCCGCCGGATACTTCATCCTCCTCGTCGCGCCCGAGTACTTTCTCATCTTGCGCGCGCTCGGCGCCCAGTACCACGCGCGCATGGGAGCGGCCGCCGCCGCCGCCCAGATCCGCGAGCTCATGGCGGAAATGTCGGACGCCGCCGGCCGGGGCGGTTCCGCGAGCGAGGGCTCGGCGGAAGACCCGGCGAACGGCTCGGCGGTCGCCGCGCTCGGATCGGAACCGGCCCTCGCCGCGACGGGCGGCGCTTCGACCGCCGGTCGGCCGGCCGGCGGCGATGCGGGCCCGCGGCACGGAGCGGCGATCCGCTTCGAGAATGTCGATTTCGCCTATCGCGACCGGATCGTGCTCGAAGATGTGAGCTTTTCGGTCGAGCCGGGCGAGCATCTCGCGCTCCTCGGACCGAGCGGCTGCGGAAAATCCACGATCCTCGCCCTGCTGCTCGGCTTCGCGGCGCCGCTCCGCGGTAGCATAACGCTGGACGGCCGGAACCTCGCGCAGATCGACCGGCGGGCGCTGTACGAGGGCCTGGCCTGGCTGCCGCAGCGGCCCACGGTCTTCCACGGCACGATCCGGAGCAACATCGCCCTGGGCCGGCCAGGCGCGTCGGAGGCCGAAGTGGCGGAGGCCGCGCGGGCGGCCCACGTCGACGAGTTCGCGGGGAGCCTGGGCTCGGGCCTGGACACCCTCGTCGGCGAGGGAGGCCGCGGCCTCTCGGTCGGGCAGAGCCAGCGCGTGGCGCTGGCGCGGCTTTTCCTGCGCTCGCCCCGGCTCATCCTCCTCGACGAGCCCACCGCCCACCTCGACGCCGCGAGCGAAGAGCTCGTGAACGATTCCATGGCGATCCTCGCCGAGGGCAGGACGATGATCCTGGCGACGCACCGCCGAAGCGTCGCGGTCGACCGCAGCCTCGTACTGGCCAAGGGCGCGGCCGCCGCCGAAGCGGCGCGGCGCGGGGAGACGGACAGGGAAGGTCGGCAAGCATGAAAGCCGCGCTCCGGGACGGCAGAAACCTCTTGAGGCTCGCCGCCCTCATGCGCCCGCACTGGCGCCGCGCCGCGCTCGGCGTCCTCCTCGCCCTCGCGGCCGCGCTGGCGAACATCGGCCTTCTGGCGCTGTCGAGCTGGTTCATCGCCTCGATGGCCCTGGCCGGAGCCGTGGGCGCGGCCATGGACTACACCCTGCCGGCCGCGGGGGTGCGCGCCTTCGCCATCATCCGGGCGGCTGGACGTTATGCGGAACGATTGGTCAACCACGACACGACCTTTCGCATCCTGAGTTCGATCCGGCTGTGGTTCTTCCGGAGGATCGAGCCTCTGGCGCCGGCGCGGCTGGCCGAGTTCCGGGGCGGCGACCTGCTCGCGCGCATCCGCGCGGACATCGACACGCTCGACGACTTCTACGTCCGCGGCCTGGTGCCGGCCCTGACCGCGGTCCTGGTCTGCGCCTGCATGCTGCCCTTCCTCGCGCGCATCGACCCGGCGGTGGCCTGGATCGACGGGGCCGCCCTCGCGGCCTCGGGCCTGATCGTGCCGCTCGCCCTCGGCTCGGCCTCCGCGGCGCCGGGCCGCTTAAGCGTGCGCGACTCGGCCGAGCTCCGCGCCTCGATCGTGGAGGAAGTGGAAGGCATGGCCGAGCTGGTCGTGCTGGGCGCCGCGGAGGCGCACGCCCGCTCGACCGACGAGCGAGCCCGCTCGCTCGAGGCGGACAGGCGTCGAATCGATTCGCTCCGCGCCCTGGGCGACGCCTCGATCCCGGCCATGGCCGCTCTCGCCGCGGCCCTGGCGGCCCTCGTCCTCGTCCCCCGCGTCGCCTCGGGCGGCCTCGGGAGGGCCGACCTGGCCATGCTCACGGTGCTCGTGCTCGCGAGCTTCGAGAGCGTCCTGCCCCTGCCCGCCGCGATCCAGAAGGCGGGCGAGATGGCCCAGGCCGCCCGGCGCCTCTTCGAGATCATCGACGCGAAACCGGCGGTCGCTTCTCGGGCATCCGAGGTTTCCGCCGGCGGCGCGGAGATCGAGGCCGGCCGAGCGAGGCCGAGCGCAGGCGGACGGGCCGCGATGGGGGAGCGCCTGCAGCCGACCGGGACCGCGGCCGCGACGCCCGCAGCCGTGACGCCCGCCGCCGGGTCCCCTGCCTCCTCCTCCTCGCCGGCCGCCCTCGGC
>JAJXZP010000300.1 GCA_021779995.1 bacterium | reverse complement strand
GCTTCGGCGCCGCGAGCCCCAGGCTCGCGCCGGATCGGGGCAAGCTCGGGCGTCATCATCGTCAGCGAGCTGCCGGAGTAAGGAAAGGTATCCGGTCGGCGCCGCCACGGGACATCGCCGAAGCGCCCGCGCTTGCATAAAATAGGTAGGACGACTAAAATCTCACCCTACGTCCTTCGACGAAAAGAAGGAAAAGGAGTGACTCATGAAGAAGTATCTTCTCTTCGCCTTACTCATTCCGGCCATCCTGTTCGCAGGCTGCCAGAAGAGCGGGCAGGCCGCCGGACCGAAGGCCAAGTTCAAGATCGGTCTCGCCTTCGACGTGGGCGGCCGCGGCGACAAGTCCTTCAACGACAGCGCCTACAACGGCCTCAAGCTCATCGCCCAGCAGTTCAAGGGCTACATCAAGGATGATCCCGACAACGTCAACTTCGGCACGAACGTCGAGATCAAGTACCTGGAGCCCAAGCAGGGCGGCCAGGATCGTGAGCAGCTTCTGCGCGTCCTCGCGGAAGGCGGCTACAACCTGATCTTCGCCGTCGGATTCATGTACACCGACTCGGTCGTCAAGGTCGCGAAGGACTTCCCGAAGGTCCACTTCGCCCTCATCGACGGCTATACTCCCGATCTCGTCGCCAGCTCCAACATCACCTGCCTGAGCTTCGCCGCGGATCAGAGCTCCTTCCTCGTCGGCGCGCTCTCCGGCCTCATGGTGGCCGACAAGCCCAAGGACAAGGTCGGCTTCATCGGCGGCATGGATATGCCCCTGATCCACGACTTCCAGGCCGGTTACATAGCCGGCGCCGCCTACGTCAATCCGCGACTCCGCAAGAGCGGCATGATCTTGAGCCAGTACATCGGCAAGGACCCGAGCGCCTTCAACGATCCCAAGACCGCCGCCTCCATCGCCGACACCATGTACAAGCAGGGCGCCTACGTGATCTACCACGCCGCGGGCGGATCGGGCACCGGCCTCTTCGAGGAGGCCAAGGTCAATGGCAAGTACGCCATCGGCGTCGACTCCGACCAGGGCTACGGCTACATGACCAACGACAAAGATCCGGCGGCCAAGGAAATCGGCAAGTACATCGTCACTTCCGCCCTGAAGCGCGTCGACGAGGCGGTGCTCCTCACCGCCTCGGACCTCATCCAGAAGGGCACGGTCGCGGGCGGTTACAGGACGTTCACCCTCGCCGACAACGGCGTCGGCTACGCCCAGAATGACTTCAACAAGGACTTCCTGGCCCCCTACCTGGCCAAGCTCGAAGACCTCAAAGCCAAGATCATCTCCGGCGAGATCAAGGTTCCCACCAACGATCAGGAAGCCGCCGATTTCGTGAAGGCTCTCAAGTAGTCCAGTCCGTAACGGACGGAGGGACCGTAGACCGTTTTCGGTTTACGGTCCTTTTTTCCTCTGATAGAATGCGGTCCCGGTCTCGACCCCGCCGACTTCGAGGCCGGTTCAAGGAGCGTCAACTATGCCGATGAACGCGGCTGCCGCCGCCCCCTCCTCAGGCGGGGACCCGGCCGCCGGCTCGGTCCTCCTGCGGATGGAGGGCATCACCAAGGCCTTCCCCGGCGTCGTGGCCAACGACAAGATCAGCCTCGAGCTGCGCGCAGGCGAGGTCCTGGCCCTCGTGGGCGAGAACGGCGCGGGCAAGAGCACCCTCATGAAGATCCTGTACGGGCTCTACCGCCCCGATTCCGGCGAGATTCTCGTGCGGGACCGCACGACGCGCATCGCCGGCCCCCGCGACGCGATCAGTCAGGGGATCGGCATGGTGCACCAGCACTTCATGCTCATCCCGCCGTTCACGGTGCTCGAGAACATCGTTCTGGGCTCGGAGACCTCGCGCCTCGGCGTGCTCTCCTACGCCAAGCCCAGGGCCGCGGCGGCCAAGCTCATCGAGCTCAACAATCTGCACATCGACTTGGGCGCCTCGGTCGAGCATCTGCCCGTGGGCCTGCAGCAGCAGGTCGAGATCCTCAAGATCCTGTACCGCGGCGCCGAGATCCTCATCTTCGACGAGCCCACGGCGGTGCTCACGCCGCAGGAGTCCGACGAGCTCTTCAAGACCTTCCGGCAGATGCGCGCCCAGGGCAAGGGCATCATCTTCATCAGCCACAAGCTCGACGAGGTGCTGGACATCGCCGACCGCATCACCGTCATCCGCCGCGGCAAGGTCATCCGCACGCTCGACCGGGCCGAGGCGACGAAGCCGCTCATCGCGGAGCTGATGGTCGGCAAGCCGGTGATCCTCAACGTCGACAATCCGCGCCTGCCGCCCGGTCCGGCGGTGCTCGAGGTCGACAAGCTCGGCTTCGTCAACGCCGAGGGCGTGGCGGCGTTGCGCGACGTGAGTTTTCGGGTCCGCTCGGGCGAGATCTACGGGATCGCCGGCGTGGAGGGCAACGGACAGTCCGAGCTCATCCGGGCCATCGCGTACCGCACCCGAATCTCGGGAGGCTCCGTGCGCCTCCTCGGCGCCGACCTTTCCGGGCTCGACGTGCGCTCGCGGCGCGAACTGGGCCTGGCCCACATCCCCGAGGACCGGCACAAGTTCGGGCTGCTCCTGAGCTTCTCGCTGGCCGACAACTTCATCCTCGGCTCCCATTACAAGAAGCCCTTCGTGAGCGTCCTCAGGACGCAGGTCCGCAGGCAGATCGCCGAGAACGCGAGGCGGCTGATCGCGCAGTTCGACGTGCGCGCGCCGAGCGAGCAGACGCCGGCGCACGCGCTGTCCGGCGGCAATCAGCAGAAGGTGATCATCGCGCGCGAGATGAGCGCGAAGCCCCGCCTCCTGCTGGCCAACCAGCCCACCCGCGGCGTCGACGTGGGCGCGACCGAGTTCATCTACAAGCAGCTCGTCGAGGCCAAGAAGAACGGGGCGGCGGTCCTCCTCGTCTCGGCCGACCTCGACGAAGTCATGTCGCTCTCCGACCGGATCGGCGTCATGTTCAAGGGGAGCATCATCAAGGAATTCGAGCGCGAGTCCGCGACGAAAGAGGAAGTGGGCTTTTACATGATGGGAGAGAAGGCCAGATGAAGCGCTTCAACCGATATGCCTTGTACGAGGTGATGGCGCCTCTCGTCGGCTTCGCGGCCTCCATGGCCCTGCTCATGCTGATCGTCGTCGCCGTGGGGGAGAATCCCGGGAACGCGGTCGACGCGATCTGGAAGATGACCTTCGCCACCAGCACGAGGACCGCCACCGTCCTTTCCACTTCGGTGCCGCTCTTCCTGGCCGGCCTCGCGGTGGCCTTCGCCTTCAGGGCCAACATCTTCAACATCGGCGTCGAGGGGCAGTACTTCATCGGCGGCCTCGTCGGGGCCATGGCGGGCATCTACGTCCCGCTGCCCGCCTTCCTGCACATTCCCTTCGTGGTCCTCGCCGCGATGATCGGCGGCGCCCTGTGGGCGGCCATCCCCGCGGCGCTCAAGGTCGGGCGGGGCATCCACGAGGTCATCACGACGATAATGTTCAATAACATCGCGCTCGCCCTGGTGAACTACCTGGTCAACGGGCCGATGTCCGGGCTCGGGGCCACGGGCAGCCTGGAGCCCCAGACCAGGCACATCCTGCCCACGGCGCTCTTCGCCAACATCGACTGGCTCTTCCGCGCGGCGGGCTGGAACGTGCCCGACTCGGTCTACCTCGACTACAGCCTGCCCGTGGCCGTCCTCGCCGGCGTGCTCGTGTGGTTCATCCTCTTCCGGCTGCGCATCGGCTTCGACCTGCGGGCCGTGGGGACGAGCACCGACGTCTCGCTCTACGCCGGCATCAAGGTCGCCAAGGTCCAGCTCGGCGCCTTCCTGTTCTCGGGCGCCCTGGCCGGCCTCGTGGGCCTGCAGGAGATCTTCGCCGTCCGGGGCTACTACACCTTCCAGATAGCCTCGGGGCTCGGCTTCGACGGGATAGCCATAGCGCTGATCGGGCGCAACTCGCCTGTCGGCGTGGCTTTCGCCGCGCTCCTCTTCGCCTTCCTCCGCCAGGCCGGCTACGGGCTGCAGTTCTTCACGAAGGTCCCCAACTCGGTCATCTCGGTGATCACGGGCCTGATGATACTCATCATCGTGGTCAGCAACGAGCTCGTGAGCAGGTACATCAAGGCCCTGCGCAAGAAGGAGGCGATGTAATGCACTGGGGAACGCTTTTCGACTACATCTGCAAGGGCCTCGACACCTCCGCGCCGCTCGCCTTCGCCGCGCTCGGCGGCGTGTTCTCGGAGAAGTCGGGGGTCGTCAACATCGCCCTCGAGGGCGGCATGCTGTTCAGCGCCTTCTCCATCGTCTGGGGCTCGATCATCTTCCACAGCCTCTGGCTGGGGCTGCTGTTCGCCGTGGTGATCGGCATGGCTTTCGCCGCGATCCACGCGGTGGTCACCATCACCTACAAGGTCAACCAGATCATCTCGGGCGTGGCGCTCAACATCCTGGCCGAGGGCATCGCCCGCTTCCTGTCGCAGAACATCTTCGGGCAGGAGACCCAGTCGGCGATGAATCCCTACTCCTTCCCCTCGTACCGGGGCATGAACGTCTTCTCGCTCGTCGTGATCCCCGTCGCCATCCTGTCCTGGTTCGTGCTCAACAAGACGGTGTTCGGGCTCCGCCTGAGGTCGGTCGGCGAGAATCCCGAGGCCGCCGACACCCTGGGCATCAACGTGACCCTCATGCGCTACTCGGGCGTGCTCATCTCGGGCGCGATGTGCGGTCTCTCGGCCGCCGTCCTGTACCCGAGCCGCTGGGTCTCCGGCATGACCGGCGGGCGCGGCTTCATCGCGCTGGCGGCCATGATCTTCGGCCGCTGGAGTCCGATCGGGGCGGTGCTGGCCTCGCTGCTCTTCGGCTACGCCGACGCGGCGCGCATCTCCTTCGCCTCGAGCATCCAGATCCCGAGCCAGTTCGTGCAGATGTTCCCCTATGTCCTGGCGGTCGTGGTCCTCGCCGGGGTGGTGGGCCGCTCGCGGGCCCCCGCGGCGGACGGCGTTCCCTACGAAAAGGGAGAGGACTGAAGACGGGGGAAAGGGCACAATAGCGGGAAGATGTTTCACGCAAAGGCGCCGAGGCGCGGAGGGGATGCAAGAGAGGGGGGATTAAGGACAAAGTATGGAAGAAATCAACCTTTTTCCCGGCTAAATTCCATTTCATCCCCCCCTCTTTGCGTCCTTGGCGCTATCCCTTTTTCACCTCCTCCTTCGCTTTCGCCGTATTCAGAAATACGTAAGGGTTTTGACAGTCCCCCTTAAGAAGCGTACCGTACCATTCATTCGCGGATGTACGGACGCCGAAAGCCGTGGGGGGCCTATGAAAGCCGGAATATCTCCGGGTGGAACGCGATTCTTCTTCTCCCTTCTCCTGCTTGCTCTGTTCGCGGGCGCGCTTTTCGCGCAACAGGCCCCTTCGGCGGCCCTGCCCGCCGGAGCGGCGTCAGGCCTCTCGCCTGCGGCGGCGCTTTCGCCTGCGGCGGCAGCTGCGGCGGCGACGCCGATCGCCTCACGTCTCGGCATGGCGTCGCTAAGCCTGGATGACTGTCTCGCCGCCGCGAAGCTCGGGGCCCCGAGTCTCAGGACGTCGCAGCTGACGCTCGATAACGCCGCGGCCCAGCTTGCCGTCGACCTTGGGGCGAATGGTCTGAAGGTGGGGGAGTCGGCGGGCTATTTCCATGAAGGCGACCTGCCCGGCTATGCTTCGCCTTCCACCTCGGCCGTCAGCGCAAGCGGGACCGGCGTCGTGGGCGAAAACGTTCAGGCCGGCCTCTCTCTTTCGGGTCCCTCGACGAGCTTGGGCCTCTCGGCGCTGCAGGGCATCGCCGCCGGCGGCGACCAATCGACGGCACTCAGCATATCGGGAAGCCAGGTCGTCTACGACGGCTATCCCGGGGGCCGGCCCGCGGGAATTTCCAGCCAGGCCTATTACTCGTATCAGATCGCGCAGGTCGCCTACGATGCGGCGCTCAAAAGCCTCGCTTACCAGGTGAAGCAAGCCTACTATACCTTGCTCGGGGACCAGGACGGCCTCGTCGCCGATCAGGCCACCTTGAAGCAGGCCCAGGAAGAGCTTGCGCAGATGCAAGGCTACTTCACCGCGGGACGGGCGACAAGGCTCGACGTCCTGCAGGTGCAGGTCGCCCTGACCCAGGCTCAGCTCAATGTGAGGTCGGCGCAGAACGCCATCCAGACGGATATGAGGAGGCTTTCGCTCGCGGTCGGATGGCCGATCGAGAAGCAGTACTCCGTCGCGGAGGTCGCCCCTCCCGCCGTCCCGCGGATCGATTCGAAGGCGGCCATCGACACCGCCTTCGCGAACCGACCCGAACTCAAGACCTTCGATCTCAATCTCGCCTACGCCGGGGTCGATCTTTCCCTGCAAAAGAGCCAATATGCGCCCGCGGTTTCGGTCAACGGCTCGCTCGGATTCGGGGCCGCTTGGGCCGCGCCCGGCTCGGGCGTCGGAACCTTCAGCGCCGGCGTCACCGTGGCCCTGCCGCCGATCTACGACGGCAAACAGCAGGCTTCCCTGGTTCGCCAGAAGATGGACCAGATCGATTCGTACAAGGTGCAGCGGGACACGGAGCGGCAGAGCATCAGCATCGATGTGCAGAACGCGCTCTTCTCCGTGAAGGACGCGAGCGACCGCCAGGCCCTGGCTCGGCAGAACCTCGAGCAGGCGCAGGGCGTCTATGATCTGCAGAAGGAAAAATTCACCCTGGGCTCCGCCACGGCGCTCGATGTCATGACCGCCTTCTCCACGCTGGCGACCGCGCAGGCGGGGCTCGAGCAGGCGAAGTCGACCTACAACCTGTCCGTCCTCAATCTGTACAATGTCATGGGACTATAGGAGATTCGGCATGAAGAGTCGATCGAAGGCTATCACAATCGCGCTCGTCGTCGCGGTCGCGGCCTGGGGCGGTTGGTCCATTCTGCGGTCTCACCTGAACTCAAGTTCGAGCGTGAAGTATGTCACCCGCCCTGTCGTCTATGCCGACGTCGCCGCGAGCGTCAGCGAGACCGGTACGGTGAATCCCGTCAACACTGTCGATATAGGATGCCAGGTCTCGGGCACGATAAAGACGCTGTCGGTGGACTATAATTCGGTCGTCAAGAAGGGCCAGGTCCTGGCGACCCTCGATCCCACCACCTTCCAGGCGGCGGTGGACTCGGCCCAGGCCAACCTGCGGCTCGCTCAGGCGAACCTCGATAGCGCCAAGGTCGGCGTCGGAAAGAACAAGGCCCTGTTGGATCTTGCCGATTTGACGGTGAAGCAGGATGAGCCGCTGGCCAGACAGGGACTCATCAACCAGCAGCAGATCGACACCGAGCGGACGGCGGCCATCACGGCGGAACAGGATTATCTCGCGGCCCAGTCCGCGGTCAAGGTGGCGGATGCCCAGGTCGAGGTGGCCCAGGGGCAGCTGGATCAGGCTCGATACAGTCTTTCCAACACCATAATCGTGAGCCCCTTCGCCGGGATAATCATGGCGCGGAACATCAGCATCGGCCAGACGGTCGCATCCTCGTTGCAGACCCCGACGCTCTTCTCGCTCGCCACCAATCTTACGGACATGCAGGTCGATACCTCGGTCGACGAGGCCGATGTCGGAAGCGTGGCAGCCGGGGAGTCCGCGCAGATCATCGTCACCGCCTATCCCAACCAGCCATTCAAGGGCAGCGTCAGCCAGGTGCGCATCAACCCGACGACGGTCCAGAATGTCGTCACCTACGACGCGGTGGTCGCCGTGCACGACAGCTCGGGCAAGCTGCTGCCGGGCATGACCGCGCAGGTGAACATCGAGGTAGGCAAGAGGAGCCACGTTCTCACCGTGCCGATCGCCGCGGTCCTGTATCGGCCGCTCGCGGTCCAGAACCGCGCGCAGGGCTCCGCCTTCGGCGGCGGGTTCGGCGCAGGCGTGGTGCAATCCTCCGGCGCCGCCCCGGGCGGGGGAGCGGTGGCGGGAGCTCCCGGCTCGCAGGTCACGCTCTGGGTCCTGCGCGCCGACCATCCGATGCCCGTCCAGGTGGTGATCGGACTCTCGGACGGCAAGAATATCGAGATCACGAGCGGCAACCTGATCGAGGGCGAGCAGGTGATCGTGGCGCAGTATCGCGGCTCCTCGCGCGGCTCGACGAGCCGCGCGACGCAGAGCGGAGGCGGCACCGGGGCCGCGCCTTCACGCTCAGGAGGCGGAGGTTCGTCGAACGGCGCTCCTCGGAGCGGGCAGGCTCCTGCCGGCGGCACCGCGTCGAGCACCCCGGCCGACACGGGCGCGGCGCCGACCGCGTCGGCCGAGGCTTCGTCGCAGCCGGGCGCCGCGAGCGGCGGCCCCCCCGCCTCTCCTGCCGAAAAAAAGCGAACCTGGAAAAAGCCGGCGGGGGGGATGACCCCGGGAAGCGATTCGGGCGGCGCGAGCCAGTCCTCCGGCGCCGCGGACGGCACTTCGACGGGGCGATCGCCATGAAAGCCGAAGATGGCGCGAAGAACCGGGCCCCGATCATCGAGGTGCGGGATTTGGCGAAGGTCTACGGCGAGGGACCCTCCGCGGTTCGCGCCTTGGCCGGCGTGAGCCTCGACATATTTCCCGGCGAGTTCGTCGCGATCATGGGGCCGTCGGGTTCGGGCAAGTCGACGTTCATGCATCTCTTGGGCTGCCTGGATCGGCCGACTTCGGGTTCGTACCGACTCTCGGGTCAGGAGGTCGCGGGCCTCTCGCGCGACCAACTCGCCGCGGTGCGCTCGAAGCAGATCGGTTTCGTCTTTCAGAGCTTCAACCTCCTGGCCAGGACCAGCGCCCTGGAAAACGTGGAGCTTCCCATGCTCTACGCCGGCATCGCGCGCGAGGAACGGGATCGGCGTTCGAGGACGCTCCTGGAGGAAGTCGGCCTGGGCCCGCGTCTCTACCACAAGCCGAGCGAGCTCTCGGGCGGCCAGCAGCAGCGCGTCGCGATCGCGCGCTCGCTCGCCAACGGAGCCCCGCTCCTCTTCGCCGACGAACCCACCGGCAACTTGGACAGCGCGAGCAGTGTCGAGATCATGAATCTGTTCAGGCAGCTCAATCGGGAAGGCGGCATAACCATCGTCGTCGTGACCCACTCCATGGACATCGCGGCCTGGTCCGATCGCGTCGTCACCTTCAAGGACGGGCTCATCGTCGGCGACGCACCCGCGGCGCCCGCCGCGAAGGACGGCGGCGACGGAGCGTCCCCGGGCGAGCGTCGGGAGGTGCGCGCATGAGTCCCCTCGTTCTCGTGCGGACCGCGTGGAAAGCCCTGAGGCGGAACATCTCAAGGTCGCTCCTGACGATGCTGGGCATCATCATCGGCGTCGGCGCGGTCATCTCCTCCATGGCGATAGGCGCCGGTGCCCAGGCGGCCGTGCTCAAGCAGATCGAGACGCTGGGAGCCAACTTGGTGGTGATAACGCCGGGCAGCATGATGAGCGGAGGAGTGCAGCTCGGCTCAGGCACGCGCACGACCCTCCAGATGAGCGATGTCGCGGCGATCGCGGCCAACGTGCCGGAGATCTCGGCCGTGACGCCCTATTCCCAGACCGCGGCCCAGGTGATCGCCGGGGGGCTCAACTGGTCCACCACGATAGCGGGAACCAACAC